>JBBCIP010000172.1:0-10337 GCA_037189785.1 Alphaproteobacteria bacterium
CGCTGATACCGGCATATGCCGGTATCAGCGGCAGTACGCAGTTTCGTGAAGCCGAGGCGATCGCGGAGCAGCTCATCTCCGGGCGTAAGTCGCCGGGCCTCACCGTGGCCGTGGGCAAAGGAGGAAAAATAGTCTATTCCCGCGGCTTCGGTATGGCCAATCTCGAAACCAACACGGCTCTGGCCGCGAATGGTGTGGTGCAAATCGGCTCGATTACCAAACACTTTGCCGCAGCCGCTATTTTGCGCCTGGAGGAGGCGGGGAAATTAAAACTGGAGGATCGACTTGATCGCTTTTTTCCAAATTTCCCTCGCGCCGCCGATATTACCCTTCATCAGATGTTGACCCATACGTCTGGCCTTTCGTCCTATACCAATGATGATTTTCTGCAGTCGTCCCGGCTCGATTACACTGAGGCCCAGATGATCGAGCGGTTTGAGAAAACCGACCCTCTTTATCTATTCGAACCAGGGACGTCCTGGATATACAGTGATACGGCTTACTTCCTGTTGGGGCTGATCATTGAAAAAGTTGCGGGAGAGCCGCTTCCGAAATATCTCAAGCGCGAGGTCATTACGCGGGCCGGGCTCGCGCACACGGCCATTGATGATGCGGCCGATGTCGTGCCGCACCGGGTCAGTGGCTATAGCCCGTCACCGGATGCGCCGAGCGGGTTTGCCAACGCATCATTCGTTTCGCTGACCTATGCAGGAGGGGCCGGCGCGCTTCGATCCACGCCAGAAGATCTGTGCCGATGGTATTACGCGCTTATGAACGGTAAGGTCGTCAGTGCCGCCAGTTTGGCAAAGATGTTGACGCCCGTGCGGCTGCTTGATGGCCGTTATCCTCCACGGCGCAAGGATCATCCTTTCAACCATGGCGGCGATGACGTCCTTTATGGCTATGGGTTAGACCTCGCGTCTTATGAAGGCCGAAAATGCATTTCCCATACCGGATATATTCAAGGTTTCCTGTCCGGCTTTTATGGGTTTCCGGAAAATGATGTCGTCATTGCCTATACCGCGAATTGTGATGGTGCGGCGGTCGACTTGGCGGGCGGTATCGGCGGTTTGCGGGGAAGCTTGTTCAAGGCTTTTGTTTAATCGGCCTTCTTCGCAAGATTGAGCGATTGAATATACGGCATCCGCATGACCGTCGCCATGGTTGCGGCCTCGCTTTCGTCGATCGCTTTATGAACCGCAGCGCGCGCGGCTTCTGCATCTCGGACGGCGATCGCATCAAGGATCGCTTGGTATTGCCTGCGGAACACATCCATTGGCGGGGGGGCGCTGAGATTCAAGAACATCACGCGCAAAGCGCGATCTTCGAGCATGGAGGCTACGGAATATAACAGGTCGTTGCCGCTACCCTTAACCATTTCGAGCACGAAATCACGGTTGGCGATACAGATCCCGAGAACTTCCTCGGAGCGATTTTCCGAGTAATCCGCCATGACCCGTTCGATGATGGCTTTGGACATCGAATGCGCCGAAGCACAGGCAAGCGCGGCTGCTTCGGGGAGAAGCATGCGGCGCATAGCGAACAACTCGTGGATGTCGCGCAATGTTATATCGGAGACGAAATGGCTGCTGCGCACATGTTTGGAGACAAGGCCGTCCTGCACCAGCCGGGCAAGGGCGGTTCGTGTCGACGCCTTACCGACCTTGTAGAGTGCCGAAAGGGACGTTTCGGAAACCTTTTGGCCCGGCTTCAGGGACAGTGTGAGGATGTCGTGTCGTAGGGTCTCATAGAGTTGATCCTCAGCCGTTGGTTTCTTGTTACTCATTGTTCTGTCCTTGTTCTTCCGCAAACTCGTGATTGCCGACCCGTGATTGCCGACTCGTGATTGCTGGCGTCTGATCTTATTTACGCCGCGCATATAATACGTACCAGCACCGATTTAAGATGCAATCCGTAGATATATATAATAGTTGACAAGCTATAATAACATGAGAAAATTATAAAAATGATATGGTATAAAAGAAAATGAAAGATGCTTTTCGTAGGTGGGTCCTACCAGCCATCGTTTTTCAAGCCGTTTTGATTGCCGGTGGCTATGCTACCGGTCGTGAGCTTGCCGAATTTTTTCTGATCCCCGGGCCGAGCGCGGGTCTCGCCGGAATTGTTGTGGCCATGATCGTATTCAGTGTGGTTGCAACCACGGGCTTCGGCCTCAGCCGTATGATCGATGCCTATAACTATCGCGATCTGATCCGCAATTTGCTGGGGCCGGGGTGGGTCGTCTTTGAAATCGCCTATACGGCGCTGCTGCTTCTGGTCCTTTCCGTGGCCGAAGCCGGGTCGCACGCCGTCATGGAAGCGATCATGCCGGGATACGGCTTGTTGGGCTCAGCCATTTTTGCCTGTCTAGTGATCCTGATCGTCAGTGGCGGCAGTGATCGGGTCGAAACCGTATTTCGCTACTTTTTCTTTGTGCGGATGGCGCTTTATGTGGCGTTGATCGCCCGGGCTTTTGACTTATTTGGTCCGACGATTGCCGAAAATGTCAGTGCGTCGAGTATCAATATGGCGGGCATTACCGGCGGATTGACATATGCTGGTTATAGTGTCGTCGCTGTTGTTGCGGCGTTGCCGTCGCTTCGTCATTGCCGGACGGTTAAGGACGCGTTTGTGGCGGGAAGTCTGTGTGGGCCAATCGCCATGTTACCGGCCGCTCTTTTCTTTCTTGCCATGTGCGCGTTTCCGGGCGAGTTGGCACAAGCCGCCGTGCCTTCCGACGCCTTGTTACGCCGTCTCGACAGCCCCACGCTGCACCAGATCTATCTTGTCATTATGTTCGGTGGATTGATTGAATCCGGTACCGGTCTCATTCATTCGCTGAACGAGCGGATACAAGGCGCCGACCGCGGCAAAGTGCTCATGGCGCGCTTTGGCACCGGGAAGGTGCGCGCCCTTGTGACAGCCGTAGCTCTGATCATCGCCCTCACCATCGGTCGGGAGGTCGGCCTAATTGATCTGATTGCCAAAGGATATAGTGCGATGGCGGTCGTGTTCCTGATCGTCTTCGTTTTGCCGCTTATGACAATCGGTGTTTATCAGCTTCTCAGCGCGGCCAAGAAAACCCGCGTTTACCAAGAATAACATCACCAACACCATGGCGACGTGATCGGCGGCGATGTGGGCTGACAAACCTGCTGGCTGGCCATACTGTTTCGCGATAACGAATGTCCCGTGCAAATTGTAATTGTGGCGCCGTTGGTCGCAAAAATGGAACTATATGAACGTCATAGCGCACCCTATGAGTGCGTCTACTGGATATTATTCTTAAGATCATTCATTTACCGCCAATATTTTTCTAACGTATAACGGTGCCGCTCTCGCGGTTACTGTCTGCGGCAAGGGCTGCGGAGCCTCCTTAAGAGCGTGGTTTTGGTGCCTCGTTCTATGCTGGCCGCGTCATTTTATCGTGCCTTGAGTCTATACCTTCAATACCGTATTTGCATGTGCCTCCTGTCTGATGATCGAGAAAAAACGACAATTTGATCATAATCACAGGGTGAGCATTACAGTTCAATGCGTGTGCATTGTCTTGAATCTGCAACGAACCGCTACCGTGGCGGTCAGAATCAAGGGGGAAGTGAAGAACAATGCGAAATAATATCTTGGCGGCGGCACTGGCTGCCAGCACATGCATCGCAGCATTGACAACGGCATCACAGGCGCAAGTAGCTGTTGTTGCATATGATATTCCAGCGGGTAGCCTGAAGGCGGCGCTTGATGCTTATGGTCGCCAGTCGGGTCGACCGGTCATCTATCGTGCCGACGAGATCCGCGGAACAACTTCACGTGGTTATCGCGGTACAGCCCAACCTGATCAAGCACTTGATGGATTGCTGGCCGGTACAGGATACACAGTGCGGGCCGGTGAAGTCGGATCTATGGCGATCGTTCGCGAGGAGGCTGGTGGATCCGGGTCGGGAAACAGTAATGCGGCAGCAAATTTCGCTGCCAATTTTGAGGAGATCGTCGTCACCGCGCGAAAGCGCGAAGAAAGATTAAGTGACGTACCGGCCGCCATCACGGCGTTCTCGGGTCAGGATCTCGAGCAGATCGGCGCTTCTGATTTCGATGACTATGCAATGCGTATTCCCGGTCTCGGCTTTTCCAATTACGGCGCGGCAAGTCTCCGTGGTATTGGGCCTATGATCAATATTCGCGGTTTGCCGGACACCGGTTATTATATTGGGGAAACACCAATCCCAACGGCTAATCTAAAGCTTGTCGATATCAATCGTGTCGAGGTGCTGAAAGGTCCGCAGGGGACTTTGTATGGTGCAAGCTCAATGAGCGGCCTTGTTAAGGTCGTGCCAAATATTGCCAATATAGAACAATTGGAAATGCGGGGAGAGGGGTCGCTGTCGTCGACCAAAGGTGGCGGAATCAATTATGACGTCAACGCCATGTTCAATGCTCCTCTGGTCGAGGATAAGTTGGCGTTGCGTGTCGTCGGATACAAGATGCGTAAAGATGGTTTCATCGACAAAGTGCCTGGAACGGATGCATTTGGCAGTCTTGATTTCGATGCGACGATTGAAGATGTCAATGTCGAGAAAATTTGGGGGCTGCGGGCCTCGCTTGTCGCACGTGCGACCGATTGGCTTGACATTGAATTGAGCGCTATGCACGAGAATCAAAAAGCTGAGGATCTCGGGCTTTATGACACATTCGTGAGCGAGATTACGGGGCGCTTTGGCAACTTATCACCGATCCGAGAGCCGGTTGAAAACAAGATTTCGCTATATAACTTGACGCTTCGCGCAGATGCTGGTGCTTTTGATATCACCTCGTCGACGTCTTACTATAAGCTAAAATCCTTCTCAGTTGAGGACCGCGCTCTGTTCGGCAACGTTTTTGTCGGGTTGATGACCAGTCAAGCACCAGGCGTGGTTGATTCATTGATTGCGGCTGGGCAGCTTCCTGCGGGAAGCACGCTGGTCAGTCCACCCAATTTCGGCTTCTTTGCTCCTGGGTTGAATACGACCGATGTAGAGCAGGAACGCTGGGTTCAGGAAGTGCGTCTATCATCCAATGGTCAGGGACCGCTGTCTTGGACGGTCGGGGCTTTTTTTCAAGACACGTCTATCTTTAACATTTTCTACGGATCTATTCCTGGTGCCAACGCAGCCGGAACGATTTCGGTGGATGTTCCAGGTCAGGGTGTAATTGGGATACCATTACTTGGCAGTGACATTCTTATCAATCGTACGTCGGCAGGTGACACGCGCGAGCTTGGTCTGTTTGGCGAGGTTGGCTATGACCTGACTGACAAGATAACATTCGCGCTCGGGGGACGTGTTTATAAATCGAAATTCTCGCAAGAGCTGATCGACTTATCCACCAGCATGTTTGTTCCGACCGTGCTCAATTCTCCACGCTCCAGCGTCACTGACTCAGGTTTCGTTCCTAAGGCAAATCTGAGCTTCCGTCCGGATGAAAACACTTTGCTGTATACGCAGGTATCCAAAGGCTTCCGCGCAAGCAGCCTTACCGATACCAGTGGTGTTTCTCCGCTTTGCGCTGATGAATTGGCTGAATTCGGTCTCGTGCGTGGGGACATCGTGCCGCTTAAATCTGACACCTTGTGGTCTTATGAAGGTGGAGCAAAGCTCGCACGGATGGATCGTCGTCTTATCATAGATACGGCCGTCTTTTACAATCAATGGTCGGACATGCAGCAAACTTACATGTTCCAATGCGGCATGGGTTTGAGAGTCAATGCTGGTAAGGCCCGTTCGTACGGTGCAGAACTTTCGGTCCAAGCTCAGCCGGTCCAAGGGCTGACATTGGGTGCGGCTGCCGGCTATCTCAACACGAAAATTACGGAGAGTGATCCGCGCTCCATCCTTGGTGAGGGTGATAGTTTCTTGCTTGCGCCCAAATGGACGTTTGCCGCCAATGGTCAATATAGCTTCCCGGTTGGTACGAAATTAAGCGGATACGTCCGTGCCGATTATCAATATCAAACCCGGACGAAATTCGATTTCCAAGGTTTGACAAGCAGTGGAAAGCCAGCGTTTGAAGTTGTTAATGCGCGGGCGGGTATCGTTTCGGATCGATGGGAAGCTGTGCTGTTTGTCGATAACGTGCTGAATGAGGACGCTATCCTTGCTGACAATTCACTTGGCGCGGCAGGCATGGCTGTTCCTCTCGGCAGTGATAATCGCCGCATCCGGCCATTCACACCTCGTACAATCGGCATCAATGTAAACGTGCGTTACTAATTCAAGCCTATGGATTGGAAACGTGCAACTGTGGTCTTTGCGACGATCATGATAGCGTCCCCAGGTTCTGCTCAACAGGAGAGCGCGAGGCTTGATCCATTCTCACCGCCTACGGTGGCGGTGAAGAATTACGAACGCGCCGCGCGTCTTCTGGATGCAGCCCAAAGTCAACTGGTTCGGCCGCTGGTTCTGAATATCAGTATCGTGCCGCACTGGATCGATAATGGTGATCGCTTCTGGTATCGCAAAGATACGGTTGGTGGTGCTGAATTCGTAGTGATTGACGCCCGAATTGCAACAAGTGGGCCTGCGTTCAATCATGCGCGTGTGGCGGATAATTTGGCACGGGCTTCGGGTCAGGATGTGTCGCCGCAGAATTTGCCGTTCAGGACTTTCCACTATAGTCCTGATGGCAAGAGTATAGCATTTCATGCCTTTGGTTCCGAGTGGCTGTGCGCGCTGACCGGGCCGGGCTGTGCCGTTCAAACCTTAGCCTTCGCGTCGAGCGATGCTGTGGCTCCAGATGGCGCCAAGGCGGTTTATCGACGTGATCGGAACCTTTGGCTCAAGGCAGCTGATGGTGCCGAGCGGGCCCTGACCAATGACGGGGTTCAGTTCAACGAATATGGGTATGTGTCTGGCGACTCTCAACGGTATGTAGCCTTTGAAAGTTTACCTGTAAGCTTTCCGCCGTCTGTTGCGTGGTCGCCGGATTCTACCAAACTACTGACCCACCGTATCGATGAGAGCAAGGTGGGCGAGATGACCCTGTGGCAAGGCGCGCCGTCGGACGGTGCGCGTCGCCCAAAGGTCACGACGTTTAAACAGTCACAGCCAGGTGATGACCACGCGCCAGTCACCACGTATGTGATTTTTGATATTGTGCGGGGGACACGGATCGACGTGAAGAATATCCCTGCTGATATGGTGATTGATCCGATCAGTGGAATTCGTGCATCGATGGCGGAATGGACTGCGGATTCCGAAGCCGTTTATGTGCAGGCGCGCGATCGTCATCACAAACGTGTAGGATTGTTCCGTGTCGATGCCGCCACGGGTGTGGCGCAACTGATTATTGAAGAAACCAGCCCCACGTTCGTCAGCCTTAACGGCTCTTATGGTGGCGGGCTTGCGATCACACAGAAAGTCTTTGATCAGGGCCGTCAGTTATTATGGTTTTCGGAACGAGATGGTTGGGGGCATCTGTATCGCTATGATCTTACCACCGGGCAGCTTCTAAACCAGGTGACATCCGGATCATGGGTCGTCAGCAACATTGTCGATATCGACGAGCGGCAGGGCGTTGTCTATTTTCTTGGTGTGGGGCGTGAGCAAGGGCGTAGCCCGTATCTCAGCACGCTCTATCGTGTGAATCTCGACGGTAGTGATCTTCGGGTGCTGACGCCTGAACATGCCGATCATTCGGTGCATCTGCCTGCACCGGTTCCATCGCGGACGGTGAAAGGCGAGATGACACGCTCTGGGCTTTCACCCAACAAGCTTTACGTTGTCGACAGTTACAGTCGCGTTGATACGGTTCCGGTGTCGGTACTCAGATCTACTGAAACCGGCAAGGTTCTGATGACCATAGAGCAGGCGGACTATGCGGCGCTTGAGACGATAGGCGGTTGGACTCGGCCGCTGCCATTCGTCGTCAAAGCCCGCGATGGAAAGACCGATATATTCGGTACCATGTATCTGCCGTCGAACTTCGACAAGACTAAGAAATATCCGGTCATAGATCACGTCTATCCGGGTGCACATTTTATCGTGCCGGATGTCCAAGCATTCTCCACTGCTTATTTCGTGCGCCAGGCGTTGGCAGACCTTGGCTTCATCGTTGTCAACATGGATGGTCTCGGTACGCCTGGACGTGGCAAGGCCTTTCATGATCTTTCCTATGGCAATCTGCAGGATGGCCCCGGTCTACCAGATCATGTAGCCGGCATTCGTGCGCTTGCACAGTCAATGCCTCAGATGGATCTTGACCGCGTTGGCGTGTTTGGCCATTCCTCTGGCGGCTATGGCGCGACCTTGGCAATGTTGAAATTCCCGGATTTCTACAAGGTCGGTGTGTCGAGTGCAGCCGCGCTCGACATGTGTGGCGCGATCCCGATGATGATGGAAAAATGGCAGGGGCCTGCGCAGTCCAGCGAAATTTATTGCGATGAAGTTGTGTTGGCTAAGATGGCACCCAATCTGAGCGGAAAATTGCTGTTGGCTTATGGCGACATGGACGAACATGTGCCCCCGGCAAGCGCCATTCAGTTTATCGATGCGCTGATGCGTGCGAACCGCGACTATGACCTGCTCGTTATGCCCAATCGAGATCATGGCTTTGCGCTGGATCGCTATTTTACGCGCCGCACGTTCGATTATTTCGTGCGGCATCTGATGGGCAGTGAGCCGCCAGAAAACGCTTTATTCTGACTATTTGCGCTGAGTAGCGCCGCTGATCGGAGTCGAACTCCGTCCCCAATATTTTCCATCGCGATGGAGAACCTGAGTATGAATAAAAGCCTGAAAGGCCGAGTATTGCCTGTGGTGGAGCATGTCGTTTCGATTGAGTTGGTTGCAGAAATACATATCGCGGTGGTGATGGAATGCTGATGAAAAATACTACAGCGACGCCCAATATGACGCCCGGTGAAGCAACCGGCGACCGTGCATTACCCGACCGCGTGATAAAGGGCGGTTGGTACACACTTTGGGTGATGTTGTTTCTGGTTTTGGTGGCGAATGTCGATCGTCAGGTGTTGGTCTTGGCAGGGCAGCCGTTGGCCGAGACACTGGGATTGAGTGATAGCCAGCTTGGCATTGTTCAGGGCTTGGCTTTTGCGATCTTTGCGGTCGTTGCTGTTTACCCGATTGCTTGGGCGGCCGATCGATTTGATCGACGATTGGTTTTCGGCCTTTGCGTTCTGATCTGGTCGCTTGGTACTGCGGCATGTGGGCTCGCGCAGAACTTTGAACAATTATTTGTTGCGGCTGTTCTGATCGCTGCCGGGGAAGCCGGTTTGGTTCCGATCTGCATTGCCTTTGTCCCGGCGCTGTTTAAGGGTCAGAAAAGATTGGTGGCCAACAGCATACTTTATTTTTTCGGCTCGATGGGCGTTGCCAGTGGATTGGTCCTCGGCGGTGGGGCGATCGCGTTGCTCTATGGAATACACAGCGAATTGCCGGCATGGTTGCAGGAATTCGAGGCGTGGCGGCTTGCGTTCTTCCTGGTCGCGCTACCAACACCGCTCTTTCTCATTTTGATTGCCTATACGCGGCTTGGGTATCGTGGCGAAGCGTCACAAGATGAGCATACCTTACAAGATGGTAAAGCACAAACAGTGCAAGCAGAGGCGCCACTTCAGGATTTTTGGCCATTCCTGCGGCAGCACGGTCGGGCCGTGGTTTCGATTTTTGCTGGGATCGGTTTTTGCGGGATCGGGTATGGTGGTTATCTTGTTTGGCTTCCCATTGCCGCGACACGGATGTTTGAAACCACGCCTGGGCAGAACGGGTCGTTTATGGGTGTGGGTTATGCCGTCGGCGTTGTGCTGGGTGTGCCCGCTGGAACCTTTTTCGTCCGACGACTGATCATAAAAATGGGGCCGGTTGCGTCGATCCGTTTCTATCGCTTGGTGCTGATGACGGGGCTTCCTGTTCTGATCCTGTTTCCTTTTGTCGAGACATCTTGGCAGCTGTTTACTCTGTTCGGACTGTTGATGATAACGACGAATGCCGCGGGGTGCGTGTTGCCGACGATGTTGCAGGATATGGCGCCGCCCCGACTTGTTGGCCGGATGGCGGCGATGTGGGGCATTAGCACTGGTTTGTTGGGCGGACTTGCCCCGAGTTTGGTGGGGTGGACATCGGATGTACTCGGATCCGAGCCGCGTATGCTGCTTGTTGCTTTGGGTTTGATCGCAGTTCCGTCCTGGATCGTTGCAGCGCTAATTTTCCGCGCATCAGAGCGACCGTTTGAAGTGTTGACTCGGCATGCCGGTGGACATGATGCGGTAGATGATCGTGCAATGGCAGGTACTAGGTAAGGTAATCCATCGGGTAATCATGCAAATTGAAATATATACGAAAATTTGAAGA
>JBBCIP010000173.1:0-51815 GCA_037189785.1 Alphaproteobacteria bacterium
AGATATCGATTCTAAAGGCCCTGCAAGACAAAGGCTATTCTGACGAAGCCTTGCGGTTGATGAACCGCTGGTTCGACGGCGTTGGTATGGATAACATGTCGGCCTTGTTTGCCTATCGCAAAGATATGGTCGTCAAAGCCGGACGCGATGGCGGATGGTTCCGGATCAAAGGGGGAAGTTCACGCCTGACCGATGCCATGGCAAAGGCTTTGCAGAATGAAGTTCATCTTGGCAAAGATGTGCGGGCCTTGACCACCAATGACGATGGCATAGAAGCACATTGTGCGGACGGCAGCGTTTATCGCGCCAAATATGCGATTGTCTCGATTCCCTATTCGGTGTTGCGGCATGTGAAGATCACGCCGGATCTTCCCCCGCTGCAAAAAGAAATCGTCAACACTTTGCCGTATAATCAAACCATCTTGATTAAATTCGGCATCAAAGCTCCGTTCTGGGAAAGCGATGGTCTGCCGCCCGGGCTTTACTCCGATACTTTTATCGAACGGATCGTTGCAACAGCCGGACAAGATGGCCAGGTTCATATGTTGGATTGTTGGATCAAAGGCAGCGGCGCCGTGGCATTGGAACGCTATGATCTAAAAACCGTTGGTCAAATGGCCTTGGCGGAAATGGAGCGTGCCCGCCCTGCGACCAAGGGTAAGCTTGAGGTTCTTGATGTCACCTCGTGGGGACAAAATCCGTTTTCGCGCGGGTCGTACCATTTCTGGGGTGTGGGGCAATACAACCGCTATCGTGATCACTGGATCAAACCCCATGGCCGCCTGCGTTTTGTCGGCGAACATGCGGCGCAAATGTCCATGGGGATGGAAGGGGCCTGTGAATCTGCGGAACGCGAAGCACTGAATCTTGCGGACGTGATGGGAGCTTAACATGGCTGATTCCGGCATGCTGACGCTGACTATAAACGGCAAGGATTATCAGGTCGAAGCCGACCCGGAAATGCCGTTGTTGTGGGCCGTTCGTGACTTGGTACAACTGACCGGCACGAAATTCGGCTGCGGTGTCGGTCTCTGTGGGGCGTGCAGTTTATATGTGGATGGGGAATTGATCCGGTCGTGCTCGTTTGCTGTCGGTGATGCCGTAGGAACAGCCGTCACAACGATCGAAGGGTTATCAAAAGATCTCACGCATCCGGTCCAGCAAGCCTGGATCGCGGAACAAGTGCCGCAATGCGGGTATTGTCAGTCGGGAATGGTCATGGCAGCGGCCAAGCTGCTGGAAGAAAATCCGGATCCAAGCGACGACGATATCGATGCGGCCATGACCAATATATGCCGGTGCGGGACTTATCCGCGGATTCGCAAAGGTATCAAAACGGCAGCGCGTCAAATCGCTGCATCCAATATTAAAAAGGCCTCCTAACTAGAAGGAAGACGTCATGGTGTATCACCTCCAACACGAAATCATGCCACGCCAGACAAGTGACGAAGCGGCACGCTCTCGTTACGTTCTTTCGCTCAAGCGTCATTTGATGAAAAATGTCCGCCCGGGCAATGTGCCGTCTTATGAGCATGTTGGCCGCGCGTTGTATCGTGAAAAATACGGTCGTGATCCGCAATCACGAAACGAAGTCCAAGAAGCTATGTTGATGACACCGCATTTTCAATTGTGGTCATCCTTGAACAGATCGTCGCAAGAGTTGATGTGGCGGACTGTCGGCGAAGCGATCTACCGCGACCTTGATCGTATGTCTGCGGCTGCGGAACGTCTGACCGGTGACCCGGCGAAAAAAGGATCGCTGACGCTTAACCCCGGTTTCGATCCTGTGGCGGATTATCCACAGCATCATATTCACCTGCAACCCGAAGGCTATTTGCCGGAAGATGATGGTACCAGTATTGTTGCCGGTGCTTTTTATGAAGCCGGTGGTCGCATTTATTCCATGGGCCGCGGGATGGAAGCGAAAGATAGCAAAGCCGGTGCGGTGATTGCATATTTGAATGAAACCCGCCCGGGTTGGCAACCGCGCCGGATGGTGGATATCGGCTGTTCCGCCGGTGGCGGGTCGACCTGCTATCCCGAAGCGTTCCCGGATACCGAAGTGCACGCAGTCGATCTTGGGTCCAGCATGTTGCGCTATGCCCATGCCCGGGCTGAAGCCATGGGCGCTCCGGTTCATTTTCATCAGGCCGATGGCGGCGCCACGCCGTTTCCGGACGGGTATTTCGATTTCATCATTTCTCATAACTTACTGCATGAAATTTCCGACGAAAAACGCAAACAGATCGCGCGTGAAACGTTCCGTTTGCTGGCGCCCGGCGGCATCGCCATTCACCAAGATGTCGATATCCTAAACCGGCAACGGACGGTCGCCGAAGAAGCCGAGCGTGGCTGGGATTTGTTATTCAATAACGAACCCTATTGGGAAATGTATGCTGATTGTGATTTGGCATCGGAATTGATTGCCGGTGGGTTCGATCCGGCCAACGTCAAAGAACAACGTATCAAGAAAACCGATGGTCCGGGGTTCTGGTATGCCTGGATTGCCGAAAAGAAATAAGCTCTAGCGGCGTTTCGATTGTGCCGATCGCGTCATGGTAATGAGTTCATACTCCGGGACGCGATTGGCAAGCCGCGTTCCGGAAATATCGGCGCGGTAACTGAAAAAGTCCAGCTGTTCGACCAGATAAATAGCCGGCGCACGATCGTGGAATTCGGCGGCAAGCGTGGCCAGAATTTCAGCCCGCTCCGGTTCGGGGGTTTCGGCCGCTTTTTCCATCAACGGTGTTAAATCTTCATCGCAATAAAACGGATTGCGCTTCAGGCACGAGAAATTTTCCATCGGTCGTAACACATCGTTATATGGTGCCGCAGACCACGACAAACTGAACGCGTCACTTTCCCATATGTTCGATAAGTAATTCCGCAAGAAGGTTGGGAACGGCATGGCGCGCATATCGACCTGAATACCGACTTGGCGCAAATCATAGGCCATGGCTTGGAAAATTTGCCCGTCCGCGGGCAGCGAATCGATCACAACTTCGATACTGAGCGGCAGACCATTGGGATATCCCGCTTCTTTCAAAAGCGCGCGGGCTTTATTCGGATCGTAGGGGTAGGGTTTGATGGCCGGGTTATAGCCGTATGTGGTTTTTGACGCCGGTTGGCCCGAGGACACGGTAAACCCACGCAGCAATATTTCCGCCAATTGGTCTTTGTTGATGGCGTAATTCAGGGCTTGGCGCACGCGCTTGTCTTTAAGTGGAGAATCATCGGCGCGTTCGGTGCGCAACGCCAGCGCCATCACTTGCATCGATGGCTGGATCACGCTCGGGATGCCGCGCGCGTCCAACAGATCCATTTCATCAACGCCGGTTTTGGCCAAATCAACGTCGCCGGAAATCAACGCTTGCACGCGTGCCGCCGTTTCGGCCAGTTCGATGAATTCAAGCTTTTCGATAATCGGTTTGCGCCAACTTCTGGTGTTTGCGCTTAAGTAAGCGCGTCGGCGTTGTTCGCTCCATCGATCGAGATGATAGGAGCCGGTTCCCGATGGTTGGCGGGCAAATTCTTGGGGTCCCAACTCCGCCCAGGCTTTCGGTGCAACGATCGGCACCGATGTCATGCGTTTATCAAGAATGGCATCCGGTGTTTTGGTGGTGATGACCAGGGTATGATCATTCTCGACAATGATCTGATCGAAATGGCGTAAGCGTGCGCCGATGACGGTGATTCTTCCCGCGGGCGATTGTAGCCAGCGTATGGTCGCGGCCACGGCGTCTGCATTAAACGGTTCACCGTTTGAGAAGCCGACATTTTTCCGAAGCTCAAAACGCCAACTTAACGGCGTTGTTTGTTCCCATTTGGTGGCGAGCGCTGTGGTCACAGTGCCGTCGCTATCAAGCCGCGTCAGTCCGTCAAAAAGCGCCATCCACACATAGCTGCTCGGCGTGCCGTCGGCCATGAACGGATTGCCCCAGCTTGGCGGCAGCGACGTGATGGCGACGCGCAGTTGCTCGGCTGAAACTGGAGCCATGCTTGAAAAACTGAACGTTGCAGCCAAAACCAAGCTTGGCCATTTGAATGCGGAGCCAAAGCGGCGCAGTGTGCGGATCATGATAAAAGACCCTTGGACTTGAGCGCGTCCGGGTAAAGACACGCGGATTTTTGCGTCGGTGTTGTTTGTCGTAAACTGGTTGGCGTTGTTGTGCAGTCCGGGGCTGCGACCGGGCAACGGCTGTAGAACGGGCAACCGACCGGTGGGTCAAATGGCGATGGCGGCTCCCCGGCGATGGCGCGAAATCCGTCTTCGGCAAAGGCGCTCGGGACCGGCTCCGGCGACGATTTGATTAAAGAAAATGTATAAGGATGTTGCGGATTGGCAATCACATCCTTGGTCGGGCCTTCCTCGACGACTTGGCCCGCATACATCACCACAAGCCGGTTGGCGAGATGATATAAAAGCGCCAAATCATGGGCGATGATCAACAAGCCGATGCCGCGTCGGGCGATCACGTCTTTAAAAACGGTAACGATTTGTGCCTGTACCGACACATCAAGCGCTGAGACGGGTTCGTCGGCAATCAAAAGATCCGGCGCGGTCGCAAGGGCGCGGGCAATGGCGATCCGCTGTCTTTGGCCACCCGAAAATTGATTAGGATATCGGTTCAGGGTCTCGGCCGGTAAACTGACATCGGCGACCAATTCGGCGGTACGGGCGCGAATGGCGTCGCGCGTGCCCATGCGATGCGCTTCCAACGGCTCCGCCAAAATTTCGCCAATAGTCAGGCGTGGGTTGAGGCTGCTGTAGGGGTCCTGGAAAATCAGTTGCATCCGCTTCCAGATTTCGCGGCGCGCGCGCAGACCCATATGGGTAATATCTTGATCTGCGAATTTGATGGTGCCGTCCGTGGGCGGATAAAGTCCCATGGCGGCTTTGGCGACGGTGGATTTGCCGGATCCGGATTCGCCGACCAGCCCGACGATTTCGCCGTTGTCGACATGAAGGCTGACCTTGCGTAGAGCATGCAGATCACGCCCGCCCACAGAAAAACGCACCGAAATATTTTCGATATCCAGAAGTCGGGTGGGTGTGGCGGTTACAGATGACGTCATGATGGAAGGCCTGGTTGCGTCGCGCGCCAACACGCAATGGAATGACCGCCGACATCCGTAAGCGGCGGAATACTCCGGCAGTCATCGGCTGCTGCAGGACAGCGCGGGCGATAAGAACAGCCATCAAACCGTTCCGTCGGTTTGGGTGGGTCGCCGGGAATGGGGGCAAAGGCATGTTCGGTGCTGAAGCGCGGTACCGCCGCCATCAAAGCCTTGGTATAGGGATGAACGGGGGCGGTCAGAATCTGTTCCGCAGTGCCTGTTTCAACAACGCGGCCATAATACATCACGGCAATACGGTTGCATATTTGCGCCGCAGCGCCAAAGTCGTGGGTGACCAAGATCACCGATCGTTTCGTTGCCGCCTTTTTGATAAGCGCCAACACTTGCATGCGCACGGTCGGGTCCAACGCCGTTGTCGGTTCATCGGCAATCAACAAGGACGGATTGTTGATCCCGGCCAAGGCGATCACCACGCGCTGTCTTTGGCCGCCGGATAATTGATGCGGATAATTGTCGATGCGTTCGGCAGGCGCGGGCAGGGCCACATCGGCCAAGGCTTTGATGGCAATATCTCGGGCGACTGCTTTGCTGACCTTTTGATGACGCAAAACTGATTCCGTCAACAAATCGCCGATCCGCCGCACCGGATTTAAGCTGCTGAACGGATCTTGAAAAATCATGCCGATATCACGGCCGCGAATCCGGCGCATGTCGTTTTCTGTGGCGTGCACCAGATCCTGACCCAAGAAATTGATCTTGCCGCTTTTAATACGGGCATTGGGCGGCAATAGCTTCATCAGACTAAGAACGCTCAGCGATTTGCCCGACCCGGATTCGCCGACTAGGCCCAGCACATCGCCTTCGTGCAAGGTGAACGAAATATTGTCGAGCACCGCGCGATCGCCGTCTTTGGTCGGGAACGCCACGCTCAGATTTTGCAGCGCAAGTATCGGGCCGGTGTTTGTCATAGCGGTGTTGTTCATAGCGATCTTTGGCTCCGGCCTCTGAGCAGGGTGGATATGCCATCACCAATCAAGTTTGCCGATACGACCACCAGCACAATGGCGCCCGCCGGGACCAGCATCATCCACGGAGCTTGGAACAAGAACGACCGGCTATCGGCCAGCATGTTGCCCCAGGTCGACGAATCGATGGGCGCGCCGATGCCGAGGAACGACAACGCACTTTCCGCGATCAGCATGTCGGCAAAATGAAACGCGGTTGTGGCAAGCAAGGAGGGACGCAGTGCCGGTAACACATGACGGAACAGAATACGCCATTGCTTCACGCCCATAAAACGCGCGGCGATGACGTAATCTTTCTCAAGAATCGCCAAGCTTTCCGCATAGACGATCCGGGCAAACACCGGCCAGGTCAGAAGCCCCAGCACCAACACCAGTGACATGAAGCCTTGACCAATGATCGCAATCAAGCAGATTGCGGCGACAAGGCTTGGGAACGACATCGTGAGGTTGATGATTTGTAAAATAACGCGGCGCGGCCAGCCGGATTGATCGGCGGCAAGAAGTCCCAAGGGGGCGCCGATCGCCAGTGACAGCGCGGTCGATAAAATGGCTGCGGCGAACGACCATTTGAATCCGACAGCCATGCGCGCCAAAAGATCGCGGCCAAGGTGATCGGATCCGAGCAGATGAGATAGTGAGCCCGGTTTTTCAAAACGGTCATAAAGATTGATGACATCGGCCCCCGGCGCGCCAAGCAGCGGCAGCACAAACGGCAGAAGTCCCATGATCACCAGAATACCAAGCCCGATCACCAAGCCTGTGGGCAATGCTGTCCGATCTTTGCGGCGGGATGCGGTTACGGTCGCGCTCATGACGATACCCGGATGCGCGGATCAAGGAAGGCGATGGCGATATCGGTCAAGGCGTTCACGATGAATACGAAGATCGAGATGACGACGGCCAAGGCCTGAACCACGGGAAAATCGAGCGTAAGGGTCGATTGGATCAACAAGCGCCCCAGCCCGGGCCAGGCGAAAATGCTTTCGATCACCACGACGCCTGAAATCAAAAACGAAAATTGTGCGCCGACCAAAGCGATCGAGCCCAGCAAGGCGTTCGGCAAAACGTGGCGCCATAAAATGAATTGTGGTCCGGCGCCGATAGCGCGGGCGGTGCGTACGTAATCTTCGTTCATGGCTTCGGCGACGTTGGCCGCCGTGATGCGAGTCAGTTTTGGGACCAAGAATGATCCCAAGGCAATCGTCGGCAAAACCCAGTTGGACAGGCGATCATATCCCAACGCCGGCAACCACCCGAGATCGACCGCAAAAATCTGTACCAGCACCAAGGCGACCACAAATCCGGGCACCCCTTGCATGATAAAGACGGACCAAGAAAACACTTGGCGTGACGACCGCTGCGGATCTGCGCCCCACCAGGCGCCAAGCGGCACGGATACAAGGATGGTGAAGCCCATGGCCAGGAAGGTCATCAGCAGCGTCGCTGGGACTGCGCCGACAACAACGGTCAACGCATCGCGTCCTGTGGCTAGGGATGTGCCGAAATCCAGATGCAGCACGTTGTACAGATAGATCCCGAACTGCGTCAGTAACGGTTTATCCAAACCATGAAAGGCGCGAATCTCGGCCAGCATTTCAGGTGTCGCGTCTTGCCCGGCAAGAACAACGGCTGGATCTCCCGTGAGGCGTAAAAGGAAAAAAAGCAACGTCAGCAAAGCCAGGATCAAGACCAAAAGATCAAATCCGCGCTTACCGACGATGCTTCCAACCTTACCGAGCTTTTTGGCGTAAGTGCTGTGCATAGCTTATTGTATCATTATAGATACAAATATCCACTTGTTTGTGATGGGGGCGATGGCAGGGACGACCGACGGCATTCTGTCCGCCGTCCCTACAAGGGATCTAGTCCATCCAGTAGCTGGTCCAGCGCATTTTGTCTTTCAGATAACGCGCGGCTTCCACCTTGGTCTCGGGCACGTGGGCGCTCCACAGATTCGGGTCATAGCGTTCGCGATATTGATCAAATACATGAGAATAAAGCGAAAAATGAACATCAGGGATGCGGTGACGCTTGCGATAGCTGGCCATGTCGATGGCGGCGCGGCGTTTGGTCTCGAACGGGCCGGCTTCGGCCAGAACCGTCCCCCGTGGCCCGAAAATGGCTGATTTTCCAACCCAATCGTTCTTTGGCGCCTGTTCGGCGAAGTAGTATTTGCTCGGTTCCTGGAAATCCATGCTGTTGTTGACGATGGTGGTGAACACATCATGGTGGTAGGAGGTGAGCCGCATATCATGCCATTCGCAGCCGCCGGTGGCGGTCCGAACGATGATTTCTGCCCCTTTCAAAGCCATGGCCCGGAATAGTTCCGGCTCGAACTGAACCGATGACATGGAGATATTGCCGATATCGGTGCGTGCCACCGGGACGACGGCATCCCAGCCATACATTTCCACATAGCGGTCAAAAACGTCATAAATGGTGGTTGTGAATTGCTCGACACCGGGCCACATACCGCGCATGTTGCGTTGCTTCCAGTGACGGGCAACGATCTTGCCGTCTGGTCCGACCAAAACCTGGGTATTCATGGTGTGACCGGCCCAATCGTCGTCGAGCATTTGGCAGCCAAGAGCGATGTAGCAATTGTATTGCTTGGCTTTTTTGCCGATTTCTTGAAATTCCGGACCGTCCGGATGGCGCGACACACGCAGGTATTGCTTGAGATCCCATGGGGCAAAGCCATGCAGCGGGAATTCATGATAGCACAACAGATCGCAGCGGCCGCCGACGGCTTGGGCTTTGTCAATGGTTTCAAGCAAGTAGTCGAGATTGCGCCTAATCCCGGGCTCGGGATTGTCGCCGTCCACGCCGCGCACCGGTGTTTGCACGATGCCGATGGAAATGCGGTCGGACCTGAGCGGCACAGTCCCATAGGTGCCGTCGTGTGATACCATTTTAGGGATTGCTGAGTCGGTGGACGCGGTATCGCCGCTGGCGGTTTGTGCTGCGGGCCGATTGTCTTCTGTGGTCATTCCCATGCTCCCGAATGAAAGGCGAGTGGTTGGCTGAAATCAGATTAAATGGCTTTACGGCCATTTTTTAGGGTTTCTGTCTTCCGCAAACCATATTGCATTATTGTTATAATGTTAATATGATTTATCGCAAGGTGGTCATCAAACGATCACGCCCGGGATGCTGCGTTCAACGTCTTTGGGGCCGTGCCGTTATGGTGCTGAAAAGGGTGCGTCTTCGCCATCCATTCGCCATTTTCCCCACCTTCTATATGATAATCCCTTAAACGGTTGGGAGACGGGATAATGTTGATAAACAACTGGTATGTCGCGGCATTTTCAAAAGACGTGGTCAAGGGCGTGCCCCATGGCGTGAAGATGCTTGGATGCGACTTCGTGCTCTATCGCCAGGAGGACGGAACAGCTGTTTGTCTGAGTGACGTGTGCTGCCACCGTGGCGCGTCGTTATCACGTGGTAAAGTTGTGGGGGAAGGCGAGGCTGTTGCTTGCCCATTCCACGGCTGGCAATTCAATGGCCAAGGCGCTTGTGTCAAAATCCCCTCCATGGGCGACGTGAAAATTGCCAAGCGGGCCCGGATCGATAGCTATCCGGTTGTTGAAAAATATGACTGGGTGTGGGTGTTCTTGGGCGATCTGCCCGAAGACAAGCGCCCGCCGGTGCCTGATTTGCTGCCGGAATATTATGACACCGAAACATGGCGTTCGACCCATCTTTGCACGAACGTTCCCGTGAACTGGACCAAGATTGAAGAAAATTCTATCGATACCGCGCATCTAAGCTTTGTGCATGCGGTGTTCGGGAGTCGTGAAGATGCCAAGGCGACACTGGTTCCTTTAGAAAAGAAACCTTATGGCGCGCGCGTCTATCGTGAACGGACGGCGCCGAAAGCTGCGCAAAAATCTGGTGTGCTTGGACAAATGCTGTCTGAAGAACGGACCAAGACATCGGTGAGTTTGGAGTTTTGCATTGTCGGTATCTCCCACCGCATTCATCCGGAATTCCGCCCCGGCATGGCGCATATCGTGTTTTCGGCCACGACGCCGGTTGATCTTTACAACAGCCGGGTGTTCAGCATTCAAGCACGGAATTATGCAACTGCTCCCGAGCTTGACCAGGAACGGATTGATGGCCGTAAATATGCAATCGGCGAAGATATTGCCGTGGTCGGCCATGTCCGGCCAAAAGTCGGGCCGACACCGTTGACCGATGAATTCTTGGTTGAAGCGGATGCGATGGAAGTGGCGTTCCGGAAAGCGGTGACCCAACTGATCAAGAAAGGTTGGGAAATCGACAGCACAAAAGTGGCCGAAGAATACGACCGCAAGGTTTATGTCATCCCAAGCCCAGCGCGTCATGAAGATCCGAAAAATTGGGTCCATAGTGCGGTTCCGACAACGCAGCCGCGCGGTGACGATGATTTTGTTCTGAACTGATTTCCGAGGTTCCTCATAATGACGAGCATGGATAAAAAGCGGGATAGTGAACGCGGCGTCCATGCCGTTATGCCGCGGCAAACAGCAGCAGAAGAAGCGCGCTTCGAATTTTCCAAAGCGCTTAAAACGGCGCTTCGAAACGACTTCAAGTCACGTCTGCGCGCTCGCTATGACGACATCCATAAACCGGCATTTGAGGCAGAGGCGGGTCACGCGCCGGAAACAGCCGATGATGTCGATGCGTTGATGAGCGAAGATACGCTTTATCAATGGTGGAGTGCGCTGCTCCGGGCGCAGCAAGAAGGCTATGTTCAAAACACGACGCTCTGTGTGGAACGCCAACTTGATGAGCTCAATGAGAAGTGTCGGACTATTGCGAAAAACCCGCAGTTCGGCAGCCTGCGCTTGGATCGGTCTGTCGCTGTTCCCTACTATCAGAAAGACGTCGATATCCATTGCGTTCCTGGCTCTTACTTCTTTGAACGCAGCGCCGACGATGTCGGCCAAGGGGCGCGGTCTGATCTTGGGGCCTTTATTTTTTCCTTAGGACGTCATGGCCCCTATAACGAAGACAAGGGACTCTGCGGCGTTAAATTCATCGAAGATAGATTTCCGGATCTCAAGCCGCGCCGCATTTTGGATATGGGCTGCACCGTCGGGCAATCGACCTTGCCCTATGTCACGGCATTTCCAGATGCCGAAGTGCATGCCATAGATTTGGCCGCGCCCTGTTTGCGGTATGGTCACGCCCGCGCAGAATCATTGGGCAAGGCCGTGCATTTTTCACAAGCCAATGCCGAGCAGACAACATTCCCTGACGGCAGTTTCGATCTTGTGGTGTCGCATATTATGCTGCACGAAATTTCCCTGAACGCGCTGAATAATATTCTGCGTGAATGTCACCGCTTGTTGCGTCCGGGCGGGGTGATGCTGCATGTGGAGGTTCCGATCCGACCGCAAGGTGTTTACGAGCGCTTCATGGCCAATTGGGATAGCGCCAATAACAACGAGCCGTTTTGGCGCACATTGGCCGAATTGGATCTGATCACGGCAGCCGAGAATGCCGGTTTCCCGCGTGAAGCAGTATTTGAAACAATCACCGACACCGCGTTCGCAAAAGCCGGCGGATGGTTGGTATTCGGTGCGCGTAAAATGGATGCAGCATCATGAGCGATCTGAAAAAAGCGCCCGCGGTGCCGCTCGGCGCACGTCCTGTTTTTCTGAAAAATGCGGATGATGAGCGATTGCTGGCGATGATTATGGCGGTCGCATCGGAAGTTTCGGTCCTTTATGATCGCATTGATCGCTTGGAACGTGTGGCGGCGGAAAAGCCAAGCTTCAGTTTGGATGATCTTGCGGCTTATGAATTGACGCCGGACGCCCGGGCGGCCCGCGCCGAATGGATGCAAGGATATGTGACGCGGCTGCTCAGAATTTTTCAGGAAACTCTTGATGATGCGGATGGCGGTGCAAGAACTGCGGCCTATAAAGACTTAATGGAACGTATGGCCAAGCCATGATGGCGGTTAAGAATAATTTGGCATGTACGTAACGAGATGGAACACAACAGACGATGTTTACAGTAGACGGTGATCCGCAACCCTTTGCCAAAGGCGATATCTTGATCGCAGCGACGGCGATCGACGATAGCAATATCGATTTTCGCAATTTGCGTGGGCCCGGTCGTATTCTTCATTTTGATAAAGAGTTCAATCGTAAATCGGTGTTGTGGACCGATCATGATGGCTTGGTTGTCAATCTTGCGGTTGATCCCCGGACGGATATTTTATATTCCGTCGATCCGACCGGACGTCATGTGGTGCCGTTCGGTCCTGATGCTGCACGCTTGCCAGATGTTGACTATTTGCCTGCGCGCCCGCTTGGGGCTTTGGTTTTTACGGGCAACGGCGACGCTTATATCGGTGTCCATTCCGCGCGCGGCCCGGTACCCGATGATAAATATGGTGCCGCAAAGTTATTCCGCTTTTCAACTGCGGATCAATCGGTCACCGCTATTGACGTCGATGTTGACGGCGGGCACACGGGTTGGCTCGGGGTTAATTACATGGCGCTCCATCCCAATGGGCGCGTGTTGTACATGGCATCCGAAGGTGGTCATCGTATTCTGCGATATGATCTGGACGCGGCAAAAATGCTGCCGGATTATGTCGCTTATGGAGACCAAGATCGGGACCGCACGTTTGGTTTTGCGTTCCTTGACGATCAAAATGTCGTGATGGTGACGGGCGCCGATCTGGTCATCCGTGATGAAGCGGCACAAGAAACAGTGCGCATACACTTGGGCGATAAGGGCTGGACCCGGGTTATTCCTGCTCACGATAAAAAAACGGCCTTTGTAATCAATTTCCTCGAAGGGAGATTGCAACGCAGACGTATTAATGACGGAGCGTTATTGTTCGAATATAATCTGGGCCGTAAATGTTCGATGTGTGGCTTGGTTGAGTATTGATGGAGCAGAACGGCTCAATTGGTATTGGGAATGACAGTCTTCTCAGATGTTTGGAGAACAAGATGACAGGATTCTTTAAAACCGCTGCTGTGGCGCTTGGTCTTGCCGTGGTCGGTTTTTCGACGCCGATGATGACGGTATCTGCCGATGCCCAATCATATTTGCGGCGTGGTACGGCGAGTGAACCGCCCTCTATCGATCCGCATTTGGCCGCGGGTGATTCGTCGTCTGTCATTATTGATGACTTGTTCGTTGGGTTGATGTCGTCCGGCAAAAACGGCGAGCTTATTTATGCGGTAGCCAAGAGCCATGAACTCAAGAAAGACGGCGTTACCTATGTGTTCCAAATTCGCCCCGGCTTAAAATGGTCCGACGGCAAAAAATTGGACGCGGCCGACGTGGTTTATTCTTTCCAACGGTTGATGAACCCGGCCACGGCAGCGCGCTATGCCGGTAACCTTTATATGATCAAGAACGCTATGGACGTTAATACCGGAAAGCTTCCGTTAGATAAGCTTGGTGTCCGTGCCGTTGACCCATTGACCGTTGAAATTACGTTGGAACAACGTACGCCTTATTTCCTTGAAGTGTTGCGGTCCAACGCGGCAGTGATGGTGCCGCAACATGCAATTGCCACCCACAACACGACCTGGACCCGGGCCGGACGCATGGTCAGCAATGGGGCCTATAAATTGACGGAATGGGTGCCGAATACGCAATTACGCATGACCCGCAACGAGAATTATTACAACGCGTCGTCCGTTGCGATTGGCGAAGTGGTTTATTATCCTGCGTCCGATCTCGGCACGATGTTGAAACGGTATCAGGCCAATGAACTGGATATCATTTTCAACTTCCCACCAGAACAGGTTGAAACTGTGCAGAAGCAGTTCAAGGCTGACCTGCGGGAAGTCCCGGATTACGGGTTGTTCTATTGGCTTTTGAACGGAAAGAACGGTGCTCTCAAAGATCCACGCGTGCGCAAGGCCTTGGCGATTTCGCTTGATAAAAAAGCGATCACGCAGCGTCTTTTGAAGGGGGCTGTTGAACCGGCTTGGGGTGTTGTTCCGTCCGGGTTTGATCAATATCCGTCCAAAGTCACGGATTATGACAAAGTACCCTTGAAGACACGGCAAGATGAAGCCCGCAAACTTTTAGCCGCTGCGGGCTATAGCAAAGCCAAGCCGTTGGAAGTTGAGATTCGTTTTGACAGCCGCGAAGAGCCGCGACAAATCGCCGTAGCTATGGGATCCATGTGGTCGGCCATTGGTGTCAAAGCAAAAATGCGGACCAGCGATTTCCGCTCGTTGTCGGCAGATGTGGCCAAGGGTGCTTTCGAGGTCGCCCGATATCAGTGGTTTGCGCCGTATCCGGATCCGGTGACCTTCGCCAACTTGTTGCGCGGTGGATCACGGACCAATCACTCAGGCTATAGCAATGCCAAAGTAAATGCTTTGTTGCTGCAAGCGGACGAAGAAACCGATCAAAAGAAACGTATGGATCTTATGAGCCAAGCCGAAGCCCTGGCGATGGAAGATCATGCCGTTATTCCAATCTATTATACCGTAGCGCGGCGTTTGGTGAAACCACGGGTTCAGGGATGGAACGACTTCCCGGGTGGTAAAGTGAAGTCGGAATATCTGTCGCTGAAGTAAGTGATTTCCGTACGACATGAAAAAGGGCTATCCGAGATGATCGGATAGCCCTTTGATTTATGGCGATTTGCTCAAAGCGATTTGAGGCTAAGAACGGTTTAAGAATGTGTGGTGCTCGTAATGATCGGCGCGATAAAAGGTTTCAAGTCGTTCTATGGGACGATGTTGTTTATCAAACACCAGCATGCGGATGCGCATCAACGGAACCCCGACCTGGACCTTCAGGCGTGTTGCTAGGTTACTGTCGGCCAGTGTGGCGCCAATAACTTGGTCCGCTCCCAGAATATCAAACCCTTTTTCTTCCAGAATGGTGATGGTGGGGCTGGTGGTCAAGTCTTCGGGCTTAATGTCTTTCACTAAGCTTGGCGGAAAGTAAAGTTCAGTAAAGCCGATTGGCGATCCATCCATCACGCGGGTGAACGAGGCGCGGATGACAGGACTATCGACCGGCACGCGCAAATCTTTGGCCACCGCAGCGTCGGCAATGGTGTTGGATACCACGACATTTTCGAGTGTGGATCTGGCGCTCAACCGCTGCAATTTACGGATCAGCTGATCCATATCGCCAACATTCGGAGCCGCCGCCAAGTCTTCGACCACGAATGTGCCGCGGCCCTGAATACGATCGATCAACCCTTCGCGCACCAGCATATCAACCGCATTCCTGAGCGTGATGCGGGACACCTCGAACATGGTGCACAGGCTGCTTTCGGATGGTAGGCGGGCGCCCGGTTGATAAACCCCGGTTTGTATCCAATGGCGCATGATGGAATAGACTTGCGCATAGCGCGGGACATGCAGGTCGGGGTTAAGGGTGGATACGCTCGCGTCGCCCATCTGGTCTGCCTGTATCTTGAGTTTTGACTGGATATAGAATGGGCTGATTAGTCCTATTCTGATACGTTTTATTGCCTTTTTGACACCCAAAAAAGCACCGCAATAATAGCGCAAGGCCTTGTTTAAGCATAGACCTTATTATACGATGCGGATATCATTATAATGTATTAATTATAATACAAAATACTCATGGGCATAGCCTGGGCTTGGATGTATCATCCGGTTCATACCTGCCAGTTCCTATCTGAAGGAGTCGTGACGTGGATAAATTGGATGCGGTAAAGAAGGTTCTTGCCACTCTGCCTGGCCCTAGACCTCAATTCTTCCAAGATCCGTCCATGGACCAGGTGATCGATATGACCGTGGCTTTGGCCGGGGAAGTTGCGGTTTTGTATGAACGCTTGGATAGTCTCGAGCGGTTGATCGAAGCGGCCGGTATCGTCAAACAGTCTGATTTGAATACATTTCAGCCGGATCAACACGCCTTGGCCGAGCGCATGAAATGGAACGAAGCCTATGTGCTGCGTGTCTTCCACAGCGCCTCCGCTAAGGACTTTGGCGAAGGCCAAACGGAATAGCCTTCGTCCCATATTACGAGCCCCTTATATTGTGGAAGTTGGTTTTTTACGCTCCGCAGATCGATACGTTGCTGCAGACTGATGCAGCGATAGTCCAGCGGTTTCTTTTAAGAAAAACAAAGCAACAGCACCGACGGCGCAGGCGACCATCATGGAATAGGCCGGCATCAACGGATCGCCGGTTACGCGGATCAACACGCTGTTAAAGGCCGGTGCCGTGCCGCCAAATAGCGATGTGGCAATATTATAGGAAATCGCAAAGCCTGCGAACCGCACATAAGTTGGAAACATGGCTGGAAACGTAGCCGAAATTGTTGCGAGCTGAGGTGCATACAAAGCCCCCAACAAAACGAAACCGATTACTGCCCCGATGAAGCCTGTGGACATCAGCATGTAAAGCGGGACGACAAAAACAAACAAGCCCACGAGCGAAAATGCCCACAACGGTTTGCGACCGCATTTGTCCGATAGCGCACCGGCAACAGGCAGCAAGATCATCATGAACATCATGCCGATGATCGGTACCATCAATGCTTGATCCGGTGTTAGATTAAGACGCCGCTGAAAATATGTCGGCATATAACTCAGCAATGTGTAATTGACCACATTCAGGGCAGTGACAAGGCCGCCCATGATCAACAATGGCTGCCAATAGTTTTTACATATATAAATTAAAGACGGCGACCGGCGCGGCTGTTGGGGACTATGGGCAAAGTTTTCCAAGAACACAGGTGTGTCGTCCATGCGAGCGCGCAAATATAATCCGATCAATCCCATCGGCCCGGCAATTAAAAAAGGAACTCGCCATCCCCAGTCGTGCATAGCCTCGTGACCAAGCCATAAGGAGAAACTCAGCATCAACAATGCGCCTAATGAAAATCCGGCGAGGGTGCCGACTTCAAGAAAACTGCCGTAAAATCCGCGTTTCTTATCGGGTGCATATTCTGCCATGAAGGTGGCGGCGCCGCCGTATTCCCCGCCGGTGGAGAACCCTTGGATCATCCGCAAGATCACCAGTATAATTGGCGCTGCGATCCCAATGCTGTTATAGGATGGGATAAGGCCGACGCAAAACGTTGCCCCAGCCATCAATAAAATCGTCATCCCGAGCACAGATTTGCGGCCCAGGCGATCACCCAATGGCCCCCAAAAAATTCCCCCCAATGGTCGGATCAGAAAAGAAACGGCAAAGGTTCCAAGCGCGAAAAAGACCGCTTGATCCAGATCGCCCGGAAATAAAGCGGCCGAGATATAGGTGACACCATAAGCATAGATGCCGTAATCAAACCACTCTGTAGCATTGCCGATGGCTGATGCAAGAATAGCGCGTTTTATAAGGGGTTTCGGAATTTCTGTATGTTCAGGCATAGACATGAATTCCCATTGTCCTCGTGCTATTCAAAGCGGATTTTGGGGGCTTTTCTAAAATCGGCATAACTTGGGTTTTCCTTAATTATAGAATTCCGTTGTTTGTTGCGTATGAATGCGGTGATTCAAAAACAACAGTTTATGGCGGGTTGAATGCCATATAACGAGAGCCATGGTGATCGGTAGCCCAGGGGTGAAGGGGAAACTATAAGCATAGCTGAGCATATTTCAACCCAGTCTTCATTATGACATGCTTGACAATGATATTGAGATGCCGAAATCATAAGGCGGATGCTTTGTAAAAGATGGGGGAAACAGTGATTTCACGGCGGGAGTTTAATACTTTAACGGGGCTTGGGTTGGGCGGACTTGTGACCGGCGCGGCCACGGATTTGATCGCCGCGGAACGTCCGATAGGCAAGCTGGCTAAAGGCAAACCGGTGCTTGATCATATCGTTTGGGCCGTGCCTGACTTGGAACAAGGCCGTGCGTATTTTGAAGATCTTACGGGTGTGGCTTCGGTATCTGGGGGCAAGGCACCGGGCCGGGATAAAAGCCACAATGCTTTGGCGGCTTTAGGGAATGGCGCATATTTTGAGATTTTCTCACCTGTTATCGGTATGAAGGGCGATAATTGGCATCACTTGGTCCAAGACGGTAAGCCGAAACTTGTCAGTTATTGTTTGCGTGTGGAAGATGAATTCGATGCCTTGCAACGCAATGCTGTAAACGCAGGGTTTAAGCATGACACACCCTATGCTATGGGCCGTGTACGACCAGACGGCAATCAGCTCAACTGGAAATTGTTGAATATTTCGGGATCTGGGGTCGATAATAGCTTACCGTTTTTTATCGATTGGCTCGGATCGAAACCGCATCCATCGGAAGATTCACCCGCCGGTGTGACCTTGACGCGGTTTGAAGTTGGTCATCCCAATGCGGCGGAGGTGACGCGTGTTTTTAAAGCGCTCGATATCGACCTGCCTGTTGTCTCAGCCAAGACACTGTCATTCGCCGCACATCTTGAAACACCTAAGGGAACGGTGGTTCTTACAAGTTGAATACTATGGCGCGCTTTAATGTATAGCTTGGGTCATTCATAAGCGGCAGTTGCGCTATCGGTGCTTGTCTTTACGACAAATCCATCAACGCTGTGCGCAGATCATCCGCTGATATGGTGCGAAGTTTTTGTTCAAGCGCTTGGTGCGTTTGGCGCCATATGGGTGTGGCTTTGACCAACAGTTTCATGCCTTTTGGGGTCAGGGTCAGCAAACGATTGCGGCGATCGTTGGGGCTCGGGGTGATCGTCAGCAAGCCATCTCGTTCCAACGGTTTTAGGGCGGCGGTC
Organism: Alphaproteobacteria bacterium; assembly: GCA_037189785.1. Taxonomy (GTDB): domain Bacteria; phylum Pseudomonadota; class Alphaproteobacteria; order Sphingomonadales; family Govanellaceae; genus Govanella. The sequence continues at coordinate 18,785 of JBBCIP010000173.1, forward strand.
AGGGTGGTGCGGTCCATGGCCAACAGGGTAGCGACCGGGCCCATGCTGGGTGGCTCGGGCCGGTTCAACGACATAAGCAACGAAAACTGTCCATTGGTCAGGCCAACCGGTCGTAAGGCGTCGTCGAACAGCCGCGCCAAGGCCCGTGCCGCCCGCTGGGTATAAAGGCAGAGACAGCTGTCGCGCACTTCGAGGGTTGTGGTGAAGGGAATAGTCTTTGACATTCTTTAAATATGTTGATATCAATCTATTTGTCAAGTCGAATCGGAAAAACACAACAAAAAAGCAACTGTTTTGTAACAGTGCTGTAACCGTTTCATCGCGGCGTACTTTAGATTTTTGTGATGGAACGATGTGGTGGTGCAAGCCGTTATCGTGCGGACAATCACAATAGTCGCTTGTGACGTTTTTCTTTGCACTTTTTTGAAAAAGGATCCAGACATGAAATATACAGAAGGTTTCGTTGCAGCCGTTCCTCTTGCAAATAAAGAAGCTTATCGGAAGCATGCGGCAGAAGCGGCGCCAATTTTTAAAGAGTTTGGTGCGACACGCGTTGTTGAATGTTGGGGCGATGATGTGCCCGACGGCAAGGTCACAGACTTTCGTGGTGCTGTGAAAGCCAAAGATGACGAAGTCGTTGTGTTTAGCTGGATAGAATTTCCATCAAAAGACGTGCGTGATAGCGCGATGAAAAAGATGATGGAAGATCCCCGTATGAAAGACATGGGGCCGACGATGCCGTTTGACGGGAAGCGCATGATATATGGCGGTTTCTCGACACTTCTGGACGTGTAGAATTTTAGTCTGATTTCATTTTGGTGGAGACTTGCGATTATGACCAATCGTCATGGCGATTTTATTTGGTATGAGTTGTTAACATCCGATCCGTCTGCCGCCGCGGACTTTTATGGGGCGGTGTTCGGTTGGGCGGCAACCCCATTTGACGGCGGCAATCACGAGTACCACGTTCTGTCGATAGAAGGAGAAGGGATCGGAGGTCTTATGAAGGTCGATCCGTCCATGGGCTGTGGTGATGGTAAAGCGGCATGGTTCGGATATATCGGTGTCGATGATGTCGATAAATCTGCCGCGGCTATTGTCAAAGCCGGTGGTGCGCAACATGTACCGCCGACCGATATTCCGAATGTTGGTCGGTTCGCCATGATGGCTGATCCGCAAGGGGTTAAGTTTTATGTCATGCGAGGGGCCGTTGAGGGAACAAGCGCGGCTTTTAAAACGATGGCGCCCGGCCATTGCAATTGGAATGAATTGACGACAAGCGATCAAATCGCTGCGTTGCAATTTTATTCCGATCAATTCGGTTGGCAAAAAGGCGACGCCATGTCGATGGGCGAAGTTGGGGATTATCAATTCATTGTGCAAGGTCCGGATGTGATCGGCGCAATCATGAATGCCATGCCCGGATCCCCGGCATTGACCTGGACATTTTATTTCGGTGTCAACGATATCGATGCCGCAGCAAAAACGGTGCATGATAAAGGCGGGGTCGTTCACTATGGCCCGACCGAGGTTCCGGGCGGAAGTTTTATCATTGTCGCCAGCGATCCCAGTGGCGCTATGTTTGGAGCCGTCGGGCAACGCCATATGTAATAATGACGAATTTTATCCATATTGACAAAAATAGTACAATTTAGTACATCGGTATGTGACCCTTAAAACAAAAAGTGATGGGCAATGGTCACAGTGAACAGTGAGTTTCCGTATTCTTCCTCGGCTACCGCTTCCGGTCTTGCGCTCTCAAACTTGGCGCTGGACGACAAGCAGGCGGGACATGTAAGGCGCATTTTTAATCTGGCCAATCAACTCCCCGACGATTGGTCGGGAATGATGGCGCGCTCGACCATGCAGGAAGACTTCGGCGCTTTACGGTTTCAACTGGCGTATATGGCGTTTGCCTTGGGCCTGACTCATGTCCATCGTCTGCCTGCGGCACCCGGGTATTTCAAAAAGCCGTTTGATCAGTTGATTCAAAAAATGTTGTCGCCGGATGTGTGGACCTATTGGCATTATGTCAGCACCGGCAATTCCCCGCGATTGAATGCATCATTGGGTGAGTTGCCGGCGCAATGGGATCCTGTCATCAAAGATAACATCATGTACAGTGCCTATGTGCAAGCCATGGCGCTTTTGTATCATTATCTTTTTCGCGATGGAAAATATGCTGAACCGGGCGCGTTGACGTTTAGATTACGGCCGTTGTATTGGGGCCAGACGAAAAATTTCGTTTATGATGAAAAGTCACTCAATGACCATATTTATTGGAGTATGGTTGAAAATGGATATTTGGGTGTTGCTTGCGAACCCAATTGTATTTTTCAGATTTGTAATCAAGTGCCCCTTCTCGGGTTCCGGTTTCATGATCTGGTCTATGGCACGACATTAGCCAAAGAAGCGACCGCGGGATATCTGAAGGCATGGGCGGATTTCGGTATCACAACCGATCAAGGCCATTTCAATATGATGGTTCAGGAACACGAACGCGTGGTTCTGACGCCCGATGAACAGCCGTGGGTTGATTTCTGGCTTGGATCGTTGATGCATGCCTGGAACCCGGATTTCATCAAACAATATTATCCACGGCAAATGGCGCGGTGGTCGAAACCGGGGCCTGAAGGATCGTTGTGGATCAGACCGCAGACAATTTTTGAACCCGATTTGCAGTATTTAATGTCGGCGCGCGATTTCGGCTGGGGTGCGATTTATGCGTCGGAAGTGGGTGATACGGATACCCTGGTGCGGCTGCTTGATTACGCCGATGACTATTTAAATCCGCAATGGCAGGATGGGGCGTATTATTTTGCGCGGCAAGATCAAGCCTATGATGGCGATGGCCGGTTTACCGTGATGGACCCGCATACCGGCAACGCATTGCTTGCCTATGCTCGCCTGAACGTTCCGGATGGCTTGCGTAAACTGTATGAAACCCCGTTGACCAATGCGCATTTCAATGCCCCCACCATTGCCGAACTTGATTACCGTGTGGATCTTAGGGCGGCGCGTTATGACGCGGATGCAAATTGCTTGACGATCGCTTTAAAAGCGGCTGATGCCCATACGCCAATAGTGCTGAGCAATGTTTGGGGGCGTGGGGCATGGCGGCTGGAGCTCGATGGTCAAACGGTCGCGTCCGGCGATACGGGTAAAGTGCAAACAGCCGGAACCATTGACGCCCGCCGGGATGGCGATCAGATGCTGTTTAACTTCCCGTCGTCGCGCTTGACGACGGCCAAACTGTATTGGCTCTGACGTTTATTTTTCTTTATCCCGTTTTGGCAGCGACGGTAGTTTTTGTGTGGCAATACGGGTTGCTTCTTCGTGGTCGACGCCGATGGCTTTCAGCAACATGATCGACAACGATTGCGGATAATCATCCGACCGTCCTTCGCTCAAGGTAGCCCGCAAGGCAGCGCGGACCGCACCGACGATCATGTCGCCTGCGCTGGCCAGATCATTAAACTTAAAACGGCCGCTGCGCCACCCGGCTTCAAGATCCGGTCGCGGATAGCTGAGCAAATCGTCATTGGTGGTTTCCGCATCCGCCGACAAGGCGTAAACCAGCCAACCCCAGGCTTCGTTCGTCGCGGCGGATTGCAGCACCAAGCGTGTTTCGGCAATAAGACGTTCCGCGGGGTCTGCAATGGTCTTGCAGGCTTTTTGGATATCAAGGAACGGGTTCTTGCCGATCTGCTTCCAGAGGTCGTCCAGCAGTTCATCGCGTGTCGCATAGTAATTTTAGAACTTACCGCGAGCGACTCCGGCGGCTTGGATGAAATCGTCGATGGTTGATTTCTTTTCGCCAAGTTCTGCAACGACGCGCGCCGCGGCCATCAGCAACTTCTGACGTGTCCGTTCGCGGCGCTCCAATCCGATCTCCTGTCTTCGCACAGGCCCTCCGATCATTGGTTTTTTGATCCTTTTCTTATAACTGATTTTTCAGTTTAATATAGACATAAAATGTCATATTGACATTATTTGTACATTTTAGTAGAGAGGTAGTGTTGACGCAGCCTAAGCAGACAAGACCTTTTTCAAGTTTGATCGGTTATACTGTAGTCCGCGATAAGCTGCCAGCGAACACCTAAAAGAACACTCGACAATAATGCTCGAAAATAACACTCGAAAATAACACCGGCAAACGAAGATCTGGAAAACCAGGCTTAAGAGTTACGGGGAATTTGAATGACACCTCTGTCTTTGGCAGAAGGCTTTGATCTGACCGATCATACAGGCCGCTTGGTCACCGACCGTGATTATCGCGGGCGGTTCATGGTGGTGTTTTTCGGCTTTACCCATTGTCGTGTGGTTTGCCCGCGGGCGTTGGGTCGTTTGAATCGGCTGCTGACGCGTCTTGATGATGCGGTCGATGGCGCGGCGGATGCGATAACACCGTTGTATATTACGGTTGATCCATCCCGTGATACGCCGGATGTGATGAAAGCGTTTCTGGAATCAAATTATCCGCGTTTTATTGGCCTGACCGGAACACCCGATCAAATTGATCATGCGAAAAAACTGTTTCGGGTGTTCGCGCATAAAAAAGCCGATCCCGATGATCCCGATGGTTATGCCGTGCCGCATTCGGCCATAACCTATGTCATTGGACCTGACGGAAAATATTGTGCGCATTTTGCGGATCATCTGGATGAAGACGACGTGTTTGAAAGCCTAAAAACCATTCTAACAGACGGAAATCATCGACATGCATAATATCAAAGCCGCAGTCGTTCGTGAGCAGGGCGGTCCTTTTCTGATCGAGGATATTCGTCTGGACGATCCGCGTGGAGATGAAGTTCTGGTGCGTATTGCCGGCGTCGGAGTGTGCCATACCGATTTGGTTGTGCGCGATCAATATTTTCCGGTGCCGTTGCCTGCGGTTCTTGGCCACGAAGGGGCCGGTGTTGTTGAAAAAGTCGGCTCTGCCGTCACCAAAGTGGCGGTTGGCGATCATGTTGTGTTGAGCTACGCCAGTTGCGGGCAATGCAAAAATTGTTTGCAAGGGTTATATGGATATTGCAGCGATCTTTATGAGCGTAATTTTAGCGGTGCCCGGCCCGATGGTTCTACACCCTGTTGCGGGGCCCATGGTGAAACGTTGAGCGCCTATTTCTTCGCGCAATCATCGTTTGGTGATTAAGCCATCGCGCCCGAACGAACCGTTGTAAAAATTCGCAAAGATGTGCCCGTTGAACTGATGGGGCCATTGGGCTGTGGCATTCAAACGGGTGCTGGGGCCGTTATCAATGCTTTGAAACCGGAAGCGGGATCAAGCATCGCTATATTCGGTGCGGGGTCGGTTGGGCTCGCTGCGGTGATGGCCGCGAAAGTTGTCGGCTGCACAACTATTATTGCGATCGATTTAAACGACAGCCGTTTGGATCTGGCCCGTCAATTTGGTGCGACCCATACCATTCATGCCGGAACACAAGATGTGATTGCCTCGATCCAGGCCGCCAATGGCGGCGACGGTGTGCAATATTCTTTGGAATGTACCGGTATCCCGCAGGTGGTACGGCAGGCGGTTGATTCGCTGCGCCTCACTGGAACGTGCGGCATCATCGGTGTCTCGCCTCTGGGCACAGAAATTTCCTTGGATATGAACGGTATTTTGTTTGGGCGTACAGTTCGGGGCATCATCGAAGGCGATAGCGTGCCCGACATTTTCATCCCGCAATTGGTGGAACTGTGGCGCCAAGGCAGGTTTCCGTTCGATCAGTTGATCAAGACATATGATTTAGCCGATATTGAGACAGCGGTTCATGAGTCTGAATCTGGCGCCGTGTTGAAGGCCGTGCTGTTGCCGCATCGCCAAGCGAGGGCGACATGAGCGTGAAGTCGGCTCCCACACTCGCGACCTTGGCGTCGACGGCGGCAAAAAAATTCGGCGATCAAACGGCGCTGATCTTTCCCGACGAGCGGACTTTGTCCTTTGTCGAAATCGACCGCTTGGCGGGATCAGCAGCAGTGTTCTTAGCACGCTTGGGTGTTGCCCAAGGTGATCGTGTTGTTTTGCATTTACCGAACAGTTGGCAATGGGTGGTGGCTTATCATGCCATTCTGCGTTTGGGAGCTGTGGTAATCCCCGCGAATATCCTGCTGACGGCCAAAGAAGTGGCGTTCCTCGCGGCGGATTCGGGTGCAATTTTGGTGATTGCACCAGCCACGCGTCGTGCGCCATTGGCTGATGCACTCGCGGCGGAATCCGCGATCCTGACGATGATTGATGACCAAAGCTTCGCAACACTCAATAAGGACGATTATCAGGAGCCTTGCGCGGTCAGCCCGGCCGATCTTTGTGCCATTTGCTATACGTCCGGCACCACCGGCAAACCCAAAGGCGCGATGCTGAGCCATTCCAATGTTTATGCCAGTGCGGCGGCGACCGCGACGATCCACGTGCGGACCAAAGCTGATCGGGTTTTCTCGGCGCTGCCGTTTCCCCATGTCTATGGCAATATTGTGATGAACTGCGTGTTTCTGACCGGGGCCAGTTTGATTGCAGCTGTGAAATTTGACGCGGACGAGGCCTTGCAAATCATAGAGCGTGATCAGGTGACACTGTTTGAAGGCGTGCCGACGATGTATTATCAAATGTTGGCAAGCCCGCTGATCGATCACGTTGATCTGTCCAGCCTGGACCGCTGTACGGTCGGCGGGCAGACCATGCCCGTTGCTAAAATTGATCAAGTCGTCGCCCGCTTTGGCTGCCCGTTATTGGAACTTTGGGGCATGACCGAAGTGGCCGGACCGGCGTTATCGCATTCCCCGTATATGCCGCCGCGTCATGGATCGATCGGAATACCATTTCCGGGTGTCGACGTGCGTATTTTGGATCTGGACCAGTCCGACACGATTGCAGCACCCGGCCAGCCCGGAGAATTGGCCGTTCGTGGTAATCTGGTGATGCAGGGGTACTGGAAAAAATCGCCCGATCATTTGAACAACGATGGATGGTTCGCCACGGGCGACATCGCATATCAAGATGACGACGGCTATGTTTTTATCGTCGATCGTAAGAAAGATATGATCATCACGGCCGGTTATAATATTTATCCGGCGGAACTGGAACAAGTCATCGCTATGCATCCGGCGGTCACCATGGTTGCCGTGACGGCTGTGCCGGATCCGGAAAAGGGTGAGATTCCCGAAGCCTTTGTCGTGCTCCGATCCGGCAGCACCGTGGCCGACCATGATCTTCTAAAGCATTGTCGCGATCATTTGGCGGCTTACAAAATACCGCGCAAGATTTCGTTTGTGTCCGATCTTCCCAAAACCAGTACCGGTAAGATATTGCGGCGGGCGTTGCGCGAAACCGTTTCTCTTTAAAGGATCAGATAGATGTCTATTGATTTTGATCACACATACAGCATGACCATCAATGGCAAATCTGTTGATGCGACGCATAGCTTTGATGCGTATAATCCAGCGACCGAGGACGTGATTGCCGCTGTTCCCGACGCCAGCCGCGATCAATTGAATGCGGCAGTTGCAGCGGCCAAAGCGGCGTTCCCAAACTGGAGCACACGGCCGATCGCGGAACGCCAGGCGTTGGTTGCGAAAATAGGCGACGTCATCGAAACGCATGCCGAAGAACTCATGCGATTACTGACGCGCGAACAGGGCAAACCCCGCGCCGGCGCCGAATGGGAAATCATGGGGTCGGTGATCTGGTGTCGGGAGATCGCGACACAATCCTTGCCGGTTCATGTGGTGGAACAACAACCCGGTCGGGTGGTGGAAACCAGCCGCGTGCCTTTGGGGGTTGTCGGTGCCATCACGCCGTGGAATTTCCCCGTGCTATTGGCGATCTGGAAAATCGCCCCGGCGTTGGTGGCGGGCAACACGATGGTGTTGAAACCATCACCGTTTACGTCGCTGTGCACGTTGAAGCTTGGCGAATTGTTGCGCGATGTTTTGCCGCCCGGGGTTTTAAATGTTGTCTCCGGCGGCAATGATCTTGGGGCGTGGATCACGCAACACCCGGACATTCGCAAAATCAGTTTCACCGGATCAACGGCCACAGGCCGCAAAATCATGGAATCAGCATCGGGTAATCTGAAACGCATCACGCTCGAACTTGGCGGCAATGATCCGGCCATTGTATTGCCCGATGTGGATGTGGAGCAAACAGCGGAAAAACTATTTTGGGCCGCGTTTCAAAATAGTGCGCAATTCTGTGTCGCGGCGAAACGCATTTATGTTCATGAGTCTATTTATGATCAGCTTTCGGCGGCGCTGGTGGCGTTTGCGAAAACGGTCAAGGTTGGTGATGGTGCGCATCAGGGCACCGGCTTAGGGCCCATTCAGAATAAAATGCAGTTCGAAAAACTGCGCGATCTGTTGCAAGACGCCAAAGACAACGATCAAAAATTCTTCTTGGGTGGTGATATTCCGGATGGGCGCGGCTATTTTGTGCCGATCACCATTCTTGATAATCCTCCGGAAGACAGCCGTGTTGTTAAGGAAGAAGCGTTCGGTCCGGTGCTGCCGTTGCTACGCTACACTGATATTGACGAGGTGATTGCCCGCGCCAATGACTCGGAATACGGGTTGGCGGCGTCGGTGTGGGCCAAAGACATCGACAAAGCCCGCAAGATCGCCAGCCGTATCGAAGCGGGCACGGTTTGGATCAATGAAGTTCATAGTTTTTCCCCGCACGTCGCGTTTGGGGGCCATAAACAATCGGGAATAGGGATTGAAAATGCACTGGAAGGATTGGCGGAATATACCAATGCACAAACAGTGGTGGTGAACGAGGGGCTATAAAGGCCACTCAAGCGGTTGAGCTAAAACATGAAACGAAGACATGAGTGCAGTTTGTATAAACTGCAAACGGGCGGCTTTTTCCAAATTTTGGGAGGTAAATATGCAAACGGATAATCACAAAATAAAAATGACGGCTTCTGTGTTAGGCGCGACAGCGATCGTGCTTATGTCGGCGCATGCTTTCGCGCAAGGAACTGGCGGCGACGTTATCGAGGAAATCGTCATCACGGCGTTGAAACGCAGCACCACAGTTCAAGATATCCCGACGACTGTTCAAGTGATCAGCGGCGACAGCATGCGCAACGCGGCGATTGTCTCGATCGATCAAATTACGCAAGTTGTGCCTGGTGTGCGTATTCAAACGGCACCGGCCGGTTTGGTAAACCCAACCATGCGCGGGTTGGGGTCGAGCCCATCCAACAATTCGTTTGAACAAACGGTTGGTCTGTTCATCGATGGTGTATTCTTGGGCCATCCCCGCGATTACACCCTGGCGCTTTTTGATATCGAGCGGATCGAGCTTTTGAAAGGCACGCAATCGGCGGTTCTTGGTAAGAACACCAGTGTCGGCGCCATCAGTGTGGTGACAAAAAAGCCCGGCAATGAACTGGCCGCAGAAGCCAGTTACACCCACGAATTTGAACTGGGCGGCCATATTCTGGATGCGGCCGTCAATCTGCCGATCAGCGATACATTGGCGTTACGCGTGGCCGGTCAATTAAATCGTCAAGACGGCCATCTTGAAAACAGTGTCGCTGGGCGTGATGAACCGAAAACCAAAAGCGGCGGCGTGCGGGCAACCCTGCGCTGGACCCCGACCGACGATTTAACCTGGACCGTCTCGGCCCAGCATTCGGAATACCGCCAAATCGGGTATCCGTTCTATGCCGGGCGCGATAGCGGCGGTTTGTTGCGGCAAACGGCGGCGCTCTATGGTGATCCGAATTTCATCGCGGCGGTCAATGACATGCCGCGTCAAACGGGACGTGCGGGCGACGTCGATCTCGGCATCGACACCAAGGGTCAGCGCTATACCTCGGATATCGTCTGGAGCCTTGGTGACTATACGATCACGGCGCTGACCGGCTATTCGAAATACGATGACTTCCAAATGGTGAGCTTGACCGGAACAATCAATAATCCCGGTTTACGTAGTGGGCGTGAAGCCAATAAATCCTTTTCGCAAGAACTGCGTATTGTATCGCCTGATACCGGGCGGTTCACATGGTTGGCCGGTGTTTACTATTACCATGACAAATGGGATTTTGATGATACGTTCGATATTCTGCCGATGGCCGGGACCCCGATCAGTGGCGCCACCAGAACTTATTATCGCCAAAAAACCGAAACGATTTCCGGCTTTGCTCAAGGCACATTGGAGCTTGTCGACGATTTGAAAGCGACGATCGGGATCCGCTATGATGATGCCAAAAAGCACGGTGATTATCGCCGGGATATTTTGCGCCCGGGATTGTTCACAAGTTTGGTGTATCGCCCCTTTGATCCAACGGCTTTGAAACGCAGTGAGTCGTTCTTCGATTATTCCGGTAGCTTGCAATACACGGTGTTCGACAACACCATGCTCTATGCAAGCTACGCAACTGGATCGAAGGGCGGCGGGTTCCAAGTCGATCCGACGACGATCGATCAAGCCGAATTCCCGGATGAAACGGCGAAAACCATCGAAGTCGGTGCAAAAATCGATCTTGGTCAAGGCAGCCGTTTGAACCTTGCCGTGTTCAACACCAAAGTGAAAGATTATCAAATCGCGTTCTTCCAAGGCACGAATTTCGTCGTCCGCGCCGATCAAGTGCGGTCGCGCGGCGCCGAGGCGGAGATTTTCTTAAATTTGACCGAAGGTCTATCGGCATCAGCCAACGTGACCTATGCGGACGCGAAAAAGACCGTACCCATTGCCAATTCAATTGATGGCTTGCCGTTTGCCCCGAAATGGAGCGGTGTCGCCAAAATCAATTACAACACCAGTATAAGTGATAGCCTGACCTTCGCCGGGGAGGTCATGGCCGAGTTTCGATCAAAGCAACATTTGAATGATGTGTTGAGTCTTGTCGAAGCCAATCCGGATCTTTTGGTTGCTGACGGATATGCAAAATTCAATGCGCGTCTTGCCATTGCTCATGAACAGCATGGTCTGGAGGTTGCGTTCATTGCCAAGAATATTTTTGACAAAGCCGTTGTCAATTACGCTTTTCCGGCCATTTTCCAAACCGGCGGCATGATGATCAATACCGATCAGCCGCGCACATTGGCGGTGCAGCTTTCAGTTAAATACTAACCGCTCGACTATAATCAGTCCGCATCGGTGCTGTGCCGGTGCGGGCTTTTTTTATGGGCGATTAGCGTGATGCAACGTTGCGTAAGGTGAAGCTCGAATGAATGCGCGATACACCGGGCAGATTGGATAAGACTTCGGTGTGGATTCGTTCGTAATCTGCGGTGTTGATGGCGACCACGCGCAATAAATAATCAGCGCTGCCGGTCATCAAATAACATTCGCGAATTTCCGGGTATTTGCGCACCGACATTTCGAATTTTCGCATATAGGCTTCGGTTTGGCGGTCGAGCGTGATTTGCACGATGACGACGGCGGTGTTTTCCTGTGGGTGCTCGTCAATGATGGCGGTATAGCCGCGAATGACGCCGCTTTGTTCCAGCAGCCGCAACCGCCGCAAGCAGGCGGATGGGGACAGCCCCACTTCCTCGGCCAGTTTGGCATTGCTGATCCGACCATCGACCCGCAATGTTTGCAAAATTTTGTTATCGGTCGCGTCCAGATCAGATATGCGCATAAACCACCAAATATGTGATATAATATTCTAATATTTTATATATATGAAATTATATGTGAATAATATCAAAAAAATTCTAATAATTTATCAGTATGATAGAGCGTCCTATGGGTTGCTGAGGTGGGCTCTATGCGCGGTCAAACACATTGTCTGATGAACGAGGATGTTGCCGTTATTGGCTCTCAGTCGTCCGCTACGGCATGGGGGCGATTGACGATCGATTTGGCGGCGCTCGCACAGAATTATCGTTTGCTGCGGGATCGTGCCGCGCCTGCGGCCTGTGCTGGGGTTGTGAAGGCGGACGCCTATGGTCTTGGCGCGCGCCCGGTATCGGCGGCGCTTTATGCCGAAGGCTGCCGCCATTTTTTCGTCGCGCATTTGAGCGAAGGCTTGGATTTGCGGGCGCATCTGCCGACCGATGCCGCGATCTATGTTTTAAATGGTTTATTGCCGGGCACAGAACAGGACTGTGCCGCCTCCAACATCATCCCGGTCGTCAACAGTGTCGCGCAATTTTATGCCTGGACCGATTTGGCCATGCAATTGGGCCAGAAATTGGGCCAGAAATTGCCGACGGTGATTCAAGTCGATACTGGGATGTCACGGCTCGGTTTGGCGTCTGAGGACGCCGCGCGCGTCGCCAAAGAGACGGATCGTCTGGGCGCCATCGATCTTCGCTATGTGATGAGCCACTTGGCCTGTGCCGAGCAAATCCACAAACCGGCCAATGACCAACAACTGGCGGCTTTCCGCCGGTTGAAGGCGTTGTTCCCACAGGCCGGTGGATCGTTGGCCAATTCATCCGGGATATTCTTGGGCGCTGATTACCATTTTGATTTGGTGCGCCCGGGCGCGGCCCTATACGGGTTATCGCCGGTCGAAGACGGCCCCAATCCCATGGCCGCTGTGGTGCAGTTGGAGGTGCAGGTTATCCAAACCCGGCACATTCAAGCGGGCCAATCGGTCGGTTATGGCTACACCGCGACCGCTCCCGGCCCGATGCGGCTCGCGACGGTGTCTGTCGGTTATGCCGATGGTTGGCTGCGGAGTTTAAGCAGCCGCGGCGCCGCTTATTACAACGACCTGCGCCTGCCGATTGTCGGGCGCGTCTCCATGGACAGCATGACCATCGACATCGGTGCATTGCCCGAAGATATGCCCGATGCTTTTCGGGTTGATCTGATCGGTCCTTATCAAACAGCCGATGACGTAGCGCGTGACAGCGGCACCATTGGTTACGAAATTCTGACAAGTCTGGGGCAACGCTATGCCCGCCGGTATGTCGGTGGATGATGACGTGATGTCATCACTACAATCAGTCTCATTTTAAATTTCACGGAAGATCGATCGTGCATATCATTATTCTCGGCAGTGGCGTTATCGGGGTGACATCGGCGTATTACCTGGCGAAGGCCGGTCATAAAGTCACGGTTATTGATCGTCAGCCCGGTCCGGCGCTGGAAACAAGTTTTGCCAACGCCGGGGAGATATCACCGGGGTATGCGTCGCCCTGGGCTGGGCCGGATGTGCCGTTGAAAGCGTTTAAATGGCTGACCATGAAACATTCGCCGTTGGTGGTGCGCCCCAGCCTTGATCCGGCGCAGTGGTCGTGGATGCTGAGCATGCTGCGCAATTGCACGTCCGAACGCTATGCGCTGAATAAAAGCCGCATGGTGCGGATTGCGGAATATAGCCGTGATTGTTTGCGGGCGCTGCGGGCCGACATCGGCATTGACTACGATCATCGCAGCCAAGGCACATTGCAATTGTTCAGGACACAAAAACAAGTCGATGGTGCGGCCAAGGATGTCGAGGTCTTGCAAGCCTATGGTGTTCCGTTCAACGTGCTGGATCGCGACGGCTGTGTTGCGGCCGAACCGGCTTTGGCCGCTGTGCGTGACAAAATTGCCGGTGGTTTGCAATTGCCGGATGATGAAACCGGCGACTGTTTTATCTTCACCAACAAACTTGCGGAACACGCGACGGCGTTGGGGGTGACATTCGAGTACGGTGTCACCATCAAAAAAATTGAAACAGCAGGTGGGCAGGTGACAGGGATTGTCACCGATCGCCAGCACTATCATGGTGACGCGTATGTGGTGGCGATGGGCAGCTATTCGCCGCTGTTGTTGAAGACGATCGGCATTTCCATTCCGGTTTATCCGGTCAAGGGGTATTCCATCACCGTGCCGATCACCAATGCCGATGCGGCGCCGGTATCGACGGTCATGGATGAAACCTATAAAATTGCGATCACGCGATTGGGGGACCGGATCCGGGTCGGCGGCACGGCGGAGATTGCTGGATTTAATGCGGATCTGCCGCGGTCTCGGCGCGAAACATTGGAATATTCGGTGTGTGATTTATTCCCCAACGGCGGCAATGTAACGGCGGCGACATTCTGGGCCGGACATCGTCCGATGACGCCGGACGGTACACCGATTATCGGGCCGACGCGGTACAACAATCTTTATCTGAATACCGGTCACGGCACCTTGGGCTGGACCATGGCATGCGGGAGCGGCAAAGTATTCGCCGATCAATTATCCGGCTTACGTCCGGACATCGATACCGATGATTACGCAATGACCCGCTACGCCTGACTTTAGAAAACTGGGTGACACCCTGTGGCCGTCACCCAGTCTCAACGATGTCGCTTATTGGTGTTGTTGTTCCCAGGCGGTCACAGCTTCCAATGTTTTTTCAATATGCGGACGTGGGGGCAAACCCTTGTGCACATATAAGATCGTGCTATCCGGCGCGATGACATAGGAAATGCGGTCGGCATAATCCGGTTTTACTTTCATCACGGCATCATAGGCTTCGGTCACGGATTTTGTGGGGTCAGCGGCCACGGCGAATTTGCTGCGACATTCGGATACCGAAAATTTATGCAGGGTTTCGAGATTGTCGGTCGATACGCCGATTACCGTCGCGCCATGTTTTGCGAAGTCATCGGTGGCTTCTGCGAATTCATTGGCTTCAACTGTGCAGCCGGGGGTGAAGGCTGCCGGATAGAAATAAAGCACCACCGGTCCTTTGGTTAAGGCTTCGTCCAGTTTGAACGTAAATGGCTTGCCGGCCAACGATGCCTCCAGGGCAAAATTCGGGGCTTTATCACCGGCCTTCAATCCGGCGGACGCTGGGGCAAACCACAAGGCAACGGCCCCCAGTACAAAAAACACCACCACTCCAGCTATGTATCTCATCGCTATGGGATCCTTGGTTAGACTGTTATGGAGATGACTATAATACGCTCGCCGCGCGATGACAGGCTATTTTGTCGGGCTGTGGTCCTGGCTATGGGCTTGGCCGCCTGTTTGACCCGAGGCCGTCAACGCTTGCGCCACTTTGGGCGAACGCCTATGATGGCCGCCATAGCTAGCTAACGCATTGTAATCATATAGAAAGAAATGCCATGACCGTCCATTTCCATGTTCGCGATCTGCCGGATGGCTTGTCGTTTCAAGGGGCCGTTGCGGTCGATAGCGAAACCATGGGCCTACAACCGCTGCGCGACCGGTTGTGCTTGGTGCAGTTATCTGCAGGCGATGGTATTTCGCATCTGGTGCAAATTCTGCCCGGGCAGACGGAAGCGCCCAATCTGAAGCGGTTGATGGAAGATCCGGCGGTTCTCAAGATTTTCCATTATGCGCGCTTTGATATCGCAGTGTTGCATCATGCTTTGGGGATCAGGACGGCGCCGCTTTATTGCACCAAAATCGTCTCAAAATTGGTGCGCACCTATACCGATCGTCATGGCTTGAAAGATCTGTGTCGCGAATTGCTCGGGATCGAGCTTTCTAAGCTACAACAATCTTCAGATTGGGGGGCGGCCCAACTCAGTGAAGCGCAATTGGCCTATGCCGCCTCAGATGTGCTCTATCTCCACCAGCTTAAGGAAAAGCTTGATCTGATGCTGGAACGGGCCGGACGCCGTCACCTTGCCGAAGCGGCCTTTGCTTTCCTGCCGAGCCGGGCCGAGCTCGATTTGCTGGGCTGGGATGCCGACGACATCTTTGCCCATTAGACCTTGGCAGCGGCCAAGGCGGGGGGTGGCGCGGCCATTCCAGGACAAAGGTCTCAAGGCTGTTGATATTTTTGTAAAACTTTTCGAATATCTAAGGTAGTGTCCGGCATGAGTTTTGCTTGTCGGCGGAATTCGGCGTGTTTACTTGGTTTTCGTGCGTTTGTTAGGAAGGTTTGCGCGACTCTCATGGCTGCTCGGGATGGACATAACGGTAATGAGCCTGGATCGGGTCGTAAGATTGGGCGTGGCGCCAACCAGGACCAATCGCGCCCAGATGTGTTCGCACAACGGACAGTGACGTCCGATAGCGACTCAGCCGCCCGTAGCCGCCTTTTGAAGCGGGTGCTGCCGATTACGACCGGAATTTTGGTGGTCGTGATGCTGGCCTGGCCGCTTTTGAGCAAGCGGGCCGATAATGTCAGCCTGTCGTTTAAGGAAATCGCCCGCCGCGGCGAGCAGGTGCGGGTGGTGGGTGCCCATTACATGGGGACAGACGTCCTGAATCGTCCGTTTGAAATCAGTGCCGAAACCGCAGTTCAAGACGGGGTCGATGCCGAAGAAGCCAATCTGACCGGGATCAAGGCCAGTATTGAAATCAGCCCCGACGAAACCGTAACGGTCACCGGTGGCGAAGGTATTTATGCCCGGCGCAAGGATCATTTATCCCTGACACGCGGGATCGTATTTTCAACCGATAGCGGCTATCGGATCGACTCGGAAAAGGCCGATATCGACCTGGCCGCGGGTGTTGCAACCAGTAAATCCGCCGTCAAAGGGGCGGCCTCGTTCGGCTCGTTCTCGGCCAATGGGTTTACCTTGGATGCGAAAAAGCAGTCCTTGGTCCTGGATGGGGGCGTCAAAGTGCGCCTTGAACCGGGCAAAGACAGTGATCGGGCCGCCGGTGTCGGGGCTGTAGACCCTGCCACAGAGCCAGCGGCGGAATAAGGACAGGAGTGACGTGGTGAATAAAAGGATTTCTATGTCCCACTATAAATTGACCCAAGATGCCGTGCGGGCTGTTTCCCCGCTCTGGTTGGTGGCTGTGTTGATGATCGGGGTGGTTCCTGAGGCCCCGGCGGCGACAAGTGGTGTTTCCGCGCTGAAAAGCCACGACACCGAACAACCGATCGATATATCCGCGGATCGCCTTGAGGTACGTTCCAAGGACGATGTGGCGGTGTTCGAAGGTCGGGTGGAAGCCGTGCAAAAGGATCTGACCCTCAAATCCGACCGGGTCACGGTCTATTATCAGACCAAATCCGGCAAAACCAAGCCGAGCGGCACACCATCGACCATTTCTCGAATTGATGCGGCCGGGAATGTCCAGCTCGAGACGCCAAGTGAGCAAGCGACCGCCAATTGGGGCGTTTACGACATGGAAAAGAGGATTTTGACCCTGGGCGGATCGGTGGTGCTGAACCGTGGCGACGTGGTGGTGCGCGGTGACCGGTTGCAGGTTGATCTGGATAGCGGCGTCACCAAGCTTGATACCGCAGATGCCGGAACCGGCGGCGGCCAGGGCCGAGTCCGCGGGCGATTCGTACCGGCCGAGAAGACCGGCGGTGGGTCCTAGGACTGCTGAGCGACCCAGAAAACTGCCGATTTCTGAGGTTAGGATCAAGCGGTCTGCAAAAAATGGGCCGATTTTGGTCAAATGTTAAAAATGCACACTCTTTTTTAAGGCGTTGAGCGTTCAATGGACAAAGAACTGGTAACAGAAGCAGGGCAAAATCCCAAGGATCAGAGGACCAGCGATCAGAGGGCTCGCGCAACGATGGCTTCGGCAAGCGAAAGTACAGACACGACGACCGGATTATCCGTTCGCAATGTCGCCAAAGGCTATAAGAAGCGGCCGGTTTTGCGGAGTGTGAGTTTGCATGTGAAGCGTGGTGAGGTGGTCGGTCTGTTGGGGCCGAACGGAGCGGGTAAGACGACCTGCTTTTACACCATCACCGGGCTGATTGCGCCGGATCAAGGGGAGATCGCGCTCGATGGGCAAGTGATCACCACCTTGCCGATGTATCGGCGGGCGCAGATGGGAATTGGATATTTGCCGCAGGAAGCATCGATCTTCCGGGGCTTGACGGTTGAGGGAAATATTTTGGCTGTGTTGGAAGTGGTTGAAAAGGATAAGGAAGCACGGGAGGTCATGTTGGATGATCTTTTGGGTGAATTTTCCATTTCACATCTTCGGCGCACCCCGGCGATTGCGTTGTCGGGTGGTGAACGGCGGCGGGTTGAAATTGCCCGATGCTTGGCGGCGCGTCCGAGCATTATTCTGCTTGATGAACCGTTTGCCGGGATCGATCCGATCGCCATCAACGACATTCGCGATCTCGTAGCCCATCTGAAAGATCGCGGCTTGGGCGTGTTGATTACCGATCACAATGTTCGAGAGACATTGGATATCATTGATCGCGCCTACATCATTCACGACGGCAAAGTTCTGACCGAGGGAGCGCCTAACGAAATCGTTGCGAACGAGGACGTGCGGCGGGTTTACCTTGGTGAGCGGTTTAGTATGTAGGATAATGGTATGGCGCTGACGCCCAGACTGGAGCTTAAACATAGCCAGACACTGGTCATGACGCCACAGTTGCAGCAGGCGATCAAACTGCTGCAATACACCAACCTTGAACTGGCCGATTATATCAATCAAGAAATTGAAAAAAACCCGCTGCTGGAACATGGCGAAGGTGATGGCGGCGGCGGTGATGATGGCGGATCAGATGGTGGTGACGCGCCAGCAACCGATGGCGCGCTGGCGGCGGCGGATACGAAAATACAAGATCCTGTCGGTGCGGATTCTGACGCACTCGATGCTGATTTTTCCAATGTCTATAATAACGACAGTGTCAGTGATGATGTTCCCGGCGGTGGCAATCAAAATCTGAGCGGTGCGGCTTCGCGCAATAACAGTTTCGATGACGGCAATGTAGATTTCGAACAAAATCTTGTTGCCGATCTTAGTCTGAAGGATCATTTGGAATCACAATTGCGGCACGTGCAATTCACGCCGTCCGAACAGATGATCGCGCATTTCCTGATCGATATGGTCGATGAATCCGGCTATATCCGCGATAGTTTCGAGCCAATCGCCGAAAAACTGGATTGCAGTTTGGAAGAAGTCGAAACCGTGCTCGAACGATTACAGAGTTTCGAGCCGGTCGGTGTTTTTGCGCGGTCGCTCAGTGAGTGTTTGGCGTTACAATTGCGGGATCGTGATCGCTTTGATCCAGCGATGGCGGCGTTGATCGCTAATCTTGATTTACTAGCCAGGCGTGATTTGCCGGCGCTGCGCCGTTTATGCGGTGTCGACCAAGAAGATCTGGCCGATATGATTGCGGAAATCCAAACACTCAATCCCAAACCGGGCTTGATTTATTCGTCCGATGCCGCTCAACCTGTGGTGCCCGATGTTTTCGTCCGCGAAGGCCGCAAAGGCAATTGGGTCATCGAATTAAATGCCGATACATTGCCGCGTGTGTTGTTGAACAACAATTATCACACGGAAATCTCGACACGGGTGCAAAACAAAGAAGAAAAGGCCTTTATTTCGGAATGTTTCGCCACCGCGAATTGGTTGGTCAAGGCGTTGGATCAACGGGCAAAAACCATTCTAAAAGTGGCGACTGAAATTGTCCGCCAACAAGAAGGTTTCTTCCTGCATGGCGTTAAACATTTGCGGCCCCTGAATTTGCGGATGATCGCTGACGCGATTTCGATGCACGAAAGTACGGTTAGCCGGGTGACCACGAATAAATATATCGCAACCGACCGCGGTATATTTGAGATGAAGTATTTCTTCAACTCAGCGATTCAAGCATCGGGCGATGGGGAGGCTCATGCGGCCGAGTCTGTGAAGCAGCGGATCAAAGAGCTGATCGATGCGGAAAATCCCAGTCATATTCTCTCAGATGACCGGATTGTCGAGATTTTAGGCGAAGAAAAAATCGATATTGCCCGTCGGACGGTAGCTAAGTACCGTGAAGCATTGCGGATTCCGTCATCCGTGCAACGCCGTCGATTAAAAGCGGTTGTGGCCTAATTTTATTGCTATAACCTATTGTAAAATAAAGCGTAACTGTTGGTTGTGGTGATGTTGGTCGCCACTTTTATAGTGAAGATTATTCTTGCTTATGGGCAATCTGTGCTATTCTAAAGGTTGACATGTCCGGGGCTGGACAATACGTTCCCGCGAACTTAACGGCACCGGCAGTCAGAGTAGTATCGAGCAACCACACCTTTCACGGGGAAATCGACACCATCATGAAAGTCGTAGTGACGGGCAAGCAAATCGACGTTGGCGACGCTCTGCGGAGCCATGTATCAGACAGATTAACCTCCAGCCTTGGTAAGTATTTCAACGGAAGCAAGCTAGAAGCTGCCGTGACCTTCTCTCGCGATGGCCACTTACTGCGAGCTGATTGTAATGTTCATGCGGGTCATGACATGCATTTGCAAAGTCATGGCGATGCACCGGATATTTATGCGGCTTTTGACAGTGCGGCGGATCGCATTGAAAAAAGATTACGGCGTTATAAACGCCGGGTGCAGGATCATCACAAGCGCCGTTTGGAAAGCGCGGCGATGGACTGGAACGCAGCCTCGTATGTTTTGGCTGCGAATGACACAGAAGAAGAACAAGAACACGAGGTTGCGGACGGCTGGCAGCCGCTGATCGTAGCGGAAACAACGACAGCCATTCCTGAGCTGAGTGTCGGGGAGGCTGTCATGCGGATGGATCTCGGCGATGCGCCGGCGATCATGTTCCGCAATCGTGCTAACGGACAGTTCAATGTCGTCTTCCGCCGAAAAGATGGAAACATCGGCTGGATCGACCCGGCGAACAGCAAGACGGGAACGTAAGAGTCTATGGAAATATCCGATCTAATCAGCCTGGAAGCGATCATCCCTCGCTTGAAAGTTTCCAGCAAGAAACAGGCATTACAAGAATTAGCCGAGCATGCGTCAAAGCTTATTGGCCAGCCGAAGGCTTTGATCTTTGATGTGCTGCTTGAACGCGAACGGCTCGGTACCACGGGGGTTGGTCAAGGTGTGGCTATCCCCCATGGAAAACTGCCTACATTAGATCGGCCATGTGGTGTTTTCGCGCAATTGTCTGCCCCCATCGATTTTGATTCCATCGATGAGCAGCCTGTTGATCTGATCTTCTTACTGCTGGCACCCGAAGCTGCGGGTGCTGATCATCTAAAGGCTTTGGCTAAAGTGTCGCGACTTTTACGGAACAAACAGACCTGCGAAAAAATTCGCGGGTCCGATAATGCCGATGCGATCTATGCTTTGCTGATTGAACCGGCAGCGTCGCACGCTGCGTGACACATTTTTTATATATTGTTCTGGTTTTATGAATTGTTCTGAGTGAAAAACTCGACCATCTATTTGGCCCCCGATCACGTGATGCGTCCAGCATGATGAAGATTTGGGGGCCGTTTCTTTGCTGCGGAACTGTTAAAAGCAAGATGGTGTTGAACGATATGAGTGCGCCCTGTGCATTGCCGGGTCGAGCCTGGCAATGCCCCCGGCAATGACTCCGGCAAGGACATCGTTAGGAAATTGCTCAGCTGTCTAGATTGTCACCACCGGGCTTGACCCGGTGGTCCTTGTGATGTGCATCCGCGCGCCACAGTGCTTTGCTTTACAGTGTTCTGCTGTCGCGGCGGCTTTAACGGCACTAGATCCTAGTGCAGATAAGCCGCATGCATGTTGTTTTGGAGCGCGGTCGTCAACGCGGTCTCCCAGCTATCAAACACGGCCAATTCGCGGCCCGTCGCTGCATAAAGCGCGAAATTGCTTTCGCCATGACGCGTAACGGGTTTGATGTAGACGACATCGCCTTCCCCAAGATTGGCAAAGGTTTCGGGTGTCATGTCTTTTAACATCTGCTCAACGTTGGTCATTCTCTGTACTCCCACCAATGACTTGCCGTTAGCCAATTACACTTCCCAATTGCTACTCAACGTCTTCACTCTCGATCGCGATCTCGCGGATTGTTGCCGCTGGTTGCGGCTGTGCGAGAACAATCTCAAGAAGGCCGTTTGTCAGACGAGCCTTTGTTACTTCTACACCCCGTTCCAAAACAAAACGGCGTTGGAACTGCCGAGTTGCGATGCCGCGATGTAGAAAAAGACGGTTACCTCCTTCAGCCTGTGACTCATCGGGTTGTTTACCGCGAATAGTCAAAACATTATCTTCAAGCAGCACAGAAAGATCACTTTTGCGAAAGCCGGCGACTGCCACGCTTATCAGCAATTCGTTCTCACTCACATGCTCGATATTGAAGGGAGGATAGCCATCATTGCCTGATTTGGCGATCCGTTCGACAATACGTTCTACGTAGTCAAAACCGACGACAAACGGCGTGTTAAAGACAGTTGAACGTGGAATGTGCCATCTCCTCAAGTTTGAGCAAGTCTGACAACAGCCTACGATCGGACCTTATCCAAAGCGTCCTCCGCGTAGACAGACCGTCACTATGACCGATCCACCCCATTATTTGGGGTGTTTGATGGAGATATCAAGCCCTTTCCTTACCTTAGCCCCGCCAAAGTAAGGTTTAGGGTTTTACACGGCGGTAGAGTGTAGGGCTAAATTTAGGAGGCCGTATCGGAGGGTTCAACCGCCGTTACCGCCTGTTCCGGGGCCTGTTCCGCAACCTGGTGGGAGGCTGGAGCCACTGTTTCGGCCGTTTTCGGCAGACGGCCTTCCTTCACGTCCGGTGGTCGCACCCAACAGGCGGCGCCACGGGCGACCAGTTTTGCGCATAACGCGTCAGCTTCGGCTTTATCGGTCAAAGGACCGGCGTTTAAGCGGTAATAGAAGCCCTTGGGCGTGGCCTCAGGGCCAAAGTTGATTTCTGTGCGGCGTGGAGGCAAGTGCCCGATAATGTCCCCGTACGAGGCTTTGAGCTGCTCCCAGCCGTCTTTCAATTGGCTGGCTTTGCGATAGGCCGCCAATTGTAGGGCCCAACCTTCTTGCTCCAGCAACGGGATATCGCTGAGGTCGGCATCAGCCTGGGCGGCCGGGGCGGCGGTCGGGGCGGCGGTCGGGGTGATGGTTACCGGCTCAGGCAAAGCCGGAGCTTCGGCGATAACCGGTGCGCCGGTGCCAATGATCCGCAAGGCCGTTGTGTGGGCTGCCGCAGCATCCTGATCAAACATGCGGTTCGCCGGTGCAAGTGTGGTGTGCTTGGGGGCCGCATTGCCATAGAACAAGGCTGCAAGTCGTGCGCTTGGCTCCAACGCGGCCACGCTGCGCAGCTGAGCCAGCTGATCGGGAAGGCTCCCCAGATCGTGGTCGATGGCTAACAGGCGCTCCGCTTGGTTGCTGTGGCCGGTCAGAACATAGGCCAGGGCCAGATTTTTGCGGACGGCAGCGGTGGCGGCAGGTGCGCGCGTGGCTTGTTCTAAGCTGGCGATTCCGGTGCTGGTGTCGCCGTGGACAGTCAGCGATAAGCCGTAGTTATTCAGCACCCGGATGTCATCGGGGCTGCTGCTCAGGGCTTGGGCGTAGCTATCCAACGCGGCGGCGTGATTGCCCAGGAGGTCTTCGGCCAAGGCTTTGTTGAGCAAGGCGTCGTGGTTCGTGGGCGACAGGCGGAGGGCGTTGTTCAAAAACGGCAGCGCCAGTTCCGGCTGGCCGGTTTGGATCAGGGTTTGGCCTAGGCCGGTGAGCGCTGCGACATTTTCGCTGCTGCGCCCGGCAGCCAGTCGATAGGCTTTCTCCGCTTCGGCAAATTGACCGAGCGCAGCCAGGGAGCGACCAAGCCCAATCAAGGGCCGAACATCGCCGTGCATTGAGCCATGAGCGCTGCGATACAGTGGGATGGCGGCGGCATGATCGCCGGTGGCCGCCAAACGGTCGGCCATGGACAATAACGAACTTTGGCCTTGGGCTTTTGTTTCGGCAGAAGCTGCCATAGAGGCAGTCTTTGCCCCCGGTGTCGTGGTGCATGCCGCCAGGGATGCCATAATGATCGTGGCCAAAGCTGTTCGGCTCATGACGCCCGAAAACCGTATCATAACCTTAGGTCCATTCTTTTTTAGGTACCGTTGCGCGTCTTTAGAGACTAACCCGCAAATCCTTTCCAGGGATTTAAAGCCGGTTAGTAAATACCGGAGCCGGGCTATCAGCGCTAACGCGCGCTAGCATGAAGGCAATCACAATGTCTGAGATCGGCTGTGCTGGCTTCACGGCTGAGATACTCATCAAGGGCTGCGGTCAGAATTTCTTGGCTGCTCATATTGGCGTGAGCAGATAGGACCCGCAATTTGAGATGGCGATCGGAATCCAGGCGCAAGGTCATGGCGACGCGTTTGCCGGTATGGTCGGCCATCGCAGTCTTGTGCTTGCAATCGGTGCCGCTGTCGCAACCTGTTTTGGCCTGTGGATCACTATTCTTGCTGACGATGGTGTTGGTCTTGCTGACGATGGTGCTGGTAGATTTGGCCGCGGGGGACGGCGATGTCGCGGGTTTTGGCTTCGCCACCACGGTTTCAGAAACTGGACGACGGACCGTGTCCGCAATCGGCTCCCGAGCTTCGGAAATCGGCGCGAGCGGGTGTTCCGATGGCAGACGAAAATCGGCGTGAGGCTGAGCTGCTTTGGGCTGAGCCGATTTATTGAGAGCTGCATCCTGTAAGGCATAAACGCTTTCCGGCGATGGAGAGGCAAAGCCTTTACGGGCGAGTAACGAGCTCGTTAAACGCGCGGCCTGTTTCATCGGGTTGTCTCCTAAGATGCAGTCAGTTGCTGCCGCCGGCCGAAACCGGGGGTATGACGGGTCAAAGCCTCACGACGGTTTGAGGCGCTGGATTGGAACACCGTGCGCCGGAAATTCTTTTCCAAACGGTCGCTAACATATTGCCATAATTCATCAATTTCCCGAGCGGAGGCGCCTTTTGGATTAACCTCCTGCACCGTGCGGCCGTCGATCATGCTGGACGCGAAGTCGGTGCGGTGATGGATCGTGATCGGGGCGACGGTGCCATGTTGCGATAGGGCAATGGCGGCGTCGGCGGTGATGCGGGCCCGTGGGGTGGCCGCATTGACAACGAACAGCAATGGCTTGTTGGAGCGTTCGGCCAGTTCCACTGTTGCACCGGCGGCGCGCAAGTCATGGGGGCTCGGACGGGTCGGAATAATGACCAATTCCGACACCGCGATCACGCTTTGGATGGCCAAGGTGATGGCGGGTGGCGTGTCGATGATCGCCAGCTTGAAGCCACGGCTGCGCAGATCATCGAGATCGGTGATAAGCCGGGAAATGGTGGTTTGCGCAAAAGCCAAGGTTTCCGATTGGCGGGCGTTCCACCACTCCGACAAGCTGCCTTGAGGGTCCGTATCCAGGATCACGACCGGGCCAGCGCCCGACCGTTCCGCCTGCACTGCAAGATGTCCGCTAAGGGTCGTTTTCCCCGATCCGCCTTTTTGCGAAGCCAATGCTATGACGCGCATTTGAATGCACCCTCCGTAAATTCCGTCGCCGGATAAGCACAATACCCCAGACTATTGGAGCTTGGGCCTATCCACCTTTTTGGTTCTTTAGCAGAGTAAGTTGGGGGTGTTAAAAAATGGTAAAACCAATAGAAGGTCTAGTAATAAAGATTAATTTTCGAAGGACGTTGCGTCGCGGCGGTGGGGACGGCACAATGGCACACGTTCGAGTTAACCATAAAAAGCCAAAGAAATTATGACCACGCGAAAAAAAATCTGTGCTTCGGTGTTGCTTAGAGTGGTGTTAGGTGTGTTTGTGCTGGGGGCGACCCCGTCGGCTGGTTTCGCCGATATGCGGGAAGGCATTGAGGCCTATAAGCGTGGCGATTATGGAACGGCGTTGAAATCTTGGCTGCCTTTGGCGGAACAGGGCAATGCCAATGCGTTGTTTAACGTGGCGCAGCTTTATCGCAGCGGCAAGGGGGTTGAAAAAGATATTCCGACCGCCGAACGCTTTTACATCGAAGCGGCTGAGCGAGGCCATGTGGCGGCCCAAGGAAACCTGGGGACGCTTTATTATTTTGCCTTTCCGGACTCACCCCGGATCGCCGACGCCATGAAATGGTGGACCGAGGCCGCGACGCGTGGCGACGCGCGATCACAGCATATGTTGGGGGTGTTATTATTTAACGGCAGCCAAGCGCCGCGAGATCCAGTCAAGGCCTATGCCTGGACCCGACTGGCAGCCGAAGCCGGGTTACCGGAAGCGGTGAAAGCCGAGCAATTGATGATACAGTCATTAAGTCCGCAAGAAATTTCCGACGGCTATGCGATGGCGCAAACCTTGGTCACCAACCCACCGCCGATGACCTCTGCGGCCGCGAAAACTGCGCCAGGGCAATCTGTTTCGGCGCAGACGCCGGCAGTTCAGCCAGCGCAAGTGTCGCCGCCGCCGTCATCACCATCGACACCGACACCGTCATCAAGGAGTTCGGCGCCGACGCCAGTGAAGCGGCCTGAGGCGCCTGCCGTCGCAACACCAGCACCAGCCCGGGCCCCAGCTGTTTCTGCTCCGGCTCCGAGTGTTGCGGCAAGTCAAGTTGCGGCAAGTCAAGGCGATGGCAGTTTCTATGTACAAATTTCCGCGTCGACATCGGAACCCGATGCGGTGAAATTGAAAGAGCGTATCGAAAAAAATCGCCAAAATGTCCCAACAGGCACGGCGATGCGGATTGATCGTGGCAGCCGGGCCGACGGCAGCGATTTGTTCAAAGTGCAAATCGGTCCGTTCGGGACTAAGAAGGCTGCGGATAATCATTGCAGCGCATTGAAGAAGCGCAAGCAAAGTTGTTTCGTGGTGAGCGGGTGATTGGGGATTAATCCGCAACAACACGCACGGCGATAAGCCCGCGTAAGCTGTTGCCCAAATAAACACGATCGGCAGCGTATAAATCGGCAGGTGTCAAGCGCGCTTCCTGGGCGCGACCGCTGGCCAATAATTCAGCGCGCAACACCCCCGGCAACACGCCGGTACTGAGCGGCGGGGTCAGCAATAGGCCGTCGCGTTCCACAAACACGGATGTAAAACTGCCTTCGGTGACCTCGCCATGGATATTGGTGAGAATAGCGTCGAAGCAAGGGCCTTTGGCTTGCGCCTGCTTGAGTGCGGCTTGATAAAACCCACGGGCCGATGTCTTGTGATAGAGCAAAGGATTGCTCGGCTCGACCACGATGGAGCTGAGCCGCGCGATAGGGAGATCTGACCCGGCGACGACAGCGGGGAGTGCTGCGGCTGTGATTGTTGTGTTCCCGGCCATGTCACACAGAATACGAATGCGCTGTGGGGTGTGCGGTAGATCGCGGGCAAAGTCATCGAGCTTGTGTTCTAGCCCCGTGCGGTCAAGGCGAAAGCCAAAAAATGCAGCCGATGCCGCAAGGCGTGTCAGATGCGCGTCGCGCCGCTGGTAGCCGTTGTCCTTCGACCACAGCAAAGTTTCGATCAAATCAAACTCAGGCACTGGATGCGTGAGAAACCGCGCTTTCAACAGGCATTCGGCATATTCATCTGCGGCCACGGAATCAACAACGATACCGCTGCCGATGCCGAGCTGCCCGTGCCATCGGCGCGGCCGATCCTGAGTCAGCGTCATGGTGCGGATCGGCACACTGAAGCAAAAGTCACGATCCGGTGTGACATA
Organism: Alphaproteobacteria bacterium; assembly: GCA_037189785.1. Lineage (GTDB taxonomy): Bacteria > Pseudomonadota > Alphaproteobacteria > Sphingomonadales > Govanellaceae > Govanella. The sequence goes on from JBBCIP010000173.1 coordinate 46,063, forward strand.
GCCGATGGTGCCGGTGTAGACGCCGCGCGGCTGCTGTTCGAGCGCGCGGATGATTTCCATGGCGCGAATTTTTGGCGCCCCGGTGACCGAGCCGCATGGATATAAGCTTTGAAAGAAATCAACAAGCGGTAAATCCGGGGCGACCTCGGCGGTCACGGTCGAGGTCATTTGCAGCAAGCTGCGATAGCGTTCGACGGTAAACAGGTGTGGTGTTTCGACACTGGCCGGTGCGGCGATGCGGCTGAGATCATTGCGCAACAAATCGACGATCATGACATTTTCCGCCCGCTGTTTGGGGTCGGTCATGAGTGTGCGCGCCGCGTCATCATCGCTGGCCTGGTCGCGGCCGCGTGGGGCGGTGCCCTTCATCGGGCGCGCGGTCAGGGTGGTGCCGCGTTTTTCGATGAACAGTTCCGGCGACAACGAAATGATGTCGCCCGTAGCGTCGTGGATCCACGCGCCATAGGCGACCGGTTGACTGCGGCGCAGGCGGCGAAACAACGCTTCCGTTGTGCCATCCATGGTGAAGGTCAGGGGAAATGTAAAATTGGCCTGATAAATATCCCCGGCGTTCAAATAGTCATGAATGCGCCCGATGGCGGCGGCATAGGCGCTGGCGTCCAGGCTTGGGCGCAGGTCGCGGACGACACAGGGATCGAGCGCGTTGTGGCGGATAGGATCGAGCCGTTCGCTGACCGCACGCGCCGTCAACCGTTCGAGTGCCGGAAAGATGCCGAACCACAGCAACGGTCGCGGTGACGGCGGCAAAAGACCGCGCAGTTTGGGTTCGAACACATAGCCAAGCTCATAGGCGCACCAACCGGCAATATGATGGCCCTGGGCCAGCGCTGCTTCGAGCGTGGCGAAGGCGTGCGGGACGGCATCAGGATCGCTGCAGCTGACAATCTCGATGGCATTCTGGAACAGCAGCGATCCGTGATCGTCAGCCTCGACATTGCCCTTGCCTTCGCCTTTGCCTTGGCTTTGGCCATTCGTTCCGATTTCGATGCGGCTATTATCGAGCAGGACGAACGGTGATGAAGAAGAGGGGACGATCATAATATCCAAACTGTGTTGCGCTTGGTTGCAGCATAGGGCTGCGGCATAGGGAAGTTTCAGGGGTACGTCAAGATTAGGCTGTTTAAACCGGCAGGCTGGTGGTGTAACTGACCTGTTTCAGGGCGAAGCTTGAGCGAATGCTGGCGACGCCCGGAATCCGGGTCAGGGTTGATTTCAGGAAACTTTCATAGGACTCGAGATTCGGCACCACGACCCGGATTTGGTAATCGACTTCCCCGGTCATCAAATAACACTCCATGATCTCGGGGCAGCGTTTGATGGCGGCTTCGAACCGGTCGAGATAATCTTCGGTTTGGCGTTCGAGGCTGACGCGGACGAAGACGGTCAGGGTCATGCCGACCGCTTCGGGGTTTACGAGCGCCACATAATCGCCGATAACTCCGTTGACTTCCAGGGCCCGGACCCGACGCAGGCACGGCGACGGCGACAAGCCGACCGCGTCCGCCAACTCGATATTGGTCATCCGACCATTCTTCTGGAGTGTTTGCAGAATTCGGCGGTCAATTTGGTCTAATTCGACCTTTGGCATTTCAGAATACCTTCTTTGTATATTGCGCAATATAGTTGCTATAAATGGTCTTTCTGTGCACAAATTAGCAAGCACATGCGGCCTCGTCCACGCTAAAAGAATAGTGGCTTTCGTATAAAGGGCATTTTTCTTGAGCGGGAGGGACATCCAATGGCCAAATCCGAAGCAAAGGCAGCACCAAACAAACCTAATCGGGCGCCAATTACCAATCAGGCGCCAATTAATCGTGTGCCGGGTGTAGACTTAGACCAGTTAGAGTTGATTGAGCTTCTGGATAAGAAGGTGCAATGGCTGTCGGCCTGGACCATCCATCATGCCAATCATGTGCGGCCGAGCCGGGATGGCCTAAAGGTCGGCGGGCATCAGGCCTCGAGCGCGTCCTTGGCCCAGGTCATGGCCGCCCTCTATTTCAGTGTGCTGAAGCCCGAGGATCGGATCGCCGTTAAGCCCCATGCCAGCCCGGTGTTCCATGCCATCCAATATTTGTTCGGCAATCAGTCCCGCGATCAGTTGGAATTGTTTCGTGGGTTGGGTGGGGCGCAGTCTTATCCATCGCGCAGCAAAGACAAGGACGATGTGGATTTTTCCACGGGTTCGGTCGGCTTGGGCGTGGCGATCACTGCGTTTGCCTCGATCGCCCAAGATTACTTGCAGTCCAAAGGCTGGCTGGCCGATGAAAAAGTCGGTCGCATGATCGCGCTGATGGGTGATGCCGAATTGGATGAAGGCAATATTTATGAAGCCTTGATCGAAGGGGTGAAGCACGAATTGCGCAACACCTGGTGGATCATCGATTACAATCGCCAATCGTTGGACTCGGTCACGTCCGATCGTATGTTCACGCGCTACGACGATATTTTCCGCACCGCCGGATGGAAAGTTGAAATCCTGAAATACGGAAAATTGCAGCAAGCCGCGTTTGAGAAACCCGGTGGCCAGCATTTGCGGGAGTGGATCGACAATGCACCGAATTCGCTGTACTCGGCCTTGACCTATAAAGGCGGCGCAGCATTTCGCGAGCGCATTTTGGAAGACATCGGATCGCAGCCGAAAGTCAAAGATCTGTTGGCGAGCTATGATGACGAGGCGCTGCTGGAGGTGATGACCAATTTGGGTGGTCATGATCTCGAGCTGCTGTTGGAAACATTCCACAATGTCGATGACGATCAGCCACGCTGCTTTATTGCCTATACCGTTAAAGGCCGCGGCCTGCCGTTCCAAGGCCATAAAGATAATCACGCTGGCCTGATGAATCCGACGCAGATGGAAGAACTGCGCAAACGGATGGGCATTGAGCCCGGTCAGGAATGGGAACCGTTCGCCGGGATGGAATCCCGGGCGGAAGAGCTCGGAAAATTTTTAGAGACAGTGCCGTTCGTCAACAAACGTAATCGTCGTCATGATGCGCCACGCTATGCCGTGCCGGATGATTTCCCGTGCCCGGCGGGCGACGTGCAAGCGACCCAAGTGGCGTTCGGGAAGATCATGCATGATCTGGCCAAAGGCGACAGCGAATTGGCGGCGCGGATCGTGACGACATCGCCGGATGTGACGGTGTCGACCAACCTGGGCGGTTGGGTCAATCAGCGTGGCATTTTCAATCGTCGTCCGGTCAGCGATGTGTTCAAAGATGAAAACGTGATCTCGCCGCAACGCTGGGTGATGACGCCCAATGGGCAGCATGTGGAACTTGGTATTGCCGAAAATAATTTGTTCTTGGTGCTGGGGGCGCTCGGCATGACCGGATCTTTGTTCGGCGAACGGTTGCTGCCGGTCGGAACATTATATGATCCGTTCATCTGTCGCGGTTTGGACGCGTTGAATTATGCGTGTTACCAAGATGCGCGGTTTATGATGGTGGCAACACCGGCCGGAATTACCTTGGCCCCTGAAGGCGGCGCGCATCAATCGATCAATACGCCGGTCATTGGGATGGCCCAGGATAAACTGGTGACGTTCGAGCCGGCTTATGTAGATGAGCTCAGCGCGATCATGCGCTGGGGCTTCGATTACATGCAACAAGACGATGGTGGGTCGGTGTATTTGCGATTGTCGACGCGGGCTATTCCGCAAATCAACCGTGATCGGGATGATTGGGCCGATGATGTGCTGGCCGGTGCCTATTGGCAGGTTGAGCCGAGCGACGATGCCGAGGTCGCCATCGTGTACAGCGGTGTGTTGGCGCCCGAAGCGTTGCGGGCGTTGGCGGTGTTGCGGGACGATGTGCCCGGCGCCGGATTGTTGGCGGTGCCGTCGGCCGACTTGTGCCACGCCGGATGGAGCAAAAGTTTGCGCCATCGCCAAACGCACGGCGGTCGCGAGGTTAGCCATATTGAACGCTTGCTGAGCAAACTCGCGCCCGGCAGCGCGTTGGTCACGGTGACCGATGGATCACCGTTGTCGTTATCATGGCTCGGTTCGGTGCGGGGACATCGTGTTGTGCCGCTCGGGGTCGAGCATTTCGGTCAGTCCGGTGATATTCTGGATTTGTATCGCGTCTATCGCTTGGATGACGAGGCGATCTTGGATGCTTGCGCCACGGCATTGTTGAAGTACTGAGGGGGAGGTTTGTTATGTCCATAGAAATTCGCATGCCCGCTTTGTCGCCGACAATGGAAAAAGGCAACTTGGCAAAATGGTTGATCAAGCAAGGGGACAGCATCAAATCCGGTGACATCATCGCCGAGATCGAAACCGATAAAGCGACGATGGAAGTGGAAGCGGCCGATGATGGGACGGTCGGGCAGCTTGTCGTTGATGCAGGGACCGCCGATGTGCCGGTCGGCACGGTGATTGCGGTGTTGCTGGGTGACGGTGAAGCTCCAGCTCCAGCTCCAGCACCTACAAAAACGGAAACTGCGCAATCAACATCCGCAAAAACGGCGGCGAAAAGCAACGGATCATCCTCGCCCGCAGTCACAAACGATGTTTCCCACGATCGGTCATTAATTTCTCCGTTGGCCCTGCGGATTGCGCAGCAAAGCGGCATTGAAATTTCCAGCATCCAAGGCAGCGGTCCGGGTGGTCGGATCATCAAGCGTGATTTGCATGGCGCTGCGCCGGTGATTACGCCACAGACGATAACGGCAACAGCACAGGCCCCCACGCGCCATGCCGCGCCGGTGTTCACTGCGCCGGATATGCCGCATGAGGAGATGAAACTATCCGGCATGCGGCGGGTGATCGCTGAGCGGCTGACGGACTCCAAACAAAATATTCCGCATTTTTACATGACAGTCGATGTGCGGATGGACAAGCTGTTGACGCTTCGCAAAGACTTGAACGATGATGGCGGCGTTAAGCTGTCGGTCAATGATTTGATCATCAAAGCTTTGGCGGTGGCGTTGCAAAAGACCCCCGATGCCAATGTGCAATTCGGTGGCGACAAACTGTATCGCCTGAAGCGTGTAGATGTGTCGGTCGCGGTGGCGATCGAAGGCGGTTTGGTGACGCCGGTGGTGCGTGATGCGGCGGCGAAAGGCTTGGCGGCTATTTCCAACGACATGCGCGACATGGTGGAAAAAGCGAAAAGCGGCAAACTGCTGCCTGAAGATTACAAAGGCGGCGGTATTTCCTTATCCAACCTCGGCATGTTCGGGATCAAACAATTCGAGGCCGTGATCAATCCACCCCAGGCGGCAATCCTGGCCGTCGGCGCGTCGGACCAACGTGCCGTGGTCACGGATGGTACCATTCAAATCGCAACGATCATGGAGGCGACTTTATCCTGCGATCACCGCGCCATTGATGGTGCAGTTGGGGCCGCGTTGCTGTGCGCCTTTAAAGCGATTGTGGAAGACCCGTTGAAGCTGATGCTGTGACACACCAGTCACAGTAGTTTCAGCAGACCGCTCACCGCCGCAATTACGATCAGTGTCATGGTGCCGATGATGCCGATCGCCCGCGGTGGGTTTGGGGCTTTGCGCATCAACAGGCCGATGACATGGGATAAACGACAGACCACGAATGCGCCGCCCAAGATGTAAAGAAACTGGGCCGATTGCCCGGCTGCTTCCAATAAAGCTAAGAGAATCAAGAATATGGGTGTGTATTCGGCGAAATTCCCGTGAATTCTGATCCAGGTTTCGAGGGTTTTGTCGTTGCCGTGACCGATGCTGACCCGATTCTTGAACCGCGCGCGGAT
>JBBCIP010000174.1:0-6854 GCA_037189785.1 Alphaproteobacteria bacterium
ATACGGCTGTTGCTGATTGAGCCCATCGCAACCCTTGCTCGTAATCTCCTGCGTCATAATACGCAAGAGCCCGAATATGGTTTTCTAAAATAACAAGCACATGTTTGTTAACTCTGCCCGACAACGTCAATGAAGAATGCAAGCGATCAATACGGTCTAGATCAATTTGTTTTCCTTCATAGTGTGTGGTCAAAAGATCTAAGACCAAACATTCCGACATAATACTTTGTAAATGTTCCGATACTTTATTGCTTGGTATAGATAATGTATGTTGAAGTGCATTAAGGCGGTGGCGCGCTTCGGCGATACGGCTTGATTGCAACAGATCATAGATCGCCGCTAGTTCGATCTGTGGCTGTTCTGTGAACTCTTCCTTAAACAAGCTATAGAGCTGATTTAAGGTACCTGATCCTATATGCAAAGCCGTGTTCCAGCCACCCGCGCGACATAGAAGCTCGATTGCACGGGCGCGGTCACGGGCTTCTACGGCATGAAAAATTGCCTGAGGCAAATCACCTGCGCGTTCAAAACAATAAGACAGTCTGGTCTGAGTTTGTTTTAAGGTACCCAGTAGACTGTTCACCGGACAAGTTTGAACAAATCGCCGCAACAGTTCATGCATCCGGTAGACCAAACCATCGGGATCTTGAATCTGTTCAATGAGACCATAATTTTTCTCGATCTCTAGTAATTGTCCCGTGCCATCATTCGAACCAAGAATCTCATCTACAATAGATGAGGTTATATTCAAGACCATGGCAGCAAGGTGCAAAACGGCTTGCTGTCGCGATGTCAACCGTTGATATATTTCTTCTAGAAGATAACGATAAGCATCTTCTACGCTATGATCGCTAAGGGTAAAATCTATATTAGATCCAGGCCAATTTCTTGCTACACCATGGAGTACCCGCACCAATGCGGGCCAACCTTGCAGACGGTATGTCAGCGTTAGAACGACTGCATCCGGCGTATTCTCTCCCATGACCGCGCGGATTTCATCTTCGGAGAAAGATAAATCCCTTCTCCCTTTTAATAGAACGCTGCTGGCGATCTCTGAATTTTCCAACCTTTGTCCGAGACCAGATCGAGAGGCTGCTACAATATAAAAATTATTCGGAAAACAATGGAGTAATTCAGAAATCTTTTCTACCGCTGCGTTTGCGTCTATCAGATGCAAGTTATCGAGAAATAAAATCGTGGTTTCTTGAACTTCGTCCACAAATTTTTCGGAAGAGAATGGTCCTGTCAACATTCTATCCACATCTAGGCTGTTAGTAAAATTTTCCGAAAACGCGGCATTGAGATAGGTGTCCAGGGCTTCTGGAAAATTTTGATCCAGGTCATCAAACGATATCCAGATAACCCTATACCCCTGTTCCTTTTGACGAGTCCACCACTGCCCGCATAAGGTTGTTTTGCCATAGCCAGCTGGCGCTTCTATAAGCGTCAAACGCGATAACGGCACCCCGGCATGATCCGCAAATAAAAGTGGCCGTTGAACATGAGGAGGCGTAGCCGTCGGCGGGGTTAGCTTATATAGCGGAACGCGTCTCATATTTTCTCCCACCTCTCTCGTACCTGAAACAGCCTTAGCTCAGTCTGTCGCCTTTCCAGCAACTTATAATAATTTTTTAAGATCAGATCTGAATAAATAGTATATGAGAAAAATCCATTTAACATCAGTTGATTACTTGGTGGAGCACTTTTTTTATAAAAGACAGATGGGATGTGTGAATGGCTAAAAAATAAGCACTCGGTTGCATACAGAAACATGAACATATTCTAATATTCGCTCTCGCCCATAACCACCCCCCCTTTCAGTCGAGTAGAAAGTACCCTAAATATCACAATTATGTCGGTATGGGCTATCGCGCTATGTCGGCCTGAGGCGGCACGCGCGTTGCCTATAGTATCGCATAAAAGGGGTATTGAATGTCGAAGAAAAATAGACCCGAAATTGGTGTTTTGCTCCATGGATCTTCTCCTGCCATTACCATCAAGGATTTTGCGCAAAAAGTAGAAAAAGCAGGATTTGCGGAGTTTTGGGTCAGCGAAGATTATTTCATGCTATCTGGCTTCGCCAGTGCCGGCATCGCTTTGGCGTCAACAAAAACGATCCGCGTGGGACTTGGTGCCGTGTCAGGCGTTGTCCGCCACCCAGCAGTAACAGCCATGGAAACCGCAACTTTAAGCAATGCCTTCCCTGGTCGGTTTGAGCTTGCTATTGGTCATGGATTACCTTTATGGACCAAACAGATGGGGGTCCATCCTAAATCCCCTCTGAAGTCCATGCGAGAATCAGTTTCCGCCATTAAGCGCCTGCTCAAAGGCGAAACAATAACAGAAACCGGCGACTATTTCACTTTTCAGGATGTAATGCTTTTGCACCCGGCACCGGACCAGAAAATTTTAACTGCCGTGGTCGGCCCCAAATCCATAGATTTGACCGCCGAAATCGCCGATGGGGTACTGATATCGGTTCTCGCTGGCCCCAACTATATAAAGCAGACGCGAGAACGCATGGACTCCGTTTGCAAAGACAAAGGCATTCCTATTGTAAGCGGTTTGCCCGTATATGTATTCGCCAATGTTGATGAAACTCCTGGGAAGGCACGAGAGAAAATTCGCCCCATTCTTGCGTTCTATCTTGCCGCTATGGGTCCAACGGATCTCACTGGCAGCTATGGCATAAATGATCATCTTGTCGATATGATCAACCGTGGTGGTCAAGACGTAATTGCTAAGGAAATGCCAGAAGACTGGCTGGACTGGCTCGCCGTCTCGGGTACTCCTGACCAGTGCATAAATCAGATACATGCTCTCGGCGCTGCGGGGGCAACATCGGTTGTTTTGGCATTAGTGGCAGATGGTGCCGATGAAATAAATCAGCAAGTTCAGCTTATCGAAAAACATATAATTCCGGCTTTAGATCAATAATATAGTTGCTTCTGTGGAGGATCCCATGTTCATTAAAAACGGTAATGTATTTAAGTACTCAAGATATATTCTAGCATTAACTTTAACCTCGACGCTTGTGGACAGCAGTTTAGCGGTAGCTTTGGCAAATAGTGAAAACACTATAGAAGAAATTCTTGTAACAGGACGAAAACGTGATGAGCAACTAAGGGATGTGCCATTATCGGTTACAGCTATAACCGAAGCTCAAATCGAACGCGCTGGCGTTAACTCGATTGATAGCATCTCGATGCAAACAACAAACTTTCAGATCTCTAACACTCAAAATCCAGGATCTGTATTTCTCAACGTTCGTGGCGTTGGTCAGACAAGAAATTCTGAGGCCCCGATTGCTGTAATCGTCGACGGCGTGCCAATGACCAGCCCAAACCAAATGAACCAAGAATATTTTGACATTCAACAAATCGAAATATTCAAAGGCCCGCAAGGAACCATATGGGGGCGGAATGCAAGTGGTGGTGCAATCAATATTGTGACACGCGCACCATCAAATGAGCTTGAAGGTAAGGCAACCATTGGCATTGGAAATGGTCCATCTTATAAGGCCACCGGTTCTGTAGGTGGCGCCATTGTAGATGATATATTGCTGTTTCGAGTTGCCGGCTCTTATGAAAATTATGACGGCATATTACACGGTGTTACGCTTAATCGAGACGTTGATGATTACGAAGATGCTAGTGCTCGTGCACGTTTGATATATGAAGGCATTGAGAACGTAAAAATTGATTTGCGTGGCAGCTATGGGCGTTTAACCGGTGCAGGACCATACTTCGTAGCAATGACGGATAGTGATGGTCGGCCTTTAAGTGGGCAAGAAAATAATTTCTCCTACGAAATAGTTGAAGACGAGTTGGGTCGTACCAAACGCACGATGTGGGATCTATCAGCGAAAATCGATGTTGATATTGATGCTGGCACGTTCACCTCAATTAGCTCCTACGCTAAGGTCAAAGAATTCTTCAATGAGGACCTAGATTTCACGGAAGCGAGCATTTTAGGTGCAGAGCAAGACCTTCACAATCGTGCCTTTACGCAGGAATTGCGTTTTACATCCAACAGCGATGGTCCTTTCCGCTGGCTTGCTGGGGGATCTTACCTCAAGTCTAAGCGTTATCTTAGAACAGATATATTGGCTAATCTAAATAATTATTTGGCTTATGTTGGTGGTTCGTCGCTTGAGAACTTGCCTGAACCACCGGGTAGTAATGCATTTTTGTCACCGCTCAGTATGTCGGCAGCCAATGAACACAATGAAGCATTTGCCTTTTTTGTGAATGCTAGTTACGATATTACAGACCAAATAACCTTGGAAACCGGGTTACGGTATGACCAGGAAGATCGCAAACAAATCAATTTCGTAAGCGGCGGAATTTCCAAAGCGCGCTTTGATATGCTGCAACCAAAGGCAACGCTGTCCTATAAACCGAATGGCGATCACATGCTCTATGTTAGCGCCGGGCGTGGATTTCGAAGCGGTGGATTCAATCAAACATCAACCTTTGGTCTGATATTCAAACCTGAAAAAGTAACCACATATGAAGCAGGCTGGAAAGGCGCATTTCTTGATAATGTCGTCTCTGTCGAAGCCTCTCTTTTTTATACTGATTTCAAAAACAAACAGGAATACATTCTGGATGCGAGTGTCGCAGCGCAATCTATCGCAACCTTTCCTAAAGCGCGGGTGTATGGCCTAGAACTTGATATGACCGTCCGTGTCACTGATGAGGTATCGGTATTCGGTGGCGTTGGGTTGCTCGATACAGCCTATAAGTCCCAACCTGAAGGCTTTAGACCTAGTGATGTCGGATTACCTGCAAATTTTGATTTCCGTGGACTGCAAACGGCGCTCGCGGCAGAATGGTCGTATCGGTTTGGAATTGATCTTAATAAAGATATTGGCAATGGTTGGTTTGCCGGTGGCCGGCTGGATATAAACGGATGGGGTGATAAAGCCTGGGAGCCAGGTAATCAAGCCATGCAAGCCCCCGTCCATTTGGTCAATGCGCAAGTGACATTCGGAACCGACGCATTTGAAGTCAAAGTATGGGCCAAAAATTTATTCAACGAACGCTATTATCAAGAATTTGCATCAAGAACGTTTTCGGGTCTTTTGACAGACTTTGCTTTTCCGTCGCAATTACGCCGCTTTGGCGTCACAGGAACGGTCCGCTTTTAAGAATTTTACGTCCTATAACCACAATTGACTACTAACTATAAAGACAGATCAGCCGTTATGGATGATCTGTCTTTTTTTATGAAATCTAAAGAAAAAATGTATGCATAAAGAATTTTCCCCAAAATATTTCCCCCTTTTCGGATGATTAGCAGAATCAGGTACACACTAGTCTTATAGAAAACGATGGAAAGATGAAATTTTCCACATCCGAGATATTGGTCGGTACCTTAGCCGGTTTGATCAGAAAGATAATCCCGATTAGGCGGGAGTTTGTGGAGTCGTACATGAAAGTTGCAGTTCTTTCCGAATATATCTCAGATGAGAATCGCGTCTCTATAACTCCTGAAATTGCTGAAAAATTTATAAAATTCGGCTGTTCTGTATTTGTGGAGCAAAATGCTGGTGGGGCGGCATCTTTTAGCGATGACGCTTATAAGAAAATTGGGGCAAAAGTTGATGAACGCGATTCAGTAATATCTGGCGCAACTATAATATTTACTGTGCGTCCCCCAGATCCATGTCATTTGTCTGCTGCTACGGAAAACGCGCTTCTTGTTGGAATCATGGAGCCATATGGAGAAACGGAACGAATTGCAAAGTACTTTGATCTGGGTTTACAGCCCATCGCTATGGATCTTTTGCCACGTACAAGCCGTGCTCAGACTATGGATGTGTTATCTTCTCAATCAAATTTAACAGGATATCGTGCGGTTTTGGACGCTGCAGCTAATTTTCATCGCATTTTCCCGATGATGACCACCGCTGCCGGTTCCGTGCCTCCAGCCCGTGTCTTTGTCATGGGGGTTGGCGTCGCTGGATTGCAGGCCATAGCCACAGCTAAGCGACTTGGTGCGAAAGTTTCTGCAACTGATGTTCGGCCTGAAGTAAAAGAACAAATAATATCGTTAAACGCTCAACCTATTTATTTTGAAGATAAGAGCACGGCTCAACGTCTTCTGTCCGAGCACATCAGAGAACAAGATATTATTATCACTACGGCATTCTCAGCAGGAAAAAGAGCGCCCCGCCTCGTTACTGATTCTGACTTGGCATCAATGAAACCAGGGTCTGTAGTTGTGGATCTGGCCTGTTCTTATGGTGGTAACGTTGAAGGGTCATCGCCAGGAAAAATACTTTCAAAATATGGCATCAAGATCATTGGCCTGCACAATGGGGCCTCTTTGTTGTCTAAAGATGCATCTACATTTTACGCCCGAAATATGTTTCAGTTTTTCAGCCATTACTGGAATAAGGACAGCAAAAGTTTCATTCTGCTTGATGACGACATAAGCAATGCTATCCGCCTTGAGAATCCGAATGACGCCAAGATCCGAAAGAAAATACATGCTTAAAAATATTTCTACCAACTAATGTAGTAGAGGTTTGTCATGCCGCATGGCTTTAATCCTGACTATCTGTTTATTTTTATGCTCGCCGCATTCCTGGGATTCCAGTTGATACGTGGTGTATCCCCTCTTCTGCATTCACCTCTTATGTCTTTGACCAACGCTATTGCTGCTGTTGTCATCGTTGGTGCTATTGCTGTTACGGGTGACTCTGACGCAACACCATTGGCTAAGACTCTTGGATTTATTGCCGTATTAGCGGCCACGATCAACTTGGTAAGTGGTTTCTTAATTACCGATCGTATGATCAAAATGTTTCGAAAGCGGGAAAAATAGATCATGGATCCTATCGTGAC
>JBBCIP010000175.1:0-34384 GCA_037189785.1 Alphaproteobacteria bacterium
GCCGCATCCATCATCATTTGCGTCAAACGACGGTAGGACTCACTGTAAAGTAACATCCGCGCCAACGGATCGACGGCATTGGCATCCAACCCACTGGCCACCACGATCAGTTCCGGTTTGTAATGTTCAAGCGCCGGGACAACGATCTTTTCAAACGCATAAACATAGGTGTCCTCACCACTCCCGGCCGGCAGTGGAATATTGACATTATAACCGAGCCCGGCCCCGGTCCCGCGTTCTTCCGTGCCGCTATAGCCCGGTGGAAAACAGCGATCCTGATGAACGGAAATCGTCAAAACGTCCTCGCGATCGTAAAAGCAGGCTTGTGTACCATTGCCATGGTGGACATCCCAATCAACGACCGCGACCCGTTTCAGGCCATATTTTGCCTTAGCCGCTTCGATGGCGATCGGGATATTGGCCAGTAGGCAAAATCCCATCGGCATGTCCGGCAAACAATGGTGTCCGGCCGGGCGCGACAAAGCGTAGGCATTCTTGACTTTGCCGCTCAACACATCGTCGACAGCCGCTTTGGCCAGCCCCGCCGAGGTCAAGGCGATCTCGTAGCCGCCCTTGCTAAACGGCGCCAACATACCAAGATCGCCGCCCCCGGCATCGCTGACTTCTTTAAACCGCTTGATGTAACTTTCCGGATGGATCCGCAGCAGATCCTCCATCGTCACCGGCTCGGCCGCGGGCATAAACAAATGGTCGGTAAGACCGGACATTCGCAATAGGTTCAGAAACCGCCGCTTAGTTTCCGGTGTGTCGGCTCCATAGGTTCCACTGGGCGGTTGGACCCACTCCCCGATCGGGAAATAGAGCGCCTGGACGCCCGTGCTATGCCAGAAAGTACTCTCATGCGTGTAAAAACCTGTTTTCGTCATACGCTTTATCCTCATCGAAACAGCGTTAGAATACGCCCGGCAGACGTCTAGAAGCCGACCAGAAGCTGGCTTTGAGCATCAATGAAAACAGGGCCCAGGTCTTGACTGTAAGTGCCATATTTGCACGGCCATGCCGCACATCCAGTCATTAAACGGTTATTTATTCGACCGTTCCCGTAACAAAAGTGATTTCGGACTATGACCGAACCGGTCCTTAAATAACCGCGAGAAATGTGCGGCATCATTGAACCCCACCGCCAAAGCCGCATCAATCACCCGCCTGTCTGGATTGTGTCTCAGATAGGTAAAGGCGACATCCAGGCGCAATTGCCAAACCCACGCGGAAGGCGTCAACCCTTCATTTTCAAACACACGATACAACTGACGACGCGATAGCCCACAGGCCAGAGCCATGGACTGCGGTGTCAAATCCGGGCTGTCGATACGCTCCAACGCCCACCGCTTAAGATCGGCGACTATATCTTTGGTTTTGGAGCATCCAAGCTTGTGGTCGCGTCTCCGCGCGACCGACCGGTTGACCATGGATTGAACCGTCTGAAACATCGTCTCGCGATCATCAGCATCGAAATCTGTGTCAAATTCAGTAAAAGACCGCATTAAACTGGATAAGCTGCGGCCGACGCCTTTGCTGCCGTCAATGCGCTGCATCAAGCTGTTTGAGACCCCGATACCCTGTTCAAAATAGTGGCGCGGCAAATCGAAACACAGCAATGCCCCCTCCCCCAGCAGCCCAAAACTACAGTTGCCGATGGAATCAGCCAAAACCAAATCCTGTGCATCCATGGTTACCGTTTTCCCAAGGTGCTCAACCACCGAGCGTCCGGATCGTTGCTGCAACAGAAATACCCGGTCGCGCCACATTTCATCCAATTGACCGTGTTTGCGATACCAGCTTACCCCAACGCCCCTTGCGACACCGACGTCAAACGGCCCTAAGCGCATAAAATCCAACCGGCATCGCGTAGGCGCGGCATTCCGCGTTTTCACGTCATGGGGGCCATAGCGGTATTCGAGATCTGCCTGGAACCGATTTACTGAAGATACCATCAATCGCCGCTCCACCCTTGGGTATGTAAACTATGACATTATAGAAATCGCATTCACCAAAACTGTCAATCGAGCGTGCGGGCTCGCCTTGCACAAAGGTAGTCTATTTAAAACTGCCGACACTATTGCTATTTTATATTTGCGAATCGCTCGCAAATAGATCATGCTGCGGCATAGCCAGCTTGCGCTTATGTTTTCCTGCGACAGATTGAGTCAAAATGACATCCAAAGATTATGCGACGGACTCCGTCGAAACCTCTAGCCCGTTTGATATCCGCCCTCTGATGTTTGAAAATTTTGTGTGCACAATGGCATTGATGTCTTTTGTCGCACTCGCGGGCCCTATTGGCCATGTGCTCGGACTGGCGCCGTGGCAGATTGGCACAACCGTTACCGTTGCCGGGCTTTCCTGGATGTTGCTGTCGCGGGTGTGGGGGCGCCTGAGCGATCGCCACGGTCGCCGCACCATCATGCTGACAGGACTAGCTGGTTTTGCCATATGCTACGCTGGATTGTGCTTGTTCGTTGATTATGCGCTGACCCATACTCTGGTCCCTAGCCTAGCCTTTATTGGAATCTTGTTATGGCGTGGTTCTGCCGGTGTCTTCTATGCTGCGGTGCCACCGACGGCAACGGCGTTGATCGCCGACCATACACCACCTGAAAAACGCACCGCAGCGATTGCCATGATTGGGGCCGCAAGTGGGGCCGGCATGGTGATCGGCCCGGCCTTTGCCGGTATGTTGGCACCTTACGGCCTTAATCTTCCACTTTATGCCATCGCTGTGTTGCCAGCTTTGGCCTTTGTCGTGTTATGGCGCACCTTGCCGCGGACAAAAGCATCCAACTCATCTCAAACGTCGCATTTGCCGTTGACCGACAAGCGCCTGCGCCGCCCAATGGTCATGGCATTCATCAATATGTTCAGCGTTGCTATTGCCCAGATCACGGTTGGTTTTTTTGCCATTGATCGATTGCACCTATCACCGCAACAAGGCGCGAAAGTTGCGGGCATCGCTTTGACCTGTGTTGGTCTCGCGCTGATTGTGTCTCAGCTTGTGGTGCGGAAGCTATCGTGGCCGCCGATGCGATTTATTCGAAGTGGCGGGATCGTGGCCGGGATCGGGTTCTCGCTCGCCGCCTTGGCTACCACGCCAGAAATGCTGTGGGCTTGTTATTTCCTTGCCGCTGCCGGAATGGGATGGGTATGGCCCTCTGTCAGTGCCTATGCTGCCAATGCCGTCAGTCAACATGAACAAGGGGCTACGGCAGGTACGATCTCTGCGGCGCAGGGCCTTGGGGTGATTATCGGCCCCTTGGCGGGAACGCTGATTTATTCCGTCAATATTGCTGCACCTTATATTGTAATCGGGATCTTACTGGTGATCATGGCGCTGTGGCCGTCACGGTCTGCGGCCCGAGCCCCCAGCTGACGGTTTACCAGTCAACCTGGGCCCGTATGCCGAATACATCGCCTTTGTGATCAGGAGATCCCAGCGGCATGACAGTGAATCCATCCCGAATGTCAAATCGTGACCAATTGGCCAACAACCGCACATAGGGTGTCGGATACCATGTCAGCCCCAGCGTCCACAGATCCTGAACACCGCCAGATATTGCCCCATCATTCAAATCCAAATGGCTATAGCGCAAAGCCAATTCAAATGCCCCATAGCCGCCGTCATTAAGAGAATGTCGCGGCTGGATACGGCCAAAATTACCCTTGGCAACAGAATAAGGGCGCAGTTCACCGGTTATCACCCACGCAACTTGCCCATAGCCGCCCCAAAAATCGGACTTCGGCAACAGCTGGTAATCAACCGTTTGCCGTCCCCATTCTGTCTGTGCCGTAAACGGCCCCCATACAGCAGCCAACTCGGCCCCAACAAAAGTGATATCTTTCGCCGCAGCTGATCCGGTGTCCATCAACGGGGTGATTAAATGATTGTCCGGGCGGGCACGGACCCGAAACGCCGCATTCCCATTGGACAGGTCTGTTCGGTATGCTGAAACACCAGCATGCAATACGCGCCCCGCATCATGCAATGGCGCCACGGTTGCCCGCGCCGAGACCCGCCAACCTTCATCAAGGCCTGGTTGCTGCGTTTGCTCCGGCTCGCCAAAAACACCTGTTTTAACGGACCAGAAGTCTCCGTTTGCTGCGATGGCCACACCGATCGATCGACCGAGGGTCAATTCGTTGTAAGGCGAGCGTTCCATAAACGGCACATCGTTATCACTCGTTTCATCTTCTAAAGACACCGGCGCTTCGTGATGCCCGACACGAATGGCAAAATTTTTCCAGCCGACATACTCAAGATAAAGATCTTCATAGCCGACTTTTTTATCGGCAAACTCCAACTCCGCAACATACAGAAAATCACGAGCAATGCGCCCCTGCATGCCCAAACGGATACGCCGAACCTCGGTGCCGCTTTCGTAATCAACACCGGCTTCGCGGCTGCGACTTGCCACCGCATCAATTTGAATTTTGCCACGCGGCTTAAAGCTCCAAGCGCCATCGGCGCTGGTGAACTCAGGCGCCCCTTTCCAGGTTGTTTGAACCGGCGGTTGTCCGGAAGCCGAGGAGGAAGACGGCTGCGGAGATGCGGCTAATGCCGACGCCTGCACCGGCGCGGTCGTCACTCCTGGAATTGAGGCCCCTGAAGATGACCCTGACGATGAAGACCCTGAACTGGACGCCGATAGCTTTCCTTCAAGCCCCTTCAATCTATTTTCCAGTGCTTCGATCCGGGCATTTTGCGCTTCAATAATTTTCAATAAGCGGTCGGTGTCAGACGACTGTTGAGCGACAACACCAAGCGGCCACATCGTCGTCGCCATCAAAGCTGTCATGACATACCGTTTCATAGCTTCCCCTTCGAACCAACTTGCATACACTTGCCTAAACTAAAGACGCGCGATGACTACTCTTGTGTCATGTTATTCTCCCAACACCGTCTCAACGCCTGGGAAATCACGTTTCAAAATGTGATACCCTGCGCCTTCAGACGTTTAACATGAACTCCTCCCACCCCACGTCGTCACGTCCTGTTATACAAGACGACGGTGGAAAGATTTTCAGTAATCTCGCCATAATTCTTTATTATCACAAGCCTTGGAGTGGCTGCATAATTTTATATTTTTTCCAATATTTCAATGCCTTAAGAAATTTCTCAGCCCTACCTTGACTTGACCTTGTATTGCGTCGCGCTGCTATAGCGGCACAATTACAACCGTCAAATGATAGTTTACGGACACGGTCTGGAAAAGTATGAAAGCCAAGATTATTTTATAAGGAGTCGCCAACAGTGCTCAGTTCAGCACAGTCAAATTACATATTTTGCGACTATTGATTTCTAAGGTTCACGGCTTTCCTCAGAGAACAGTTGTTTCGACCTTATCAAGCCCAGTGATCGACAACTGATACGTCTTGCCGCGTTCTACATCAACCATAGGGCCAAGCGCACCCGATAATATTATATCGCCTGCTTGCAGCGGATAACCGACGTCAACCATTTTTTGTGCCAGCCACAAGGCGGCATTGAGCGGATTGCCCATACATTCTCGACCGCTACCGGTTGAAAGCGTTTTTCCATTCTCGGTGATCTGCATCTGGCAGCTTTCGAGATCAAGTCTATCAACTATAATCGGCTGGCTGCCCAATACATAGCATCCCGATGAGGCGTTATCAGCGATGGTATCAAGCAAACCAATTTGCCAATTTCTAATTCTACTATCAACTATTTCAAAGGCGGACAAGGCATAATCTATGCTTTGTCGTAAATCAGCATGCGTAAGATTTTCGCTATCTAAATCACGGCCAAGAACAAAAGCAATTTCCCCCTCGATCTTTGGCTGCAATAATCTGTTCGCGGGGATGGCATCCGTGTTGGAAAAACACATATCCGAAAACAACATACCGAAATCAGGCTGATTAACGCCTAGTTGCGTCTGAACAGCCACAGATGTTAAACCAATTTTACGCCCGACCAATTTCCGCCCAGCTTTTATATAATGCTCTGTATTTAGATTTTGAATTGCATAGCCCAGTTCAACACTGTCTTTCGGCAAGAAATCATGTAATGGAGCACAGGGCACACCACTTTGACTCGCTTGTTGGAGTAAAGCCGCCGCATATGCAATTTCTGTAGTATAGTCTTCTAATATTATGGCGTTCATGTGATGTGATTTCTGTGTTGAACCATGATAAGGCTTCGTGGTCGATCTATAGCTGCCCAATCCCAAGGGAATCTCGATCCTAACAGATTAAGTCGATTGCGCCCTCATCATGGCAAAACCAGCGATCCATTCAGGAATAGGACGATAGAAGCGATCAAGAACAGTATATGGGCCGAAGCTGGATAATGCCCCGAAAGCTGCGGACCAGACCCGAACTTCATGGGCGGCACCGCCTGCTGCTTGTTTTATTTCATAATTCGCTAAGGCTTTGACGGCGGCCTCATCGCCGCGCGTCATCATATCCATAAACTGATTGTCCCAATCAGGATTTAGATCGTGAATGCCGATTTCTTTTCCACCTTTTTCAGCAAAATCCCGTCCGAATTGTGACACTTGTGCCTGGCGCGCCATTTCGTTATCAGACGGCATCCCTAAATTACCGATTATCAGGCGTTGCCGCTGTTGCTCTGACGCGTTGTGCATGCGCGGTATAGGGGGATCGTGTGACAGCCCGCCTGAGCCCATGATCAGAACACGCTTCCCCAAAGAATTTAGATATTGCCCAAAGGCCACCCCTAAATCCCACGACCGCCCAAACGGGGCAAGTGGCTCTGCCGCAGCATTTATAAAAATGGGGATAACTGGAATGGCTGATGGATTATCGAAAAGGATGCTGAGCGGCTGAGCCACAGCATGGTCGACTTGCATGTCATAAGATAATGCCGGATCAAAGCCTGCTTCCATTAAGGCTTCGACGCCATTAAGGGCCAGTTTCTCTGGCACATTTAGATTGAATATTTTGGTCCCATAGTCTCCAATGGTTTGTGCTTTGACACCGATACATATTTGCGGCATCAGCCGATAGGAAAACGTGTTGTAGTGATCCGGGAAAAAGATCACGCACACATCAGGATTATACGCATGGATTGCTACCCGTGCGGACTCCAACATAACATCCAATTCATTCCGAATATCTTGCGGAATTGGATTTAAATCCATCAACGGCGTGTGAGAGAGGCATTGTAACAGAGCCATAAAACGCCCTCGTCTATATAATGCTTGTTAAGCCAAGGATATTCGGTTGGCCAGTTGATAAATCGTTGTAGAAATATCACTGGCTTCACAAATAGCTGCAACGACCTTGTCCGGTCTGAGTATGACAACCGACCCCTTTCTTAAATCAAACCATTTCTTCAAATTGCCTTCGTCGTAAATAATCTGGAAACTGCCTAAATTTTCAGTGGCGTGATCTGATTGACATTGAGGAAGAATAACAAAGCGTTTAACACCCAGTTTTTTCAATATCTCATCGGCCCGCGGCTCGATAAAATAATCTGGATTATAACACCAGGAGATAATCGACAGATTAAGCCCCAGACAATCATCAAGCCGGCATCTTCGGCCATTCCCGTCAATAACCATCGGCTGAATGAATAACGAGCCAACGGGATTATCTGTTTTCTCATCCGGAGCTTCGACAATGACCCCTTTTGAGAATTTAGGAATGGGTTTCCATGACATGGTGGTAACATAACGTTTTGCTTTTGGAAAAAATTCCAGAATGCCGAACGCCCAGTCGCGCATCAGACACAGAATTTTTGGACCTGGATTGAAAACCTTCCCCATGAGAACGGATACGGCAATCATATCCTTGGAGTTTTGCCATCTTTCCTGGTGATATGTATCCAGTAAGGCGTCATTCGATACGCCTTTTAGGACTAAGATCAATTTCCATGCCAAATTCATGGCATCGCGTATGCCGCTGTTATAACCCTGGCCTTGCCAAACCGGCATGAGATGTGCTGCGTCTCCCGCCAACAACACGCGTCCCTCCCTGAACTTTGAAGCCAGACGGGCACTATGGTAATAAACCCGCCTTCGGATAACATTCTTGATCGACATGCCGGGCTTAATCTTATTGAGATTCTGCTTGACCAATTCATCGGAAATATCAAAACCTTCCTGAACTTGGTCTTTGGGCACACTGAACTCAAATCGTCTAACCCCATGCGGCAAAGCGATCGATACATAAGGAAGCCGATTATCGCAGACAAATTCCAGATTGGGCCGCCCGATCGGGTCTTCGGCAATATCAACGACCAAAAATGGCTCCGGCCTGGTATTGCCTTCAAAATCAGCGTTGACGTGTTTTCGTGTTACGCTTCTTCCGCCATCGGAACCGACCAGATATTTTGATGTAACCTGAAAGCGTTGTCCTGCACTGGTTGTACCACTTACGGTGACCGATTGCTCATTACTCGTAATATGTTCAACTGTATGGCTAAACAAAACCTCAACATTCGGATAACGTGTCAGCCCATCAAAAAGTGCTTTATCGGCCAAGGGCTGATGGAACGCATTGCGTTTCGACCAACCGAACGGCATGTGTTCAGGCTCTACTTTGGCGATCAGCTTGCGCTTCGCGTTATAAATTCGAACCCAATGAAAGGGGGTGATATGTTTGGCCACGTCATCCGCCAAACCAATCGCTTGAAACACGCGCAAGGATTCATCATCAAGACCTACGCCGCGGGGATAGTCTATAAGTTTATCCAGTTGTTCGAGAACAACAACACTTAGACCAGCCCCCCCCAAAATGTTAGCAACTGTCAGCCCAACCGGCCCCGCACCGATAATTATGACCTCACTGTCAGAGGTTTTCTTGTCAGAATGCACGCTCACTACTCGTCCTGCTTTTATTTAAGTAGTCGTTAAATGATCATCGTTGAATTTCAGGATAATAAGAAATCAAGATGGATCTTGTTAAACTCGGCAGGCTTTTCAAATTGTGGCCAATGCCCACATCCGTCCATGACCGCGAAACGTGCATTCTTGATTTTTGAAGCGATCTTACGCCCTTCTGTAGCGTCCGCCGTGGGATCATCCGAAGTCCATAACACAAGCGCTTCTGCTTCAATGGCGCTGAATTCTTCTTCTGTGATGAGATTGCGTTCCCGGATGACGGGATCCTGCAAACACATGATATGTTCCATCGCTTTGACAAACCCATCCTGAGCATAAATCCGCTGACGACAAGCAACCAAATCATCATGAACCTGCTCAGAATCCGCCATCAGCCAAGCTAGCCGTGCTTTGATGAAGTCCCAGCTCGGGTCCAAAGCCGCACGCATGGACAATGACCGGATGGTTTCCATAACTTTGGGATCGGCCCGGGATCCACCCATGGTATTTAAAACAACTTTTTCAACACGGTCTGGGTGCCAGGCCGCAAACTTGGCCGTGACCCATCCACCCAACGATTCACCGCTGATATACGCACGCTCAACGCCCAAGCTATCGATAAAGTCCAACAGATGCGCCACATAATCGGCGATTTCAATATTCTTGCCGGGTTTATCGGTCCAACCATGCCCCAGCATGTCGATGGACCAAGTCCAGAAATGGTCCGCATGGGCTTTCAAGTTTCGTGTATACGCTTCAGCATGTCCAGCGGACCCGTGTAACAATACCAACAATGGCTTATCATTCGATCCGGAACACAGGTATCTCGTCCGCACCCCATTAACATCCCGCCATCCCTGACTGAATTCAACGTCAACCAAGTCTTGCCAGATGCTTTCATATGTATTCATAAGATTATCTCATTCGCTTAAATTCGTTTAGATCACACAAAGACGACATCAGACTTTCGTCGTCTGATCCCGCCTCACGGCGGGATCAGGTCTAGGTATCAATGAGATTAGAACGAGAAGTCAAAAGCGATACCGAACTCGCGCGGTGCGCCCGGGAAGAACGGATATCCCGGTGCGCCGCCCTGTGTTACAGCGCCAATCACATACTTTTCTCCAGCCAAGTTTTTACCCCATGCACGAACACCGAAATTCTCGGTCGGCATGTACTTGATCTGAGCATTGATCAGATGGAAACTGGGTTGATGGAGTAAGTTATCCGGCTCAAAGAAGTAACCGTCGTTATAGTAGTAATCAGCCGACAGGGTAAAATCACCATGATCTGTATTAAGCGTATAATCAAAACCAAGGTTCAGGGTGAATTTAGGGGCCAAAGGCGTATAGTTGCCACTTGCATCAATTTGAATCAATGGTAGCGATCCATAAGGTGGATTGGGATTCTGCGGACCACTTGGCGCATTTTGGAACGACGTATATTTCGAATCCAGGTACGAGAACGAAGCCCGCCCCTTTAACGCTGCCGACAGAGCGACTTGCGCTTCTAATTCAAACCCCTTCACTTCACCGCTTTCCGCGTTGGCCAGTAGAATAGATGACCCTTCAAAAAGCTGTACTTGTGGTGATTGAATGTCGTAGTAGAACGCCGCGCCATTGAGGCGAACGGTACCATTGAAGAAGTCACCCTTGAAACCAATTTCATAGGCGTCCAGCACTTCTGGCTTATTGGGAATGGGGTTATAGACGAACAGGTTAAAGGTTGGCGACTTATAGCCCCGACTAAACGAGACATAGGTCATAAACTCATCAGAAAATCTATAGTCAGCGGATGCCTTGAACGTCAGTTTATTCACTTTGTCTTGTTGCGGATCTGGCGGCGCCAAAATAGTAATCGGAACAGTGGCCACTTCCATCCAGCCATTACCTTTGATCTTATCGGAGGTGTAGCGAAGGCCGCCGGTGATATTAAATTTTGGCGCAATCTCGTAACTTGCTTGGGCAAACCCAGAGATTGAGCGGGCTTTACTTTTAGAGAAAGCGTCAAAACCGAGCGGGCCAAAATTTGGCGGGCTACGCCATTCTTGGCGAGTATACTCGTTTGTTGTGTCGTAGTAATACAAACCCAAAATCCAGCTCAATCTGTCACCGGGTAGACTTACCAATTGTAGTTCTTGGGTAATTTGCTCGACGTAAGATTCTGTCGGAGCATAAAAATCCGGGCGCGGCGTATAATCGGATTCAAACAGATCATACATGTCGACTTTGGAATAGGCACTTATGGATCTAATTTGAGCAAATGACATGTCGTGCTGAATGGTTAAAGAAGCCCCCCAAACCTCAGAACGCGATACGGAATCCGTATCGCAATCGCAATCATAAAAACCTACGAGACCAGGCCCACGTTGCTCATAAGGGGTCGATGTATAACCATTTTGGAAGCCTGGGAATGTTCCGCCCTGGTTGTTACTTTTCGCATAAGCATAGAATCCGACAAGTTCAAACGTGGTGCTGTCAGACGCGTTCAGAACCCACTTTGATCGTGCGGTGAAATTATCATGGTAACCGTAACGCGATCCAGAAACCGAATTCTCGCCCCAACCTTCTTTTTGATACTTCCCGCTTATGGAAATATCTGCTGCCAGATTATCGGTAATGCCGCCGGCTACATAAATATCGCCCTGGAACGTATCAAACTTACCATATCCCAAACTACCTTTTACTTCAGCATCCTGAGTTGGCGTTTTGGTGATGATATGAACCACACCGGCCGTGGAGTTCCGGCCGAACAATGTGCCTTGTGGCCCCCTCAGAACTTCCACGCGTTCAATGTTATTTAAAGAAAAGAAACCGATAGGAAGCCGGGTGTGATAAACGCCATCTGTGTACATCGCCACGCTGGCTTCGTTGCCAACGGCAGATGATGGGTTACCCACACCACGCAAAAACGGCGTGATGGAGCCGGTACCAGCACTAAATTGCAAGCCAGGAAGCGCAACAACAAGATCCGTTACATTTTCAAGGGACCGGTCTTGCAAAGCCGCTGCTGTCAGGGCGGCTACAGAAAGCGGAACGTCTTGCAGACTTTGTTCTTTTTTCTGAGCGGTCACGGTGATTTCTTCAATCCCGTAAAGTGGACTTGTTTGAGCATGAGCGGACGCCGCAAAAACAAGCGATATAAACGCGGGGCCGACGACAGAAGAAAGGGATGTATGTTTGAGCATAGCTATATTCCTATTTTCCCTATTTCATACTTGAATTGGTAATTATTGCATTCCACAGCGCATAAGAATTATGGCGCATACGCATGAAATGATTTCGATCATCTCTCTTGATTGGTGGCATAATCAATCTTCAATCCCATGACGTTCACATTGTGAACCTATTATCGTTCAGTGGTGTCAATCGTCATGTCCACACACAGTTAAGCGCGCTCCGCACCAAAAATAGTATGCGGACATGAGGTAAAGTTATAAGTTCTACTAGTCTTTTCTCGCTGCGGCATTCCGTGCAGCGCGTCTACCGGAATAAACACAATCAGCAAGCGACATACCGCTGAAATAATTTTCAGAGCAAATCCCCACTGCGGTTCGACCCGCAGCATAAAGCCCGGGTATCACATCATTCCGTTCGTTCATCACATTGCCGCTTTTCTCGTCAACCTTCAGTCCTCCAAGTGTAAAGAAGATCGGAAACGCATACTTGTTTCCAATCGAACTATTGATCGCTCGGTAAGGACCATCCCCCAGCGGTCTCATATAATCCGGATTTTTGCCACCCGGATCAGAAGTTCTTTGCGCGCAGGCATTATTGTAATCAGCAACGGTTTGAGCCAGCACTGTTTCAGAAAAACCACATTTATGGGCCAAATCCTTCAGTGTTCGCGCTTTCCGTGTGCCACCGAATGTAAAATTGAGTAAGGCAGGGAGTTTGTATGCCTTGAATGCACCATCGCCGTTCGGCACGCATTGCCGAATAGTGCGATAGAATGTCTTGTTATCTATGATCAACCAGGCTTTGGCATCGGGTTGCTTTAAAATAGCATTCCCGAGAAGTCCTGTATAACTGTCTTCATTAATAAAGCGCTCCCCTTTGGCATTGACCATAAGTCCACGGACCAGTTCGTCGGGCGGCGCAATGGCCCGGCCCAAGAAAACACTTTGCATACGGTCAATAGAACCACCAACAGACATGCCGATTTCAATGCCGCTACCATCGCAGCCCATAGACCCGAGACGCATCAAGGCCGCAACGTTTTTAGCAACCTGTGGAAGATATTTTTGGAGCATCCCAACATTATAACTAAAGGCACCGGTGCTTAAGACAACGCCCTTGTTGACGCGCACCATGATTTTTTGTGCGGCCCTTGCTTCCAGCGTATCGGCTTCCTTGATAGCGGCCTGCGCCTTATCATAGATGAAAGGCTGCATCGGGTGGATACGATTATAAAGGGACGAGTGCTTTTCTATGTCACTCGGCTGTTGCAGCTTTTTTAATTCAGCCCCGATGATGGCGTTGTTATTGTCAACGATCAAACGCGATAGCGATGTATGCGCTTCGAATTTAACACCAGAAGTCAACGCGGCGTGTTTTAATGCTGCAAAAAAATCTTTCCCGGTAAACCCCGTGCCTTTGGTTCTATGCCCGCGAGGAACTGGTTTGGCTTGTGCCGCATAGGCCGGAACTTTCTCATTGCCGGCATAATAAAGAAATTTATCATCAGGCGGATATATGGTCTTGCCTTCATAGGCTGACGAATCAAAAGGCACGCCGTGTTGTACCAACCATTCCATATTGGCGGCACTTTGTTCACAGAACTCGCGCAATGTTTGCCTGCTGACCACATCCCCCACTTCAAGGGAAAGGTAGTTGAACATATCATCAACGCTGTCTATATACCCTGCTTCACGTTGGAATTCTGTATTGCCGGCATAATAAATACCGCCGCTAAAGGCCGTAGCACCGCCACCGATGAAACGATCAATCGCCAGAACGCTACACCCTTGTTCCCGCGCCTCGATCGACGCACTTACTCCAGCACCGCCAAACCCCGCGACCAGAACGTCAAAGGTGCAGTCCCAGTTGATTTCACTAGGGCTATCTACTTTTATAGGATCAATATTGCGCACAATGTCTTCCTGATCTCCACTGGATCTCTGTATGGAGATATGTTTTTACCGTCCATTGACAGCCTCGGCCGTCGGCGTTGAAGAATGGCCTTTCCATTCATAAGATAAGCCGCCTGCGTTTGCGTTATAGGCTTGGCGGTACGATCCGTTGCGGATGTCGTCAACGACATCCAGATGCTTTGGTATCCACCCCAAATCTTGACGGGTTCGCGGCGCTCGGCAACGGCTATTGACCGCTAGTCCTAAATCAACCCAGGATGCTCCCCAAAGATCACAAGCTTCTTGATAGGACAAACTGCGGGTTTCACAGCCAATAACGGATGCGATGGCTTCTGCTATCGTGCGGAAGTTCGTTTCACCCGCGACCGCATGATAGAGCGCGCCTGGCGTACCTTTCTCGGCGGCTAAACAAAAAACCTCCGCGACATCTTCAACATGCACATTGGAATATAGATTCAAGCCATGGCCCAAATAACACACCTGACCGGTTTTTCTGGCGGATTCGAATAATTGTGGGATTTGTATGCTGCCAGCATGGCCGAATATCAATGGCGGTCGGATAACCATGGCGCGCAATCCGGATTGCGCCGCGGTGCGCACCAAATTCTCCGTGCTCAGCCGCACCTCCCTATTGAATGTCGGCGCGAAGGGAAACGGATCTTCTTCCGCGAAGCTGTGTTCGTTCCATGTCCCATCACGGGATGGCAGAGACAGAACACCGGAACCAGACATGAACAAAAATGTTTTGTCCGTTCCAGTCAGCGCAGATAGTAAAGTTTTTACGGCCTCTTGCTCAAACTCGAACGTCAGCATCGGACAAAAAACGATCACATCATACTTACGGATGATGTTGCACAGTGCCGTCAGATTTTCCAAACTCGATAAAATAGGCTTAATCCCTGCGGCACGTAATTTTTCCGCACTCGAAGCGCTGCGCGCCATACCATCCACGTTATAGCCACGCGCTTTAAACGTGTCGGCGATAACCGTTCCAGCGTAGCCAGTGGCACCAATGACAAACACATTCATGCTTCAACCCTTCTAGTGCTTTTTATCGAGCAACGTCCACCATTGCTCCAACCGGCGCCACAGAATGTGCCGCGTACAAGCAAAGTTATGCATATGCGACATCCGGGGTACGATCAGCAGCGAAATGTCATTGCTGCTTGAATAAGCGGGAACCTCTGCCCTGGGATCTGGGGCGCTATCCCGGTCTCCGAGCCCAATAAATACCGGCACATCGATACGGGCTGCATCGGCCAACAAAATGCTGCGACCGGCCAACAAATCAAACGTGCATGCCGGAAATCGCAACGTACCAAAAGATGGCATTATCGCCCGCTGTGGGTACCCCCCTGCCAAATCAAGATCGACGATATCTTTTGGCGTGTCATCAGAATGAAAGGCATAAGCCCAATCAATTTCTGCGTCTCCGCCCTCGTTCGAATCTGACGCAGGCTTTTCCGGCTGCGGCAAGACACCATCAATCGCACTGATGCCAAGGGCGCAAATTGCCTCGAATGTTTTATGGCGGGATTGCGTGAAAAGCGTAACCGCACCACCGAGCGATTGACCAAGTCCAATTTTACGAAATGTCGCTAGTGGCGGCAGTGAAGGATGAATGCTGCCATCGGTCAATTGCCGGCAGATCTCTGATACGGCCTTATCATGGAAGAACGCAATCGTACCAAAATCAATTTGTTCTTCGTTGCTGATATAACTGTCACCGGCGCCGACACATTCTATGGCGACGAAAATTATGCCTTGGGCAGTATGATATTCGCTTTGGCTGTAACCTTCATGCCCAGGCAGCTGCAAGTTGAAATAGCGTCGATTATATCCCGCACCCGGCAGTGCAAAAACAACGATTGGCTCTTTGGCAATTTTGTCAGCAGAGGGGAAATGAACGGTGGCAGCCACCGTGGCACTGCGTGTCGTCGCATTATTATCATCAAAGTGAATGGTTATGTCCGCGCTGATCATACCGCAACTCTCCCCTACTAACGGCGACTCGATTATTGTTTTTGAGTTTTATCCCATACAATGACATTGGAGGTGAGATAATAGATGGCGTGCCCATAGTGCATAAAGTGCACCTTTTTGATGTCTTCGCGTGCACTATGTACACCTTTTGAATAATCGGCTTGAGGCCTATTTGTAAACTGCGGACGATTGCCACCTGCCGCATCCGAATAGGGAAGCCACACGAAACAAAAGGCAACGGGACTACGGCTGTCAAAAAACTCTAACCTATTGGGAAATAATAAAATAACGCTTTATGGAGAAGCTTCAGTATTATGGCCGATATGCATTATGACGTTGTTGTTGTCGGATCTGGCGCCGGGGGTATTCTGACGGCTATCCGTGCCCATGATTTAGGCTTGAGAACGGTCGTTATTGAAAAAACCGACCGTTATGGCGGCACATCTGCGGTGTCTGGCGGTGGCATCTGGATCCCGAGTTGTCCCTGGATCAAGGATCCGGACATAGACCAAAAATCATTGGAATATTTGCGTTTCTGTACAGACAGGCAGGTTTCTGATGAGCGCTTGAATGCCTATATACGCTCGTCGACGCAAATGGTGGAATACCTCGACGAGCTCGGGGTGCACTATTTTATCGACAAAAATAATTCCTATCCGGATTATTACCCCGATGCGCCGGGTGCGGTACCCATCGGCCGGTCGATGTATATAGATACGGTGGACGGTCGACCTCTTGGTGATGATCTCTACAACATGCGCGAATCTTTGCCGGAGTTCATGTTGTTTGACCGTATTACACTATCTCTCAGCGAAGCCGGTATTCTTCTTTATCGTGCGCCCGGCTGGCGGTTATTGGTTCTCAAACTTCTGTTCAAATATTGGACAGATTTTAAAGGTCGCATGACATCAAAGCGTGACCGCCGTTTAAATATCGGTTCTGCTTTGGTCGGCGGCTTGCGCAAGGCGATGATCAGCCGCAATATTCCTTTGCTGCTTCAAACCCGCATGGACAGCCTGATACAGGACGATGGCGCTGTCACGGGAATCACGGCGTCCCGGCTTGGCAACACATTCAAAATCAACGCAACCAAGGCGGTGGTCTTGGCAAGCGGTGGATTTGAACAAAACCAAGTGTTACGGGAAAAATATTTCCCTCAGAAAACCCAAGCATCCTGGAGTGTGACGCCGCGTGATTGCAACATGGGCGATGGCTTGGTCGCGGCGTTAAATGTCGGTGCGGACACAGAGTTTTTGGATCAAGCGTGGTGGGCGCCGACCATGACCAAATCCACCCATGAATCACCACAAGTCAGCCGCAGTGTCCCGGTATTCTTTGAACGCGGATATCCAAATTGTTTGTGTGTCAATCGGCACGGCAATCGGTTTGTGAATGAGGCGGCATCCTATCACCAATTTGGCCAAGCCATGATGAAGGATAACGAAGAAACCGGCGGCAACATACCATGCTGGTTTATCTTTGATTCTCAATTCCGTCGTAAATATCCTGTTGCCGGTATTCTCCCCTCCACTGTGACGCCGGATTCTGCGTTGCCAAAAGGATGGCTGGATAAATTTATTTTCAAAGCTCAAACGCTTGATGAGTTGGCCGCTAAAATGTCTATCGACAAAGCGGCCCTGACGAAAACCATCAGCCGCTTTAATGAGCAAGCCAGAACCGGTATCGACAAAGATTTTGGCAAAGGCGACAACGTTTACAACCAGTTCTTCGGTGATCCCACGGTAAAACCAAACCGATGCTTGGGCCCGGTTTCCGAAGGCCCGTTTTATGCCATTAAACTTGACTTGGGAGATATCGGTTCAAAAGGCGGACCCAAAACAGATGAAAACGCCAATGTCCTGGATGTGAATGGAAAGCGTATCCGGGGGCTTTATGCTGTTGGGAATGTCGCAGGGTCTGTGACCGCCGGCTCCTACCCTGGGGCGGGCGGCACATTGGGCCCCGCCATGACCTTCGCATATGTCGCGGCCAATCATATTGGCCAACGGAACACCTAATCATTTGATTATTCGCCATTTCATTATTCAGTGTGTGCAATGAACAAGCCTAAACAGCCGGCCGCGATGAAACGTCGCGACATTCTGAAATCTGCCACCCTTGGCCTCGTTGCCGGGGATATGCTCATCAGTACGTCTGCCCTCGCTTCTGATAAAACTGGGGCGACCCAACAATGGGATCGGGAAGTCGACGTCGTTTGTGTCGGCAGCGGGGCCGCAGCCATGTCAGCGGCCGTTGTCGCCCGTCAACAAGGCGCCGATGTTATGGTGCTTGAAAAGATGCCGATCACCGGCGGTACCACCCGAAAATCCGGCGGTATCGTGTGGATACCGAATAATAAATTTTTGCGAAATCGTGGTGTTGTCGATGAAAAAAATGCCTGTATTCGCTATATGGCGCGACATGCAGCACCCCACGATTATAATGTCGATGCCCCTTATTATGGGTTGCCTGAATTGGATTATCGTCGCCTGGAAGCCTTGTATGATTCAGGGGCCCGTATGCTGGATGATTTCGACCAGTTGAAGGCGCTGCGGTTTCGCGAATTCACCATGTGGTCGCTTGGTGAATTATCACCGGATTATGCAGACAGCTTACCTGAAAATTTGGTGCGTCGCGGCCGTGCCATTGAAACGGCTGCAATCGATGGCCATGAAACCGGGATCAGCCAAGGCGGCACCAGCATGGTTGGTCAACTTCAGTCATGGTTGACAAAAAATAATGTTCCCATTCTTGTGCGCCATAAAGTAACGCAAATACTGAAAGACGGTGAGCGTGTTGTCGGAGTGGAAGCCCAAAGCCCCGCTGGCGTCATCAGAATAAAAGCAAAACAAGGCGTTGTTTTCGGCACCGGTGGCTTTGCCCATAATATAAATCTGATTGCCAACCAACCACATCCCATATACGGAACCTGCGCTGCAACCGGCTCCACCGGCGATTTTATCGAAATAGCCGCCAAGGCCGGGGCTCAGATTGGTGCGCTGGACACGGCGTGGCGCGCCCAAGTTATTCTCGACGATGCGCTCAAAAATCGCTCTATTCCATGGTGCGTTTTTGTTTTTCCGGGTGACTCCATGATCATGGTCAACAAATATGGTCGCCGGGTTATCAATGAATCTTTGGGATATGACGAACGTACCGAGGCGCATTTTTACTATGATCCGGTGAAACGCGAATATCCGAACCGCTATCTGTTTTGGATTTTTGATCAGCGATCTTTGGAACAGTATGGTGGCGCTTATCCTATTCCAAAAGACATGCGCGAAACACCGAGCTTGATCATTGGCAAAAACGCCAACGATCTGGCCAACAATATCCGCGCCCGCCTGCAATCCATTGCCCAACAATACGGCAAGAAAGAACAGCTGGATCCAGACTTCTCCGATACGCTGCGCGCGACCATTCAAACATTCAATGGATATGCAAAATCCGGCCAGGATCCCGATTACAACCGCGGTGCATCCGAGTTCGATAAAGTATGGAATCGCGCCTATTCCGATATGCGCGAAAATCCGACACCGGTTGAAAATCCCTATCCCAATCCGACACTGTACCCCTTGAGTGATAACGGCCCCTATTATGCGTTTATCTTGGCGCCCGGCGCCCTCGATACATGCGCAGGCCCCAAAGTAAACGAAAAAGCACAGGTACTGGACTATCACAACAAACCTATCCCTGGACTTTATGCGGCAGGAAACTGCATTGCATCACCGACGCAGGACGCTTATTTCGGGGCCGGCTCCACATTGGGGTCCGCATTAACCTATGGATACATCGCCGGCCATAGTGTAATGGCCAAACAAGACGCTTAAAGGCATTCCCAGTAAACCGATGATCTTTTTAAAAAACGTTATCTCGATAAGCGCCATGGTGATCTGCGCCTTGAACACACATGTCAACGCTGAAACCGTTCTCTTTTCAAAAGACATTGTTCCGGTTTTAGAGGCCCGTTGTGCAAGCTGCCATATGACAGGCGAAGAGCCCGGCAACATGGCCTTGATTGCAGACATGGCCCACGCGAGTTTGCTGCAATTGTCACAACAGGTTGAAGACATGATGATCGTGCAACCAGGTGATGTGGCTAAAAGTTATTTGATTTTGAAGCTTGAGGGAACACATCTAGAGGCGGGCGGCGAAGGAGCGCGGATGCCGCTGGCCGCCCCGCCGTTGACGAAAGCCCAGGTTAAACAAATCCAGGATTGGATCGCGAACGGCGCACCCAATAACTAAAGCATAGTTGCTTTTTTGATGGGTGCGGTCGACTGATTTAATCGCGCGGATCGGGAAGTTTTATATAGCTTGTGCATTGCCCCGACAATACGCGGATATATCATGAGAGAATTGACGCAACTTTTCCAAATAGACATCGGCTGCACGGTCGACCGTCATCGCAGTTTTTAGAAACACGACAGCTAAACTGCCATACGGCATATTATTTTCCATGACCGGCACGGCAATTGCCCCAAACTTTGTTTCTTCTTGCACTTCTCCGTTATTGGCAGCCCATCCGCGTTGACGCGTCAGCATCAGCGTTTCAGAAAAAGCCCGGCTTTGAATATAAAAACGTTCGCGATCATTCATATTGGAAATCATAGAGAGAATATCATTGCGTACGTTATCGTCTGAGAATGCCAAATAGGCCCGGCCCGCAGCCGAACTTGTGCAAGGCAACCGGCGACCAATAATCCTTCTATGAAAAGAAAAAGGTGAGAGGCGATGCGTCGAATTTCTGACGATCATTGAGCCTTCGGAAAATAAGGTGAGATCGACAGGCCAGGGGATACCGCGCGTGATCTCGTGTTCAAGTTCTGAAAAAACCCGGATCACGGGATTGGACGATTGTGAACCGTTGACAAATGACAGAACATGCTCGGTCGCATGATATTGACGCGTTTCACTGTCATACCAGACATATCCATCGATCCGCAAAGCTTCCAACGTCCGTTTGACGGTCGTTCTGTGAATGCCGACACCTTTGGAAACCGAAACGGAGCTTAATGGGCCATAGGTTGTCAGATACCGCAAAATCGTCAGCCCCTGTGACAAAGACTTCATGGCCGCATATTTTGATTCTACAGTACTCATCGATCGGTCCCAAATAGTGACACCCTTTGCCGCGCCGACATCTTGTTATTGCGAGATCACCTATTTTTATGGTGTTTTTCTCATTATCCGTACGGTGCAATTATCGACTATTTTATGTATTACCCCCTGTCTGTCCACAAGTTTATGTATCGGCACCTTTAAGGGCTTTTTGAAAATTTACGGTGATAGATATTTGCAACAGCGATCTCTGGGCGTGCGACAGAAACGGCCTATTTATCCGTGCGGCGTCGAATGTCTGTCCAATATTCGTCAGCCACATCGTCATCGATCTCAACCACCCTGGTGCTGAACACATAAAGCCGATCTTGGCCCTTAAGACGGTCAAACGTCTTGCCGCGAGAATCTACGGACTGGCTTGATTTGGAAAAAGTAACCCGACCAATGCGCACGGCACCGTTTAGGCCTTCGCATTTTTCTTCGATTGCATGACGCGTGTCTTTTTCATGCTCATCTCGACGCCTCAACTGCCGACAACCCGACAGAGTCCGGTACCGAGACCGAATTATTGTCGCTGAACAAAACACAGCACAAAACAAAACATGGCATAAAAACACAAAAAGCCGCTTGCGCGGCTTCTTATGTTTCGAATGAGTGGCGTCCCCACGGGGATTCGAACCCCGGTTACCGCCGTGAAAGGGCGGTGTCCTAGGCCTCTAGACGATGGGGACCCGGTGCGCATGATCTAAAGGGATTGCCAGTGAGCGTCAAGCGTTTTCCAAAGCTCGGAACATTTTCTTTCCAAACGCAGGTTAGATATTGTTTTTGCTCGCTATTTCCATAAAATTTCGCGCTTTCTCAGACAATACCGTCAAAATCAATTGATTTTCGAAGTAATTTTACCCTAGAGTGCCCACACCACGGGGAAACATGGCGTTGCGACACCGCTTTGCTGGACCGAAAACTCAACAGACTGCGGGCTATGACTGACAAATCACAGACAACATTGGCGTTTTTACCGCCGGATCATCCGGACTTCTTGCTGGATGACTATCCGCTTTATAACCTCAACCGGACATCCTGGACCTATATGGATGAAATGGGCAAGGTGCTGAAGGCGGTCGATGTTGACGCCCCGACCTGGCGCGTGTTGACGCTTTTGGGAGACCGCAACCCAAGCACGGTGACCGAGCTATCGCAGCGCACCGTGACCAAGATGTCGACCATTACCCGTATTCTGATCCGGATGGAAAAAGACAAACTGGTGGAACGAAAGTCATCCCCCACCGATAGCCGCGTGACCGAGGTGTTCATCACCGACAAAGGCCGCATGGTCTTGGAAAAGCTCAAAGTTATTGCCGGTCGGATGTACCGGACGGCGTTCGAAGGCTTTTCCGATTCGGAAATCAATACCATGGTCCAGCTGTTAAGGCGGCTGCGCGAAAACCTGACCCGCTCTCCTTATCTAGAGTAAGGGCGCCCCACACTCCCCCGCATTCTCAAACATTTAGCAATGCAGGCTGGTTTTAAAGCTCTGGCTCATGCCGTCGCCTTGACATAGAGCGGGGCCTATACTGGACTTCTTATCCAGCGATCATCAGCCACCTGATCGACCATGTGATCGACCGTCAATTTACTTGATTATTCACGTGATTTGTGGCAATTTTATTATGCCATTACGGAATCGGCCGTATAAAACCTGCCGCAAACAATAAGGGAGCCCGAGACTATGACCCAAAGCACGACCTCGTCCAACGGCGCTACACTGCTCACCCAACTCGCCAAAGCCGTCTCCGGTGGCGGCATCCGCGTCATTGATTTGACCGAAACATTGCGCCCGGAATACCCGACCATCACCTTGCCGTCAGAATTCGGCCAAGCCTCTCCTTTCGTGAAGGAGGAAATTTCCCGTTACGACGACCGCGGCCCGGGTTGGTACTGGAACAACTTCACCGTCAGCGAACACACCGGCACCCATTTCGACGCGCCGATCCATTGGATCACCGGGCGCGATTTGCCGAACAATACGGTCGACACGATTCCGAACGATCACTTTCTCGCCCCTGTTTGCGTCGTTGACTGTTCCAAAGAAGTCGCAGCCAACAAAGGTTTCATTCTGACCAAAGCGTTTCTTGAAACTTGGGAACAAACACACGGACGCATCCCAGCCGGGTCATGGGTGTTCATGCGGTCCGATTGGCGCAAAGTGGCTGACCCTGCAAACTACACCAATCTTCAAGCCGATGGCGCTCATTCCCCGGGGCCCGACGCCGAAGTCGTGCAATGGATGATCAACGAACGCGATGTCATCGGTTTCGGTACCGAATGCGTCGGCACCGATGCCGGACAAGCGTTTTTGTTCGAGCCGCAGTACCCCTGCCATTTCTTCATGCATGGTGCCGGTAAATATGGTCTGCAGTGCATGACCAACCTGGATCTGTTGCCGCCGACCGGTGCCATCATCATTGCCCCTCCGCTCAAGATCGCGGACGGATCAGGCAGCCCGCTGCGCGTACTAGCCTTGATCCCGGCTTAAGGATCAGACCATGGCCGAACGTTCATTTAAAGAAGAAGTCAAAAAACTACAGCTCGGCGACGGCGCCGAGTTTCGTGGCGAAGGCATTCTTGCCGTGACAAAAGCCTTGCTGCAATCCGGCGTCGCTTATGTCGGTGGCTATCAAGGTGCGCCCATTTCGCATTTGATGGACGTTCTGGCCGATGCCGAACCTATTCTTCTCGACCTTGGCGTGCATTTTGAAGCCAGCGCGTCGGAAGCGGCGGCGGGCGCCATGTTGGCGGCGTCCGTCAATTATCCTTTGCGCGGCGCCGTGACATGGAAATCGACGGTCGGCACCAATGTGGCATCCGATGCTTTGGCCAACGTGGCGTCCGGCGGTGTATTGGGCGGTGCGCTCATCATCATCGGTGAAGACTACGGCGAAGGCTCCTCGATCATGCAGGAACGCAGCCATGCGTTCGCCATGAAGTCACAAATCTGGTTGCTCGATCCACGGCCGGAACTTGAATCAATCGTGCGGTCTGTCGAAATGGGCTTTCAATTGTCCGAAGCCTCCAACACGCCGGTCATGTTGGAATTGCGGATCCGCGCTTGTCATCTTTATGGTCGGTTCCAAGCCAAGGATAACAGACGCCCGGATTATACTTTGAAACAGGCAATGGAAAATCCAACCCGCGATGTCAGCCGCATCGTGTTGCCGCCCTATAACTATCTTCATGAAAAAGAAAAGCTCGAAAACCGTTGGCCTGCGGCGATTAAATTTCTCAAAGACAACAAGATCAACGAGTTTTTGGGCGGCACCACCGGCGATGTCGGGATCATTGTTCAAGGCGGTATCTACAACACCTTGATCCGGGCTTTGGAACTTCAGGGGCTCGCCAATAGTTTCGGCGAAACCGATATTCCGATTTACGTCATGAACTGCACCTATCCGTTGGTGCCGGATGAAGTCACGGCGTTCTGTGTCGATAAAAAATCGGTGTTGATTGTTGAAGAAGGGCAGCCCGACTTTATCGAACAAGCCATCAACACCATTCTCCGTAAGGCCGATATCCAAACCAAAGTTATCGGTAAAGATGTCCTGCCGATGATCGGTGAATACACCAGTGAAGTCATCCGCAAGGGCGTCAAATCATTCCTGGAAAGTCATGCACCAAGCACCATCGCAGCGGCAACACCGATTATGCACAGCCCGGCCGATGCCGGAAATCTGCTGCAAGCTTTGCCGCCACGCGGTCCCGGGTTTTGTACCGGCTGTCCGGAACGTCCGGTGTTTACCGCTATTAAATTGGTGGAGCGCGAGCTTGGCCAGCATCACGTCAGTTGCGACATCGGCTGCCACTTGTTCTCGATCAACGCACCGTTCAACATCGGCAACACCACCATGGGCTATGGTCTTGGCTGGGCTGGGGCCGCAGCCTTTAACGTCAAAGCCGATAAAAAAGCCATCGCCATTATGGGGGACGGCGGGTTTTGGCATAACGGCTTGACCAGCGGTGTCGGCAATGCCGTGTTCAACAAAAACGATAATGTGTTGGTGATCGTCGATAACAATTATTCTGCCGCCACCGGCGGTCAGGATATTTTGTCGTCCCGCGCCAATAACGAAAATCGCAGCACCAAGCATCCGATTGTCGAAGCGGTCAAAGGGGTCGGCGTCAAATGGGTCAAGTCGGTCAAGACTTACGATTTGAAGCGCATGAAATCGACCCTCATGGACGCCTTAACCAGTACAGACTCCGGTCCTAAAGTCATCATCGCCCAAAGCGAATGCATGTTGAACAGGCAACGCCGGGAAAAACCGTTAACGGCAGCCGCGATCAAAAAAGGCGAACGTGTGGTGCGCGAACGCTTCTTTGTCGATAGCGATACCTGCACCGGTGACCATGCCTGTATCCGTTTGTCGGGTTGTCCGTCTTTGACCATCAAAGACAATCCAAATCCCTTGAAACGTGACCCCGTGGCTTATGTGGACAACAGTTGTGTTGGCTGCGGCCATTGCGGTGAAGTGGCCCATGCCGCCGTGTTATGCCCATCGTTCTCCCGCGTTGAAGTTGTCTTCAACCCGACGACCGGTGATCGCATTGCCAATAAAATCCGGCGCGGTGTTATCGGCTTCTTGCAAAAATTCACGTCCAAAACAGCGGCGGCCTAACATGAAACAATCAGTACGTCCTATCTCCATCGCCGTCGCCGCGCTCG
The DNA here is from genome assembly GCA_037189785.1 of Alphaproteobacteria bacterium. GTDB lineage: Bacteria > Pseudomonadota > Alphaproteobacteria > Sphingomonadales > Govanellaceae > Govanella. Next base: position 25,676 of record JBBCIP010000175.1, read on the forward strand.
GCGGCCAAGGCGGCGGCGTTCTTGCGCAATGGATTGTCGACATGGCCGAAAGCAACGGCTATCGCGCACAATACACATCTGTGCCCGGTGTTGCCCAACGCACCGGCGCCACGATTTACTTTGTCGAACTGTTCCCCGAAAGCGCCATCACCGAAAGCGGCCGCACACCGATCTTGGCGTTGATGCCCGCCCCCGGTGATGTCGATATCGTCGTTGCTGCGGAATTAATGGAAGCCGGTCGCGCTATCACACGCGGTATCGTCAGCCCTGATTTAACCACGCTGATCGCATCGGATCATCGCGTCTACGCCATTTCTGAAAAAGAAATTATGGGTGACGGCCGTGCTGACGACGACCGTGTGCGTGAGGCGGCCAAAACAGCGGCCAAGCGTCTCGTGCTGTTTGATATGGACGCCGCCGCCGAAGCAACCGGCAGCGTCATCAGCTCCATTCTGTTCGGTGCCTTGGCGGGGTCCGAGGCGTTACCCTTCCCGCGGTCAGCCTATGAAGATGTCATCAAGCACACCGGCAAAGCCGTCGCCACCAATCTGGCCGGATTTGCCCGCGGCTATGATGGCGCACAGGCAAGCTTACCGGCAAAACCTGTGACCGTATCAGCACAACCGACCGTGACCGATGCCCGCATCGCCGCGTTACCGCAACCGGTGCAAGCCATTGCCAGTGAAGGTGTCAAGCGTTTAGTGGATTACCAAGACCGCGCTTACGCCGATCTTTATCTTGATCGGGTCGAAAGCGTCGTCGCAGCTGCCGGATCTCGTGACGACAGTCATCGGCTCAGTGTCGAGGCCGCCCGCTATTTAGCGTTGTGGATGGGCTTTGAAGATGTCATTCGCGTGGCCGATTTAAAAACACGGCCAGATCGTATGGACCGCATTCGCCAAGAAGTGCGCGCCAAATCAGATCAAATTTTCTATGTGGTCGAATTTTTCCATCCGCGCTTTGAAGAATTTTGCGACACACTGCCCGCACCGCTCGGTCGCGCTGTGCTCAAATCAAAGTTCTGGCGTAAAGTGACTGCGCCATTATTCGCCGAAGGTCGCAACATTCAAACCGCGAAACTTTCCGGGTTTGTGCCGTTATTTTTCTTAGCCCGGTTGCGTTTCATGCGGCGCTGGAGCCTGCGTTTCCACCATGAAAACGCCATGATCGAAGCCTGGCTGGACCGGCTTATCACCACAGCCCAAACAGACTATGACGTGGCTGCGGAATTGGCCGAGCTGCCGCGCTTGATCAAAGGCTATGGCGACACCCACGAACGTGGGATCGCCCGCTATAACCAGATCGTCGCCTTGTTGCCGTTGAGCGCCGGCGATGTGCGTAATTTGCGCGAAGCGGCCCTCAAAGACGAAGAAGGCCAAGCCTTTGCAGCCGCCTTACAGGCTTTGCCACAAGTTGTATTGCCGCCACCCGCGGCCCCGACAACGACTGCAGCAACAGCCAAAGTGGCCTGATTTATTTACCAAGACATCGAAATCCCTCGTCCCATGAACTGGTTAGCCGTTCAAGACGAGGGATTTTGTGTCATTTTCGCACACCTCTGACGGCTGTCCTTACACTCCCACCAGCACCTCTCTTGGCCTAGTTATAATTATTTAAAGAAATATCAGCTAGTTAAGAAACTGGCACAGGCCTTGCTCTATCCAAGACATGAGATCGAGGCAGATCATGTCACAGGAGATACAGATGAAAACGCGCAGTTTTAAAATGGTGATGGCAATCTTGGCTCCATTGGCCGGGATCGCCCTGACTGCAGCCCCAGCCAGTGCTGCAGTGATCATCGATAGTTCAACCCAAGGCTATTACAACAATAGCTTGGGCGATCTGGCCGCCCAAGGTGTCGGGCCTTTAAATCAATTCATCCCCGCCAATTGCAACGGCGGTGCATGTTGGGGAGCCAATGACCCGACCATCAATAATGCTGCCGAGCCGACCGGTCTCGATGGGATCGCCAACTTGGGGACATGGTTGACCGCGTCAGCCCCCACAGGCGGCACCTGGTCCCTGTCCCCGGTCGCCATTCCCGGCGCCTGGACCGTCAATAACGAAGTCGCCATTGTTTATGCCATTGATGCAGGTGCATACGGTATTTCCAGCCTCGACATCCAGTTAGGCGTCGATAACGGCGTCTATGTTTGGCTCGACGGTGACTATCAATTCGGCGCTTTGGCCGGTGGCGGTGCCTTTTTGGGCGAATACAGCCTAACTTTGAATGACCTCGGCCCAGGGATCCATTACTTGCAGCTTCTGCTCGAAGATCATGGCGGCTCGACCGGTTTCAGCATCTTAGCTGATGCCACCTACAACACATCGGGCCCAAATCCGAGCGAAGTACCCGTCCCGGCCAGCTTAGGCCTGCTTTTGATCGGCCTGGCCGCTGTTGGTCGGCGTCGCCAATAATCGCAAATATTGCATAAAGCCTTTTCGACACCGCCTAGAAATAGGCGGTGTTTTTTATGTTTTTCTACCCCGAACCGACATGAATGCCCTGCCTTCAAATCAAACGTAAAGTGCAACCGCATTAACCTCTACGCAACGTATAATATATACTATAGGATATGTAAAATTTGATATGTCAAAGGGCCGGTGCGTCTTCGGGTAGTTTAGCATGTTGCACGATCACGACCCCATTCTCGTTGTTCTCTCCTTCGTTACGGCATTTTTTGCCGCCTTTACGGCGTTCCACACTGGCGAACGCATAAAAATGGCCAATGGATCGGCGCGTTTCATCTGGCTCGGGCTTGCCGGTGTTGCCATGGGCGGGGGTATTTGGTCCATGCATTTCATTGCCATGCTGGCAATGCGCATGGACATCTCGGTTACCTATGATATCGGCTTAACCTTTTTATCCTTGGCCGTTGCCATTGGTGTGACCGGGCTCGGTTTTTTCATTCTGACACGCGATAGTCTGCTACCGCAGCAACCGATCATCCGCTTGTTTATCAGTGGCGGGGTTATGGGGGGCGGCGTCGCTGCCATGCACTATACCGGCATGGCGGCGATGAACATGGCGGCGCTGATCCACTATGATCCCATTTTGGTTACTGTTTCGGTCTTAATCGCCATGGTTGCCTCGACAGTCGCGTTATGGCTGACCTTAAATGTGGATGTGTTATGGCAGCGCCTGGCCAGTTCCCTGGTCATGGCTTTGGCCGTGTGCGGCATGCATTACACGGCGATGGCAGCCTCGACCTTTACCGCGGCAGATTGCGCGGCTGATGGTGGCTTAGACCTTGCTCCGCTGCCGCTCGCCATTACCGTCGCCGCAGGCACCTGCGTCATCCTTCTGATCACCCTGATCTCGACAACCGTTGACCGCCGCATGACCGAAGCCCGGCTTGCTGAAATCAATGCTCAATTACTGGAAACAATCCACGCGCTGGAAATTGCCCACGCCCAAACAACAGCCGCAGATCGGGCCAAAGCCGACTTTCTGGCCAACATGAATCATGAATTACGAACGCCCTTAAACGCGATCATCGGCTTCTCAGAGCTTTTACGCGCCCAAACTTTGGGTCCGCTTGGCAATCCGACCTATACGAATTATGCAGATTATATTCATATGGGCGGCAGCCGTCTGATGAATGTCCTCGACCATATTTTCGAGGTCGTCCGCTTGCAATCCGGCGGCGTCGCGCTGGATGACAATTTGACCGACCTTATGGCCTTGGCCGACCACACGGTGCAACGAACACGGGACGAAACGCCCTATGATACGGCCCACATCACCACATCCCTTCATGCCAATGTTCCGCCCATAGTCTTATGCGATCGCACCCTGATCCGCCGCGCCCTTGGCAATATCATCGAGAATGCGATTAAATATTCTCCACCCCATAGTCCGATTGAAATCGGTGTCCGCACATACGGCGACGGGCATGCTTCAATCCACATCAAAGATAGAGGCGAAGGCATCGCAACCGCCGATATCAATCGTATCTTGACGCCTTTTGGCCATGGCGAGAATACATTAGCACGGCGGCACCAAGGCGCAGGTTTAGGCCTTACGCTCGCAAAGCTTTATATCGAACTCCATGGTGGTTGGCTTGAAATCATAAGCGAGCCGAAAAACGGGACGATCGTTTCGCTCCACTTCCCGCCACTGGAACAACACCTGGCTGTCGCTTAGCTTTACCCCATTGACTGCGCATTTGCAGAACCCGCGAGTTCGGATAGAGTGCGCCCCTATGAACAACGCATTACGATCCTTCGGTCTGCCCATAGACGCTGTCTTACCGGATATTCGGGCAACCTTGGCGGCACACCCGAGCTTGGTCCTGGAAGCGCCGCCCGGTGCCGGGAAAACCACGGCTGTCCCGTTGGCGCTGTTGGACGAACCCTGGCTGCAACAGCGTAAAATTCTAATGCTGGAGCCACGCCGGATCGCCGCCCGGGCCGCAGCCCGGCGTATGGCCAGCCTGTTGGGGGAAGCTGTTGGTCAAACGGTCGGGTACGCCATGCGGATGGACCGGAAAATCGGCCCCAACACCCGCATTGAAGTGGTAACCGAAGGAATTTTGGTCCGGCGACTGCAGAATGACCCAGAATTGTCCGATGTCGCTTTGGTGATTTTCGACGAGTTCCATGAACGCTCGCTGGATGCGGATTTAGGTCTTGCGCTCACCCTCGAAGCCCGCGCCGCTTTGCGGGACGATTTGAAAGTGCTCGTCATGTCGGCAACACTGGACGGCGTTGCTGTCGCGAGCCTTCTTGATAACGCGCCGATCGTCCGCAGTGCCGGGCAAAGCTATCCTGTGACCACACGCTATTTAGAGCGCAGCGCAGACAGCGATATCGTTGCTGAAACCGTTCGCATGACCCGTCACGTTTTACGGGAGGAAAGTGGGAGTGTGCTGGTTTTTCTCCCTGGGGTCGGTGAAATTCGCCGGGTCGCGGAGGCGCTCAAAACCAATGTACCGTCCGACGTTATTCTTGCACCGCTCTATGGCGATCTCAGTCCTGCGGACCAAGATCAAGCCATTCGACCAGCCGCGGACGGCAAGCGTAAAATTGTCCTTGCGACCTCCATTGCCGAAACATCATTGACCATCGATGGCGTCACCATTGTCATCGACAGTGGTCGGGCCCGCAGCCCCGTATTCGATCCGACGTCCGGCATGTCACGGCTTGAAACCATAAAAGTGACGGCAAGCGCTGCGGCGCAACGGCGTGGCCGCGCCGGACGAACCGCACCCGGCGTCTGTTATCGATTATGGACCGAGGCAGAAGATCGGGCGCTGATCCCATTCCCTCAACCAGAAATCGCGGCCGCGGATTTAGCCCCCTTGGCGCTCGAACTGGCAGTGTGGGGGGTACAGGATGCAACCACATTGCAGTGGTTGACGGCACCGCCATCGGCTGCGCTGGCCCAAGCCCGAACCTTGCTGATCAGTCTTGGTGCTTTGGATGCCGACGGCATCATCACGCCCCATGGTCGGGCCATGGCGGCACGGCCGCTCCATCCGCGTCTTGCGCATATGCTGATCTTGGCCCGCGCGCAAAATCAGGAATCACTGGCTGCCGTAATCGCGACGCTGATCAGTGAACGTGACCCATTCCGCGGCGAGGCTGCACGCAGCGATCGCGACTTGCGCAGTCGGATCGAAGCGATCGTTAAAGGTCGTAGTCCACACAGCGACAGCAGCAGCCTGAAGCGGCTGCTGGAGAGCGCCCGAAAACTGACGACCAGTCCATGGGTGATGCCGGATCATAGCGCCATTCTTGATCACACCGGCCCGTTATTGGCGTTCGCCTACCCTGATCGCATCGCCCGCCGCCGTGACAATGGACGTGGTGTTTACCAATTGGCCAATGGCCGCGGCGCCACCATCGACGCCATAGATCCTCTGGCGCAAGAAGATTACCTTACTGTTGCTGCCTTGGACGGAGATAAAGCGGCGGCCCGCATTTTCCTCGCCGCCCCCCTCGATCACAGTGATCTTGACCGCTTATTCTCCAATCAAATCACCCAGCATACTCTTGTTGCCTGGGACGATCGCAGCCGCGCCGTGCAAGCCGTTGTACAACGAAAACTGAACGCGCTGGTCCTGTCGGAAAAGCCTGCAGCCATGACCGAGGATCAACTGATCCAAGCCGTAGCCGCCGGTATCCGCAGTCTTGGGCTCAATGCTCTGCCATGGGATCACGATACCAACAGTCTGCGCACGCGCGTCATCTTTGCACAGACTCATGATCCCGATGGTCAGTGGCCGGACTGGAGCGACCAGGCTTTATTGGACAACTTGGAACAGTGGCTTGGTCCTTATCTCAATGGCGCGAACCGGGAAAGTCAGTTCAACCGCATCAAATTACATGATGCGCTTTTGGCGCAGCTTCCGTGGTCGCAGCAACAGCACCTGGATCGTTTCGCCCCCAGTCATCTCGTGGTACCATCCGGCTCGCGTTTGCCGCTTGCCTACGAAGAAAATGGCGTGGTGCTGGCGGTGCGATTACAAGAAATGTTCGGGGCAACCGTTACACCGACTGTCATGGATGGTCGCATGGCGGTTACATTGCATTTGTTATCGCCCGCCCATCGTCCGGTTCAGGTCACCCAGGACCTGATCGGCTTTTGGGATCGTAGCTATGTGGATGTCAAACGCGACTTAAAGGGGCGCTATCCCAAACATGCCTGGCCCGACGACCCACGCACGGCCCCACCCACAGCGCGCGCCAAACCGCGTCAACGCTGACAATGATGGAATATGACCTGACAGACTCGACCCCAGCCGTGAATATGCTTACATCTTGTATAGCGCCTGCCTGTAAGCTCCGAGTTTCAAGGATCGTCATATGCCCCCGTCCTCTCCCTATCGTCCTGAGCAAGCCCTGCTGACCCTTGGCGATGGCTTTTATGATGCCGTGAAGCCTGCGGATTTTCCCAAGCACATTTTGCGCTACCGAAATGATCGGGTGGCTGAGACAGTGGGGCTTGAGACCTTGACGGCCGCGGAATGGGAAAATGCGTTTGCCCGGTTTGAACCATTGCCGGGCGCTTTACCCGGGCCGCTCGCGCTCCGCTATCATGGCCACCAATTTCGCACCTATAACCCGGATCTCGGCGATGGGCGCGGATTTAGTTTCGCCCAATTGCGCGAGATCGGCAGCGGACGGTTGCTGGAATTCGGCACCAAAGGCAGTGGGCAAACCCCATGGTCGCGGCAGGGTGATGGCCGCCTGACACTCAAAGGCGGCATGCGCGAAATTCTCGCCACAGAAATGCTTGAGGCCCTTGGCGTCAATACGTCAAAAACATTCAGCGTGTTTGAAACCGGAGAAAATCTGCAGCGCAACGATGAGCCGTCTCCGACCCGCTCGTCTGTCATGGTGCGCCTCAGCCATTCCCATGTGCGGATCGGGTCATTCCAACGGCACGCCTTCAATCAAGACACGGCCCGGATCGAAGAGCTTTTGGACTATTGCGCGACCTGGCTGATGCCGGATCTTCAATCACAATCCGGCGCCGCACGGGCAACGGCATTTTTGTCGAACACTGTCAAAAATGTGGCCTATATGGGGGCGGAATGGCTGGCCGCCGGTTTCGTCCATGGTGTTTTGAACAGTGACAACACCAATGTCATGGGCGAAAGCTTCGACTATGGTCCGTGGCGCTTCCTACCGACCCTGGACCCAAATTTTACAGCCGCCTATTTCGACCACAGTGGGCTTTATTGTTTCGGCCGTCAGTTGGAAGCGCTGTTTTGGAACCTGCAACGACTGGCCGAGTGTCTGCTCCTGGTTGGCGATCGGGACGCGCTGATCGAGGCGCTGCAAAGCTTCACGGAGCATATGGATGACGCCCTCCGCCGCGCCTATCTGCGACGGCTTGGCTTGAGCTCGCGCGGGGCCGAAAACGACGACGACCTGCTGCGGGCTTGGAACGGCTTTCTCCACAGCAGCCAAATTGGCTATGAACAGGCCTTTTTTGACTGGTTCGGAGGCTCTATCAGCGCCACACGAGCCACCCGAAGCCCCGAATCAGACAAATACAAAAGTGCCGATTTCGATGAGTTCAAAGCGTTCCTAGATAAATATGACCCAGCTGAGGGTGTAACCCCGGACCATCCCTATTTTAACCGGGAACGGCCGGTGACGATGCTGATCGATACCGTGGAAAACCTGTGGGCGCCCATAGCTGATGCTGATGATTGGGGACCGCTACAGGCGCAATTGGCCGATATTGCGGTGATGCGGGAGGCCTACGGTTTGGCCCAGCGCTGATTTTTTGTTCTCATTATGTTCTTGACTCTTATTGCTAGCTCTGAGAAAGTCACGGAAGAACATTAAGGGAACAAGGAGTGCCCGCCATGGATACCACTGTTTACCAATTGATTGGATACGGCCTCGTGGCCTTGATTTGGATCGCAGCGTCGATCGGGTTCATTCGTGTCGCGGCCATGGTTACTGTTTATTTCTCAAGTGAAATAAACAGCTTTTTGAAGTCTATCGAAAACAGCACGCTTAAAAAGCAAAACGCCCTCAGATCATCGGTGCAATCTGCAGGGCGTTACAATGGCGCGGTTCTGGGATAATGATGCGCTGATAACTAGTCGTTGGAACTTAGGCCTAAAATACTACTAGGATAGGTTTTTCCAGCCGAATTGATGGCATGGTTCAATCGACATCAGGACAAATCCAGCTTTTTCTGGATAATCATTGGCGATCCGCGATTGGGCATCGTCCAACGTGTCG
>JBBCIP010000176.1:0-31569 GCA_037189785.1 Alphaproteobacteria bacterium
CCGGTGATTGTCCAGGACCGAACAGTCTGCCCCGGCCCGGAAAATGGCGACAACCTTAATTCCTGGATCGAATACAAGATCGGGGTCGTATAGTGATATGCGGTCCGATGACGGATATGGAGACGCATGACGAAAAAATTATACAGCGCCTTGCGGCACCATCCCCTTAGTTAGAGCAGATAAAGCTTAGCAATTTCATCGCCCACCAAGATGCCCTTGTCAACGTAATCCGTCAGGAATTCATGCAATCCGCCTTGGAAGACAGCCTCGATCCGGCCATATTTCAGGCGCGCATAAAGTTCGCCCACCAGCCGGTGGCATTCCCCAGTCCGCCCACCGTAAGCATGGGCCAAAAAGTCGAGATTCCGGGAAATCTCGGCGAAGCAGGAAATCAACGAGCGCGGCATTTCAGGGCGCAAAATCAGCAATTCCGCGACATTCCACGGCTTGATGCGATCATTATAGACCCAGTGATAGGCGCGCAACGCCGATACCGAGCGCAAAATGGCCGACCACTGATAAAAATCAACAACTCCCCCCACCTGCTCATAGTTCGGCAGTAAAACATGATATTTCACATCCAAGATGCGCGCCGTGTTATCGGCCCGTTCGAGCGCCGTTCCCAAGCAGGTAAAATAGAACGCATCATTGCGCAGCATGGTGTTTTGATAGGCACCATTGAACAACAACGCCCGGGTTTTAACCCAGTCCAGGCTGCGGTTGAGATTGGCGCGACTGAACGCATCGGGCGTCAAATGACGCGCTTCAAGCCAGGTATCATTGATCGATTGCCACATATCGCTCGTTAAAGCCGTACGGATCGACCGCGCATTAGCCCGCGCCGTATTGAAACACGACAAAATACTGGATGGGTTCGTGGGGTCGCAGGCCAGATAATCAATCACTGTCTCGGGTGTGACCGTCCCATGGCGCGCAAGATAGCTTTCCTCAACCCCCGCGGCATTAACCGCGGATTTCCATTCACTATGACCACTGCCGCCCATGCCCGACATCCGTGCGCCCACTTCAAGTAACCGCGCCAAATAATCGGCCCGTTCCATGTAGCGCGCCAGCCAGAAGATACTATTCGCTGTCCGACTGAGCATTAGGCGCCCTCCGCCATGATCCAGGTGTCCTTTGTACCGCCACCTTGGCTGGAGTTTACGACCAGGGACCCTTCCTTCAAGGCGACCCGGGTCAATCCGCCCGGAACGATGCGGATTTCTTTGCCCGCCAGCACAAACACCCGTAAGTCCACATGGCGCGGCGCAATCCCTGCATCAACAAAGGTCGGGCACGTGGTTAACGCCAATGTCGGCTGCGCGATGTAATCGTTCGGGCGCGCTTTCAGCTTTTCCAAGAAGACTTCGCGTTCGGCGCGGCTCGCGGTCGGGCCGACCAACATGCCGTAACCGCCAGATCCATGCACAGCCTTCACCACCAGTTTATCGAGATTGGCAATAACGTGACTAAGCTCAGCCGGTTTGGAACAATCGAAGGTATCGACATTCTTCAAGATCGGGTCTTCGCCAAGATAAAAACGGATCATTTCCGGCACATACACATATACGGCTTTATCATCGGCGATGCCCGCGCCACAGGCATTGGCCAAAGTCACATTGCCGGCCCGATACGCATTGAAAATCCCCGGCACGCCAAGCATGGAATCCGGTTTAAATGTCAGCGGATCAAGATAATCGTCATCGATACGGCGATAAATCACATCAACCCGTTTCAAGCCTTGGGTCGTCCGCATATAGACCTTGTTTTCATCACACAACAGATCCACGCCTTGAACCAGCTCGACGCCCATTTCATCGGCCAGGAAGGAATGTTCATAATAAGCGCTGTTATAAGCGCCGGGCGTCAATAGCACCACCGTCGGCTCGCCCGCACAGTTTTTGGGCGCAACGGAGCGTAGCGTTTCCAATAATTCATCGGAGTAATGGGAGACCGGCGACACCGCATTGCTGGTCATAAGCTCCGGGAAAAGCCGCATCATGACTTCGCGGTTCTCGAGCATGTAAGACACCCCCGATGGTGTCCGACAGTTGTCCTCAAGCACATAAAATTCTTCCGCACCAACCCGCACCATATCGATACCCGCAACATGGGTATAAATTCCCGCAGCTGGATTAAGGCCCTGCATCTCGGCGAGGAAACTTGCATTCTGCAAAATTAAAGCTTCGGGTATTTTACCGGCCCGAATAATCTCACGATCGTGATAGACGTCGTATAGAAACGCATTCAAAGCCCGCACGCGCTGCTGCAATCCAGCCGACAAAAACGACCATTCCTTGGCATCCAGGACCCGCGGGATGATATCGAACGGGATCAAACGTTCAGGATCGCCACCTTCTGAATAAACGGCGAAGGTGATTCCGATCCGCTTGAAAAGGGTTTCTGCTTCTTTGCGGCGTACATCAAAGAGCTCTCGAGGGGTGCTATCCAACCATGCTTTGACTGCTTGATATTGTTCTCGGCACCCGTCGGGGCCGCTGGTCATTTCGTCGAAAGCCGCTGAAGCCAAGAAGCCCTCCCCATTATGCTGCATTGCAACATAATAATGATTGAGGGAATGGCCGAGAGTCAAGCCTCGCTTACACAAAAAAGCAATAAAGACGGAGCCGGATTTGGCAGACTAGCCCGCTCCTACACCAGCTCAAAACCTACTCGGAAACCACGAGATCCCGATGGGCCTCAAGACCCTGTACCAGAGCGTCGATATCGTCATCATTATTATAAAAATGAAATGACGCCCGGACATTTCCGTCGCGGCATGATGTTACAATATTGCGCTCCATCAAACGCTCGACCAGTTCGTTTTCAGCCCGCGACCGGATCGCTATGGTGGGACCACGGCGATTGTCCTCAAACGGGGTAGCGAGGCTAAACCCGGCAGCTTTCAACCGTTCCATGCCGCGCCTGGTAAGGGCTTCCACATAGCGTTCGATCTGCGGGATACCGATTTGTTCAATGATGCCAAGCCCGGCCTCGGCGGCATAGCAATTGACGACCGGTGGCGTCCCGGCCTCGAACCGACGCGCCGACTGTGCCGGGCGATTGGCGGTGATATCCATGGCCGCCGGATTATCTTGAGCAAACCACCCTGTGGTCGTTGGGATCAGATCTGGGATCAGCCGATCGCGAACATATAAAAACCCAATCCCGGCAGTTCCTAACAAATATTTGAGCATTCCCCCAGCCAGGAAATCCACATCCAAAGCCTTCACGTCAACATCATAGGCCCCGAAGAACTGATAACTATCGACCAGTATTTTTGCCCCGCGCTCATGAGCAAGCTTGGCAATAGCTGGGATATCAAGCCGTTGACCGTTGCGATAACAAATATGCGTAATCGCCACCAGGGCCGTGTTTTCATCAATACATTGCTCAAAATGCGAAACCGGGATCGACCCATCGGCCGCGGTCGGCACATGGACAACCTCGGCCCCGCGTAAGCTTTGCGCGTGCCAGATCTGCGCATTGGTGGGAAATTCAAAATCGCTGATCACGACTTTGCGTCGGGCGCCTTGGAAGTTGAAAGCGCTCGCCAAGGCATTGATCCCGGCCGAGGCCGACGTCGTAACCGCGATCTCGTCGGCACTGGCATTTAAAAGCCGCGCTAATTTTGCCCGCACGGCTTCATTCTTCATAACCCAACCGCCCCAATCGGCACCCTTGGTCAGGCGATCATCGAGATAGGTTTCAAATGCTGCCTTCACATCCAAAGCCAAGGCCGCATACGATCCGCTGCTTAAATATGTTTTATGCGCCAACACCGGAAATTGGCTGCGCCAATCTGCTAAACTGCGCGCTGGATGAACGGACGACTGCTGAACCATGACATAACCGCTTTGATGGTGACGGGATCGATAAAGAGCCTTTAATATAAGTAAATTTATATGATTTTAAATATTTAAACCTATCATCGCACCCTACAAATCCGCTATCGTGTGGCAAAAGAAAGCCAATTAAGGGACATGAGCTTGTGACAGAAAAATCTGGGGGATCATCAAAATCTGGGGGATCATCAACCGGCGACCAGTGGCTCGACGACTACGTGCCGTATCTTCTCTATCGCGCTTCGAACAAGATGAACGCCCGTATTGCCAATCGGTTAAAAGCAACCAAAATCAATTTATCCCAGTGGCGGGTGATTAGCGTTCTCCGCTCGTACGGCACCCTCAGCATGAGTGAAATCGTCGATCACAGCTTAATGGAACAACCGACCGTGAGCCGTATTGTAACCCAGCTTTGCGACGACGGCATTGTGACCCGAACCACCTCGGAAGTAGACTCCCGCGTTATGGAAATCACGTTAACCCAGACCGGGGACGACCTGTTTGCGGCCATTTACCCCGCTGCCCTCCGCCATCAAGACATCGCCTTGAGCGGGATCAGCAAAAAAGATCTATCCTTTTTGGCTGAAATTCTGGCAAAAATTGAAAGAAATATCGAGCCTTAACACCTTAGCGTGAGAAAGGCGCCCAAACCACGACCCCGGGCGCGCCCACAAAAGCACCGCGCCACCTCCATGAAAATCACATAAAATCAATATATTAGAATATACACACCAGCGCAGAACCCGGCCGTGTTACAGCCACCCCACAAGGTAGGGGCTTGACAGACGCCCAAACACAGCGCAATGTCCGCAACGATTGGTTACTCGCGGTCGCGCGGGGTTCTCTGTTAAGCCAGAGTGCTTCATCTCGAGCTAATCTATATATATATTCGTCTGCCCCAAAAGCGCGTGGGACTTGACAACACGCCTCGGCGCTACGCTTTACAGCGTTTACGACTTGGGACATGAGGATACGGACTACGTGACTTTACAGAACTTTTCGGAGCTCGGACTTGCCGAGCCCATCCTGCGTGCTCTGAACGCAGAAAACTATACCACCCCCACCCCCATTCAAGCACAAGCGATCCCCCTGCTTTTGGCCGGTAAGGACCTTTTGGGCATTGCCCAAACCGGGACCGGTAAAACAGCGGCTTTTTCCTTGCCCTTGTTGCATCACCTGGCCGCTACTAAACCCCAGGACGGCAAAGGCAGCCTTGTGCCCAAATCTACCCGGGCGTTGATTTTGGCACCTACCCGGGAACTGGCGGTGCAGATCGGCGACAGCATTAAAACCTATGGTCGCAACCTGGGTCTTAAAATTGCGGTGATCTTCGGTGGTGTTGGCTTACAACCACAAATCAACATTTTGTCCCGTGGCGTCGACATTGTCGTCGCAACCCCGGGCCGCCTGTTGGATCACGTCGGTCAACGGACCATCCGTTTGGATCAAGTGACCCACCTGGTTCTCGATGAAGCCGACCGCATGCTCGACATGGGTTTTGTCAAAGACGTTCGTAAGATCGTCGGCGCGATTCCAAAAGAACGGCAATCTTTGTTGTTCTCGGCCACCATGCCGACCGATGTCGCCGATTTGGCCAAGTTCATCCTGCACAACCCGACCCGCATTGAAATCACCCCGGCGGCAACCACCGTCGAGCGTATCGATCAACGCGTGTTTTTTGTCGATAGCGGTGCCAAACGGTCATTGCTGACCAAGCTGATGAACGACCCCGAGTTCTCCCGGGTCATCATCTTCACCCGCACCAAACATGGCGCCAACCGGGTCGCTGAGCATTTGGACAAGGCCGGCATTCCGGCCGAAGCCATTCACGGCAATAAATCCCAAGGCGCGCGTCAACGCGCTCTTGAGAACTTCCGCGATGGTGGCGCCCGTGCTTTGGTCGCGACCGACATTATGGCGCGTGGGATCGATATCGATGATGTTACCCATGTCATCAATTTCGAATTACCGAATATTCCAGAAAGCTATGTTCACCGTATTGGTCGGACTGCCCGCGCTGGAACAACCGGCGTTGCTGTGTCTTTTTGCGATTCCAGCGAAAAGGCTTATTTGCGCGACATCGAACGGTTGACCAAACATCCCTTGACGGTGATGGGTGGTTATTCCGCGCCTGCCAATGCACCGGCGAATAACAACGCACCACAAAATAAAAACCGTGGCGACGGCAATCGTAATAAAAACGGGCGCCCGTCAGACCATAATCCACACCACAATCAAGGTCGGCACAACCGTTCGGAAAATCGATTTGAAGGGCGGCAAGACGGGCGTAAAGAAAACCGCCAGCCGCGTGGCCCGATTGAAAACATGCAAAGCCGCGAACAAAAGCCAAATGGTTTGCGCAAAGATGAGCGCCCAGCCCGTCCACAACGTGACAATCAGCAGGGCCACAAACCATTTCAAAAGCCCAATCGGAAACCCAACACCACACAAAACACCCCAGGCAATACCGGGCGTGGTGGGGAGTGGTCGCCAATTGAGCAAAGCGAAGACCGGAATTCCACGCAAGGCAAGGTGCGGCATAAACCGCGCCAAAACCCCAACAGGCGGCCAGACGCTGCGTGACCGAAATTCAGACGGATCGTTAGCGCCCAGATCCGACTGAACAAGAACCGAGCGCTACACACTGAAGCAAATGTTATTGGAGACTACAATTATGGCTACCGGCACAGTTAAATGGTTCAACGCCCAAAAGGGTTTTGGCTTTATTCAACCAGACCAAGGCGGTCAAGATGTGTTCTTGCACATCAGCGCCGTTGAGAAATCAGGCATTGGCAATCCACGCGATGGCCAAAAAGTCAGCTACGAGCTGGAGCAGGATCGTCGCGGTCGTACGTCCGCAACCAACCTGCGCGCACTTTAAGTCTGACATTGCGTAAAATCTGAGGAGGACTTATGGCGAAAGAAGAGTTGCTTGAGTTCGAGGGCGTAGTTGCTGAAGTCCTCCCGGACGGTCGGTTGCGCGTGAAGCTTGAAAATGATCACGAGATCATCGCCTACACATCTGGGAAAATGAAAAAGAACCGCATTCGGACACTGGCTGGTGACCGGGTTACGGTTGAAATGACCCCCTATGATTTGGAAAAAGGCCGCGTCACTTTCCGTCACAAAGACGAACGCGCAGGCTCTGCGCCGCCCCCAAGTGGTGGCGGTGGTGGCCAAAACTTCAAGCGTCGGCGCTAATCACTTATTGTCACGCCAAGCGGTCTAAAAGACGCAACAGATCCGCTTGGCGATTGACGCCCGTCTTCAAAAAAATCGACGCGAGATGCGTCCGCGCCGTTGAATACGCAATACCAAGCTCCTCGGCCCCCTCTCTCAAGGCGCGGCCCGTCATCAGCGCCCGCACCAATCGCATTTCAGCCGCCGTCAAACAATAAACGTCCTGCAATGCACCCGTTTGCGGCACACTATGATGGGCTGGATCGGTACAGAGAGAGACAAAGAGCGGTACCGCTCACTCTTCACACATTTTTCCAATTTTTGTAAACTATCGTTTGCGGCGGCGATCCAGCGGCAATGTGACGGTGAAGCGACTACCGACACCTTCCTGGCTTTCAAGCGTGATATCACCGCCCATCAACTGGGCGAGATGCTTGGATATGTGCAGACCAAGGCCTGTACCTTCTTCACGGCGCGAATATATATTATCGACACATTGCTGAAATTTTTCGAACACCGCGGCATGTTTATCTTTGGGGATACCGATCCCGGTATCCCACACCGTGACGGCCAACATGCCATTATCTTGCAAACTCGCATCGACACCGATGGAACCACGTTCCAATGTAAATTTGACGGCGTTTGAAAAGAGATTGACGAATACCTGTGTCAGGCGTCGCATGTCGGCATAGATCATCCAATCGTCTGATAGCTCGACTGCGCGCGTATCCAATTGTTTTTTATTGGCGCGCATGATGACAAGATTAAAAGCGTTATCGACAATTGATTTGATACTCAGAGATTCAGGTTCCAGAGTAATTTTGTCATTTTCCAGAACCGCTACATCCAGCACATCATTGATCAAGCCCAACAAATGTTGGCCAGCGTTCAGTATATCGTTGCTATACGTTTTATACTGGTTATTGAGATCGCCGAACACTTCCAATTTCATCGCTTCAGCAAAACCGATGATGGCATTCAATGGGGTCCGCAATTCGTGGCTCATCGCCGCCAAAAAATCTGTTTTGACCCGCAGCGCTTCTTCGGCACGGGCCGAGGCCATGTCAAGTTGCACGTTCTTATTGGTCAGCTCCTCGAGCATCTTCTCAAGGCTGCGTTTAATGTCTTCGGCCTGTTGTTCGTACTTCATACGTTGCGTGACATCCATACCGGCGCCACGATAGCCTTGGAAATCGCCGCTCACACTGTCAAAAACCGGCACACCACTGATATGAAAAACCAGAGCATCCCCATCACGGCTGCTCATGGCAAATAATTGGTCGCGGAACGGACGATTGTGATTGATCGCATTGCGCATCGGCAATTCACCATCAAGGGTCGTCTGCATCACGCCAAGATCAGCAAAACCCCGTCCCAGCAACAACGCCGTCGGCACCCCCAAAAGCGCCGTCAAGCGATCCGACAGCATGGTAAAATTACCGGTGCGATCCGTTTCCCAAAACCAGTCGGAACTGGCCCGGGCGAAATCACGGAATCTGGCTTGAGCCGCATTGGCTTGCTCGAGCTCCTCGATTTCCTTCGTGCAATCGACATAGGTACCGCCGACCGCAACGATCGCTCCTTGGTCGTCAAGCACAGGAAAATGGCGCGATCGATAATGACGGATTTGTCCGTTGATACGAATTTTTTCTTCGAGCGTGATGCTCGCACGGACCAAATTGACTTCGGCAATTACCGCCAATAGACCATGGGGTAAAGCATTGCCGCCGGGATTATGCAAACTGGCGGTCGCCGTTTCACAAGCCTTGGCCAGGGCAATATACCCCTTGCTCACATGCATCAACGCGCCTTCGATAGAGGCGACATAGAGCGGCACCTTTTCATCAAACCGTACCTTGGCAAGCAAGGCCTGGACCACCATGGCGCCATCCGGCGTTGTGACGGAATCCATGGTTTGAGAACTTTTATCTATTTTAACAGAAGGAATGGCCGCGGCCAGTTGTTCCCCCGGCACAATCGTGCATTGATCCCAATCAATCCGCCGCACAGTCTCGCGAGGAGCGGAAGCGGCTGACGCAGCTGTTGTCTTCTTATCCAGCATCCCTGACATCATCCAGTGCCTGCTGATAAGCTGCATCGCGTTGCCAATAAGAAAGTGCGGCACGGGCATTTGCTGTAGAAATCGCGTCGAATAAGTCGAGTGCATCTTTAAGAACAGATGTCGGACGCACGTGCTGCCCACCACGAGCTTCGCTCATGATTAGAAAAATTGACGCGAAGTCATTCCGGCTCATGTCAATAGCCCGGCAGAGCACTGCAAAACTCTCGCCCCCCTTATCCGCAAAGACCCGCCAAATGGTCTGGCTGCTCACATCAGCCAATTTTCCCAACCCAGCAACAAAGATGGGAATCTTCTGCTGTTTTAAGGCACGTGTCAAAAAGTTTATGTTTAAGTTGCCTTTTGCTGACAGTTCTGCAACCAACCGTTCGGCGCGGTCCAGGGCGGTCTCGCCCCGATTATTCCCGGCAATGGCCAGTTTGGTCGCCCCTTGGATAGCAATATCCAAGGCGACCGGGTCTAGGGAAGAAAAATCGGTGACAATGCGGCGTCGCAACAACGCCGACACCCACCAGAACATACGATGCGCTAAGCCGGATGGCAGATCATGGCGCGACAACAGCGGTTCCTGAAAGCGATCCACCCGCCGGGATTCCGCCACCAGATATTCCATCGCCCGCTCGGAAATACGGGCGTCGGAATTCTTTAATAAGGCCTCGATCACATCTTCGCTGCCCTGTTCGACCAAGGCATCGCTGACCGGTTCAGATATTTTAGTCCGGAGCGCAATGCTCAAACGGTGTTCGTCCGATCGGTCCTTGACGATCTGGATCAGATCTTCATCGCGCAAAAGCTTGCTTTTTTCAAGAACCGGTTGGGCAATCTCGATTTTATCATTGGCCAGCATCCGCACCAGTTCGGGCGGGATCCGATCATTATCGGCAAGTTTGGCGGCCAATTCTGCCCGCACCACCAGCTCGACCTCGGTCAAAAGCTTATGGATGATGTCGGTCATCAACGTTCGTTGATATTCTGTAAGGCGGCCATCTTTGCTCAAGAACAGGTCAGAAATATTTTCGACCAGAACACGCCGTGCTTGTTCTGTTTTTTCCTGGGCCAGGTCATAAAGCCGGGCGATCTGTTCACGGCCTATGGGGTTCATTGCCTTACGTAAGTTCCTTGCACTCGCCTTGAGCAACGTCCGATCATCAGCGTTCATAATGCCCGCTGACGGTCGGTTATCTTCCAGACACTTTTCCTGTCGTCCTACCATCACTACCCTGAGGATATTAAGAAACCCTAAAATCGTTCCAATTTTATATAAACGGACGGTTCTAATACCAATTTGTGACAAGCCGCTAAAATTCGAGGACGATCCGGCATTCTCTTGCCGAAACAACAATTTAGTCCTATAGTTATATATCTTCAGATAGTTATGATAACAGGGGCTGGGGGCACCATGGGGAAGAACGATCTGGAACAACAGCGGGCTATTTTATTGGCCACGGCTGATGTCCTTATTGTTTTGGATGAAAACGGCATTGTTCTCGATTGCTCAGAAGCCACAGAACATATTTTTGGACTGCCGAGTGCAACCTTGGTCGGGCAGCGATTGCCGTTGTATCTCCCGCCCCTCAGAGAGATCGACGACAAGCGTATTTTACACCTGGAAATAGACGGCCCAGAACCCAGAAAAGCTGTGGATTGCGTTCTGGTTCCTTATGTAAAAAATAACAGACGTCATTTTATTTTGAACATAAGAACATTCGATCCGAACAAAGATCGCGCGGATCTTTTGGGCGGAATAGCAACCTATCGCATGCTGGTGGAAAGCCCACTCCAAGGTCTCGCTATTATAAAGCAAGGTCACATCCTGCACGTCAACCGCGCGCTATGCTTTTTTTTCGGGCGCAACCCACGCGATATGTATGGCCGATCGCTTGATGATTTCTTATCAGAAAAATCGGCGTTGCAATTAAAGTCCGCATCGCGGGCTCTCCGCCCCCGTATTATACAATTGACCGGCATTCGCCCGGACGGGCAATCATTTTATATAGAAGCCCGCCTGGATCGCACCACATGGGACAAAAAATCCGTTATTCAAATGTCCTGCCTTGATGTCACCAGCCGCGTGCTCATTGAACGTCATTTGCTGGATAGCCAATCACGGTTGCTGGATATTTTAAACAGCATTCAATCTGGTATTTTTGTCAAAGACCTGACCGGTCACTATTTATTGGCGAACACAGCTTTTTGTAATTTGATCGGCAGCGAGCCTTCACAGATTATCGGCCAGCGGATTCCAGATATAACGATCGATACCAATGGCGACTATCTTACATCGGACGATTACGTGATAGAAACCGGCCAGGCAACCGGCGTGCATGAATATATCCTGGATACGGATTCACCGGATAGCGGAAGCGATGAGCTTTATTGCTTGATCAACAAATTTCCGCTCTGCGATAGCCACGGCAAACTCTATGCGATTTGCGGCATTCTCACCGACATCACAGACTTGCGGTTGACCGAAAAGAAGCTCAAGTTCGTTGAAAAACTCAAAATACTGGGGCAAATGTCCAGCACATTCATCCATGACTTCAACAACTATTTGGCCATCATCATGGGCAACCTGGAACTCGGACTGGCCTCGACATCCATGGATAGTCGCTTGCGTCAGAACATCGATGCGGCCTTCTTCGCCGCGAAGAAAAGCGCCGAGCTTTCCGAACGATTACTATCGCTGGTTCAGAACCGACAAGAAGACGCAGACTATGTCAACATCCGCGATGTGGTAATTAATCTTCGCGTTTTACTGCAACAATCTGTGGGGGACCAATATCCCATTACAATCACCACCCCCGAAATCGGATGGTATGCTTTCATTCAAGTCGGGCAGTTGGAAGCCGCTCTTCTCAACCTTGTTCTCAATGCCCGCGCCGCGTGCCTTCATGACAGCAATATACAAGTCGTCGTCGAAAATTACCGGTCTGTCAGTTCCCGTAAAAACAAAACCGCCGACTTTGCTCCTGGGCATTTCATTCGTCTTTGCGTGATCGACAATGGGCAAGGCATGACCGATGAGGTCAAACGCAAAGCCCTTGAGCCATTTTTCACCACCAAGGCAAAGGGGCAAGGCAATGGCTTGGGGCTCGCCCAAGTCTATCGTTTCGTCACAGAATCCAACGGGCATCTGAGCATTGACAGCAGCCCAGGAAAAGGAACGCGGGTGACCATCAGTCTCCCGCGTGTTGTCGGCTATAAACCAAAGAAAGAAACTGCCTAGCCGGCGAGCTTGGCTTTCAACAGATCATTGACCACACCGGGGTTGGCTTTGCCTTGAGTTTGCTTCATCACTTGGCCGACGAAGAACCCAAACAGCTTGTCTTTCCCGCTGCGGTATTCAGCGACCTTGTCGGCATTGGCCGCCATGATCGCATCAATCGCCGCCTCGATGGCGCCGGTGTCGGACACCTGCTTCAAGCCTTTTTCTTCAACGATCAGCTCGGGATCACCGCCGGTCTCGAACATGATCTCGAACACGTCCTTGGCGATCCGGCCGGAAATCACACCGTCGATCAAAAGCTTTTGCAGCTTCGCCGCATTATCGATGGTGACCGGCGAATTGGTGACATCTTTTCCGGCCTTATTCAACGCACCGAAATAATCAGACATCACCCAGTTGGACGTTGCCGTTGCAAAATCTTTCACCGGTTTGCCGGTTGCTTTGGCCACCGCCGCCAATAAGGTTTCGTAATAATCGGCACTTTCTTTTTCTGCTGTCAGAACCGCGGCGTTATAGGCCGGCAAGCCGAGGTCTTCGATCAAACGATTGCGCTTGGCGTCCGGCAATTCCGGCAAATGTGCGTTGAGATCATCGACCCAGGCTTGGGTCAACGTCAGCGGCAACAAATCGGGGTCAGGGAAATACCGATAATCATGCGCTTCTTCCTTTGACCGCATCGAGCGTGTTTCCCCACGACCCGGATCAAACAACCGCGTTTCTTGTTTGATCGTACCGCCGTCTTCGATGATATCGATTTGACGGCGTGCTTCCACCTCGACCGCTTGCTGCACGAAGCGAACGGAATTCACGTTTTTGATTTCGCACCGCGTGCCGAGCGGATCGCCGGGGCGTCGCACCGACACGTTAACGTCGGCGCGCATCGACCCTTCTTCCATATTGCCGTCGCAGGTACCGATATAGCGTAAGATCGTCCGCAGCTTTTTCAAATAAGCCCCGGCTTCTTCCGATGACCGGAGATCCGGTTTCGAGACGATTTCCATCAACGCCACGCCGGACCGATTGAGATCCACATAGGTCAAGGTCGGATTTTGATCGTGCAAGCTTTTACCGGCATCTTGTTCGAGATGGATGCGCTCGATACCGATGGTTTTGTTTTCGCCATCAACATCGATGACGATCTCGCCCTCGCCGACAATCGGATATTTGAATTGCGAGATTTGATAGCCTTGCGGCAGATCGGCATAGAAATAGTTTTTGCGATCGAACACCGAGGTCAAATTGATCGCAGCCCCGATCGCAAGTCCGGTGCGCACAGCTTGGCGCACACATTCTTCATTGATGACCGGCAACATGCCGGGCATGGCGGCATCGACCAAGCTCACCTGTGCATTGGGTTCCGCCCCGAACTCGGTCGAGGCACCGGAAAACAATTTCGCTTTCGACACCACTTGGGCATGGACTTCCATACCGATCACGACTTCCCAATCGCCTGTCGCACCTTGCAGCAATTTGGCCATGATTACGCCCTCCACCAGCTCGTGGGACGCGCCGTGAATTTAGCGGCGCGCTCGATCACCGAGCCGACATTCAATACTGTTTCTTCATCAAACACACGGCCGATCAACTGCAAACCAAGCGGCAAGCCGGTGCTCGACAGCCCGGTCGGCACAGACATCGCCGGCAGACCGGCCAAGCTCGCCGGCACCGTGAAGACATCGTTCAGATACATCGAAATCGGATCGGTGGTCTCACCCACCGCAAACGCCGCCGATGGCGCGGTCGGTGTCAGCAACACATCCACATCCTGAAATGCCGTCGCAAAATCGCGGGCGATCAAGCTCCGCACTTTTTGCGCTTTCAGGTAATAGGCATCGTAATATCCCGCCGACAGCACATAGGTGCCGATCAGAATGCGGCGCTTCACTTCGCCGCCGAAACCGGCGCCGCGGCTTTTCGCATACATGTCGTTCAAGTTGGAGCCGTTGACGCGCAAGCCATAACGCACCCCGTCATAACGCGCCAAATTCGACGACGCCTCAGCTGGGGCAACGATGTAATAGGTGGCCAAGGCATATTGGGTATGCGGCAGGCTGACTTCGCGGATCTCGGCTCCGCCATCCTTCAACCACGCCACCCCTTGATCCCACAATTTTTGAATTTCGGGCGGCAAGGTATCAGGGCGATATTCTTTTGGAATACCAACCTTAAGCCCCCGAATGTCCCCGGTCAGAGCCGCGCGATAGTTCGGCACCGGACGATTGATCGAGGTCGAATCTTTAGGGTCATACCCAGCCATAGACCCGAGCATCAGCGCCGCATCCCTGACCGTCCGGGCAATCGGCCCGGCTTGATCGAGCGACGACGCATAAGAAATGATCCCCCAGCGCGAACAGCGACCATAAGTCGGCTTGATCCCGACCGTACCGGTGAACGCCGCCGGTTGGCGGATCGAGCCGCCGGTATCGGTACCGGTCGCCCCAGCCGCGATATGAGCCGCAACCGCCGCCGATGACCCGCCGGATGACCCGCCCGGCACCAAATTCTGGTCCGAACCCTGGGCCCGCCACGGATTGATAACCGCCCCGGCATAGCTCGTTTCGTTCGACGACCCCATGGCAAACTCGTCCATGGACAATTTACCAAGCATCACCGCACCATCGCGCCATAAATTGCTGGTCACGGTCGACTCGTAAGCCGGTTTGAACCCGTCCAACATCTTGGAACTGGCTTGGGAATGAACCCCCTCGGTACAAAACAAGTCCTTAATCCCCAGGGGAATGCCCGCCAATGGGCCGGCCGTCCCGGCGCGGATCGCCTGATCGGCGGCATCGGCCTGGGCCAAGGCGTGATCCGGGGTTTCGGCAATATAGGCATTCAGGCCGCGGGCCGCCGTCATGGCGTCAATATAGGCTTGGGTCAGTTCGCGGGCCGAAAATTCACCCGCCGTCAGCCCCGCCCGGGCCTCAACAATGGTCAAATCCGTTAATGCAGTCATCTTTATTCAATCACTTTGGGAACAGTAAAAAAGCCATGCTCGGCATGGGGGGCGTTGGCCAACACGCGGTCGGGGTACCCGCCGTCGGTGACCTCATCCACACGTTGCGGCAACTGGGCGTCGACCACACTGGTCAGTGGCTGAACATCATCGGTGTTCACCGCCTCAAGCTGTTCTACAAAAGCCAAAATCTTGTTAAGCTCGGTCGCGAGGGGGGGAAGTTCTTCTTCCGCCACTTCAATACGAGCCAAATTGGCGATACGCCGGACGGTCGAAAGATCAATCGACATGACTCTGGGGTTCCGTTCTTAGACTAGTGTTCTTTGAACGCGGGACACTAGCACCATGGGATTCAGGGTGCAAGGAATGAGCCGCCTCAGGCGGTCTCATTGCCCGTCCTGAAATGCAACAAAGGGTAATTCACATGCCAAATTATCGGCTTTTCGCATCAAAAGGCTGCGGGTCGGCCATCGTCGAAGCGGCCCTAGACTTATGCGACTTAGCCTATACCACCGAATGGCTGCCCTATCTGGAACCTGGCCCGGCCCGGGAGCAATTGTTGGCCCTCAACATAACCGGCCAGGTGCCGACCTTGGTCCTCCCCGACGGCCAGGTTATGACCGAAAGCGCCGCCATTGTTCTTTACCTCGGCGACCGTCACCCAAACTCGGGCCTGATCCCACAAGGCGACAAAGCCGCATTCTTACGTTGGCTGATCTTTCTGGTCTCGGAAATCTATCCCACCTTCAATTATGGGGACGATCCGCAAAAATGGGGGCTCGAAGGGTCCACAGCCAGTGATTTTCATCATTTGACCGATGATTACCGTATGGAATTATGGCACGTGTTGGAAAAGACTGCGGCGGGCACACCTTATTTTCTGCCGTCCGGCTTTTCCGCTTTGGACATCTATATAACCGTCATGTCCCAATGGCGTCCCGGCCCCACGGAATTCAACCGCCGCAATCCGAGACTGGCCAGCATAAGCCGCGCGACCGCAAAAATACCGAGAATCGCCGCGGTGCTGGCACGGAATTTCTAGCCTCACCCCCCATTTCCCGGTATGACACCGGACATGACTGTACTGACCGTAGCAAATTTCGTGACCACTGTAGCCGACCGTGGGGCCTTGTTCGGCCTTGATGTCGGCACCAAAACGGTCGGTATCGCGACCTCGGACCTGACCCGCTTTGTGGCCACACCGGTCATCACTCTGCGTCGTCAAAAGTTCACTTTAGACGTGGCGGAGTTGAAAAAACTGATTGCCGACCGCCGGGCCGTAGGCTTGGTGATCGGCCTGCCGCTGAATATGGACGGCAGCGAAGGCCCGCGGGCGCAATCGACCCGCCAATTCGCCCAGAACTGCGCCGGTCACATTGATTTACCCATAACATTGTGGGACGAGCGGCTGTCGACGGTCGCCGTAACCAAATACTTGATCGAAGCTGACGCCAGCCGCAAAAAACGCGCCGAAGTGGTCGACCGCATGGCCGCCGCCTACATCCTGCAAGGCTTCTTGGATTTTCTGCGCATACAGCCGAAACCCAGCCAAGGATAGGGTCCGCCGATGGCAGCTGCGGATCACGACATTGAGGCCCTGAAAGCCGTCATCATCAAAGCATTTCCCGAACATGACGGCGGGCAATTCACGCCGATCACCATCGGCTGGGATTCCATTGCGATCGACGTGGACGGCGCCGTCATCTTTAAATTCCCACGGCATGACAGCGCCCGCGCCGCGCTCCGCCGCGAAGCGGCGATGCTGACGATCATCCGCCCGGCCCTAATGACCGCCGAGGTTCCGATCACGGTCCCGGATTTGCGGATCGTGTCCGCAGATCCGATGTTTTCCCGTCATGATAAACTGCCTGGCGACCATTTAACCGCTGCCGATTACGCAAAACTCTCGCCCGCGTCCCGGAATCGGCTGGCCGATGATCTTGCGCGATTTTATCACCTGATCCATCGCCTGCCCGCCACGGCCCTCAAGGCCGTGGGAGCCACGACAATTCCCCCATGGTTAGACGCCGACACCTTATATACTGTTGCCATTCCGCGCCTGCCCCGTGCATTCCAAGCCCATGCCCGGGCCAGTCTTCAACAGTGGCAGGCGTTACCGCCGGACCCCCATGGCATGACCTATGGCTATTTTGACGGCCACGGCTGGAACATGGCCTTCGACCACAAGCTTCAGACCTTAAACGGCCTTTACGACTTCGCCGATAGCGGCTTTGGCCCATTGCATCAGGATTTTATCGCTTCGAATCTGATTTCTGCGGATTTGACGACGCGACTGGTCTCCGCCTATCAACACCAAACCGGCCGCCGTTTGGAGCTCGACCGCATCATGTTGCTGACAACGATCCTCCGTCTTTCCGAACTGGCGGAGGTGACACAAAGCCCCGACAGCCCACCGGAATTTGTGGCGCAGGTCGAAGACCTAACGATCGATTGGCTGACCTCCACCGCTAGATAGGTATTCAGCATAAATATTCAGCGGTGATTTCAGCGACGATTGACGCTCATGAGCAAAACTCGCCCTTGCCGTATCCCCGTGTGGTCTTTATAAATCTGGCTTTAATGACACGCACAGATCAAACACCCCCCGCCTCCGCCGCATCAGCCGCGTTTGCTGCTGGCGCACCGATTTTCCCCCACAAGCATCTGCTCGGCATCGAAGGCCTTAATCCTTTGGAAATTCAAGGGCTTCTGGATCTCGCTGACAGCTATGTCGAACAGAACCGGCAAACCAATAAGAAAAAGTCGATTTTGAAGGGCATGACGCTCATCAATCTCTTTTTCGAAAACTCAACCCGAACGCGCACGTCGTTTGAATTGGCCGCCAAACGGCTCGGGGCCGATGTCATCAACATGCAGGCGGATTCGTCCTCGCTCAAAAAGGGTGAAACGCTGCTTGATACGGCGATCACCTTGAACGCCATGCATCCGGATTTGCTGGTGGTCCGCCATTCGGAATCGGGGGCGGTGAAACTGCTGTCTCAGAAAGTGTCCGGCGCCGTCATCAATGCCGGGGACGGACAGCACGAACACCCGACCCAAGCGCTGTTGGATGCCGTCACCATCCGCCGCCGCAAGGGCCGCCTGAGCGGATTGTTGGTCGCGATCTGCGGCGACATTCTGCACAGCCGCGTGGCCCGCTCGAACATTTATCTGCTGAGCGCCATGGGTGCGACGGTGCGGGTTGTCGCACCGCCGACATTGCTGCCGTCAGCGGTCGAACAACTGGGGGTCGAGGTTTTCTATGATATGCGCAAAGGTTTGGTCGATTGCGACATCGTGATGATGCTGCGGCTCCAACAAGAACGCATGGAAAGCAGCTATCTGCCGAGCATCCGGGAATTTTTCAATCTCTATGGTTTGGATCACGACAAGCTTTCGGTGGCCAAACCCGATGCCTTGATCATGCATCCCGGCCCCATGAACCGTGGCGTTGAAATCGACAGCAATGTGGCCGACGACATCCACAGAAGCGCCATTCAAGAACAAGTAGAAATGGGTGTTGCCGTGCGTATGGCCTGCCTTGATGCCTTAACCCGAGATCTGCGCAATGGGGGCGCCCAATGACCGCGCTCGCCTTTGTCAATGTCAGGTTGATTGATCCGGAAACACGCCTTGATGCGATCGGCGGGTTGATTGTCAAAGACGGTAAGATCATCGCCATCGGCGCCGGATTACGCGGCGGCGATGTCCCGGCCGGTGTCAAAGTGATTGATGGGCGTGGTGCGGTTTTAGCACCCGGCCTGATCGACAGCCGGGTGTTTGTGGGCGAGCCCGGCGCCGAACACAAAGAAACATTGGCGTCGGCCAGCCAATCGGCGGTGGCCGGTGGTGTGACAACCATCATCACCATGCCGAACACCAAGCCAGTGATTGATGGTGTCTCGCTGGTTGAATATATGGCGCGGCGGCGCAGCGATGACATTCTGGTCAACCTTGCCCCGATGGCCGCGGCGACCAAAAAACTCGAAGGCCGCGAGATGACTGAAATCGGTCTTTTGACCATGGCCGGGGCAGTCGCCTTCACCGACGGCCGTGCGGCGGTGGCCGATGCGTCGGTGCTGCTGAAAATTTTAAAATACGGCCGGATGTTCGACATTCTTGTGGTCGAGCACGCCGAAGAACCGTCTTTATCCAAAGGTGTGATGAATGCCGGTGAACTGGCCACCCGGCTTGGCTTGCCGGCAAGCTCCAGCTTGGCCGAAGTGATCCTGATCGAACGCGACATTCGCCTGGTCGAAGCCACCGGCGGACGTCTTCATTTTGCGCAAGTGACCTGTGCCAAAAGTCTCGATGTCATTCGTGCGGCCAAGGCCCGTGGTTTGCCGATCACCTGCGGCGCGACACCGCCGCATTTTGCCTTGAACGAATTGGCGGTCAGTGATTACCGCACCTTCGCCAAGATCTCGCCGCCGTTACGCGCCGAAGATGATCGCCGCGCTGTCGTAGACGGATTACGCGACGGCACCATCGATGTCATTGCCAGCGGCCATGATCCCCAGGATCAAGAAGGCAAGCGTTTGCCGTTCGCCCAAGCCGCCTTTGGGGCCGCAGGCCTTGAAACATTGCTGCCGGTATCGCTCGATCTTTATCACAACGGCGATCTGCCGTTGATGGCTGTGATCGATCGCTTGACCCGTAAGCCCGCCGATCTTTTCAAACTGCCGGGCGGACGCTTGGCCATCGGCGCCCCGGCCGATCTGGTATTGTTTGATCCGGATGTGGCGGTTAAGATTGATGCGGACAAATTCCGCGGCAAATCAAAAAACACACCGTTCGATGAACGTCCAGCACAAGGCAAAGTTTTAATGACCGTTGTCGGCGGCAAGGTGGTGTTTCGTCAATGATTGACATTTCGCCCGTCACTTGGCCCCCATTTATAGGGCCCATGGCCGATGTTGTTCCAACGTATATCGCCATTGTCGGCGGTTATATTTTGGGCTCCATACCGTTTGGCTTGGTGCTGACGAAGCTCGCTGGGCTCGGTGACATTCGTAACATCGGCTCCGGCAATATCGGCGCCACCAATGTTCTCCGCACCGGCAACAAAGGGCTCGCTGCGGCGACGTTATTGCTTGATGGCGGGAAAGGGGCTGCGGCGGTGTTGATCGCATCGCTCTGGTCCCCGGCATTGGGACTGGTCGCGGGACTGGCGGCGTTTATCGGTCACCTGTTTCCAATCTGGCTCAAGTTCAAAGGCGGCAAAGGAGTCGCGACCTTCTTGGGGATTTTGCTGGCACTGGCCTGGCCTTTGGGATTGGCCGCCATCTTAACCTGGTTGATCGTCGCCTATCTTTATCGGATGTCGTCGCTCGCGGCGTTGATCGCGGCCGCGCTGACACCGCTTTATGCCAACGGTCTCGGCACCAAGCATTTGATCGTTTATACGGCTATTCTGGCGGTGCTGATTTTCTATACCCATCGCGCCAATATCGCCCGCATCCTGAAACGGCAGGAGCCAAAGATCGGCTCGAAAGACCAATAAGGTTTTTCTACTTTCGATTGACCAAAACCTAAAACCTGTCACACTTTCTCCCGCTTTCCGGGGGGAGAAGCCTTATGCAATCCATTCATCTCAGTGACGCCGAGCGGCTGGCACGGTTGCGCCTGATTCGCAGCGAAAATGTCGGGCCCGTTACCTTTCGTCAATTGATCACCCGCTTCGGCAGCGCCGAAGAAGCGTTGTTGATGCTGCCGATGTTCGCCCGTCGGGGTGGATTGGCCCGGCAAATCACCATCTATAGCCAAACCGCCGCCCAGGCCGAACTACAAGCGGCCGCCCGGATCGGGGCTGCGCTGTTATTTTGGGGGGAAACGGGCTATCCCGAAGCGCTGGCCGCGGTTGAAGACGCACCACCCTTGTTGTTTCTGCGCGGTCACGCCCATCTCCTGCAAAAACCCATGGTCGCGATCGTCGGCTCCCGAAACGCATCGACGATTGGCCGAAAAATTGCCGGGCAAATCGCCCAGGACCTGGGAAAAGCCGGGTATACCGTGGTATCCGGGCTGGCCCGGGGGATCGACGGTGCGGCCCATGCCGCAAGCTTGGCGACCGGCACCGCTGCCATTCTGGCTGGCGGGGTCGATGTCATCTACCCGCGCGAACACGACGCGCTTTATGAGCACATTTTAAATGCCGGCGTCTTGGTGTCGGAAATTCCCTTGGGCACGGAACCCCAAGCCCGCCACTTTCCGCGCCGCAATCGCATCATTTCCGGGTTATGCCGCGGCGTGGTCGTGGTCGAGGCTAATTTAAAGTCGGGATCGCTGATCACCGCCAGCTATGCTCTGGCCCAAGGGCGGGAAGTGTTTGCCGTTCCCGGCTCGCCCCTGGACCCCCGGGCCCAAGGTGCCAACCAGTTGCTGCGCGAAGGGGCAACCGTGACCG
Source organism: Alphaproteobacteria bacterium (assembly GCA_037189785.1). Lineage (GTDB taxonomy): Bacteria > Pseudomonadota > Alphaproteobacteria > Sphingomonadales > Govanellaceae > Govanella. Next base: position 21,694 of record JBBCIP010000176.1, read on the forward strand.
AGAGCGCCGCCGATGTCCTGGCCGTGCTTGCATCACTCGACCAGCGCCGGATTCGGGAGCCGGCCCCGTCCTATGTCACCGGCCCGGTGGCGGAGGCGACGGAAAGCGATTTGGCCGATGCCCGCGCTATAGCTCTCAATCTGCTCAATCCGGTGGGCGTTTCCGTGGATGATTTGATCCGCAGCGCCAATCTCCAACCCTCTGTTATCCTTACCATTATCCTTGAACTTGAGCTGGCGGGGCGGGTCGAGCGCCAACCCGGAAATAAGGTCGCTTTGATGCCGCTATAAGTCCGACGATTTCGATGACGACCGAGAAATACGGTTCCAGAGCGCCCGCTTCTATGCTAAAGCGCCAGACACCCTTCTTCTAAATATGGACCGTTTGCGGATTTCATGACCAAAGTCGTTGTTGTCGAATCGCCTGCTAAGGCCAAGACTATTAACAAGTATCTCGGCAAGGATTATCACGTCCTGGCGAGCTTTGGGCATATTCGCGACCTGCCGTCCAAAGACGGCTCGGTCCGCCCGGACGAAGATTTCGCCATGGAGTGGGAGGTCGACCGCGATAGCGCCAAGCGCCTGGCCGACATCGCCAAGGCTATTAAAGACGCCGACAAGCTCTATCTCGCCACCGACCCGGACCGTGAAGGCGAAGCCATCTCGTGGCATTTGATGGAAGCCCTAAGATCCAAAGGCGCGCTCAAGAAAATTGAAACCAAACGCGTCGTCTTCAACGAAATCACCAAATCCGCCATCGAAAAAGGCATTTCTAACCCGCGCGACATCGATCAGGAACTGGTCGACGCCTATCTGGCCCGCCGCGCCCTGGATTATTTGGTCGGCTTTACACTGTCGCCGGTATTGTGGCGGAAATTGCCCGGGGCCCGCTCGGCTGGTCGGGTGCAATCGGTCGCCCTGCGCTTGGTGTGTCAGCGCGAACAAGAAATCGAAGCGTTCGTGGCCCAGGAATACTGGACCGTCCTGGTTGACCTTTTAACACCCGAAAGCGCGCCATTCACGGCCCGGCTGGTGGAACTGAACGGCGAAAAGCTTGATAAGTTCACGCTCGGCAATGCCGGATCGGCCGAAGCCGCCCGGTCGCAAGTGGCCGCCGCAGCGTTCCGTGTCGCTCAGGTCGAAAGCAAGCCGCAGCGCCGCTTCCCGCAACCACCGTTCACCACATCGACGTTACAGCAAGAAGCCGCCCGTAAGCTCGGCTTCAGTGCCACCCGCACCATGCAGGTCGCGCAAAAACTTTACGAAGGTTTGGACATCGGCGGTGAAACCGTTGGTCTGATCACCTATATGCGGACCGATGGCGTGCAAATCGCCGCCGAAGCGATCCAAAGCTGCCGCTCGGTGATCGAGAAGAATTTCGGCAAGTCGTATGTGCCGGGTCAAGCCCGCGAATACAAAACCAAAGCCAAAAACGCCCAAGAGGCCCATGAAGCGATCCGCCCGACGGATCTCAGCCGCAAGCCGGATAGCGTCGCCCGCACCCTGACCGATGAACAGTTCAAGCTTTATGACTTGATCTGGAAGCGGACCATTGCCAGCCAAATGGAAGCGGCGGTGTTTGAACGCACCAGTGCCGACCTTGTGTCCGGCGACGGCAAAGTCGCCCTGCGCGCCAGCGGCTCGGTTCAGAAATTCGACGGCTTCTTGAAATTGTATCAAGAAGGCCGCGACGACGCCGGTGACGACGAAGACAGCAACATGCTGCCGCCATTGGCCAGCGGTCAAAACTTAAAGACCGAAGACGTTCGCCCCGAACAACATTTCACCGAGCCGCCACCACGGTTCACCGAAGCCTCGCTGGTGAAAAGAATGGAAGAATTGGGCATCGGGCGGCCATCGACCTATGCGTCGATCCTGCAAGTGTTGCGCGACCGCAGTTATGTGAAGATGGAACGCAACCGCTTCATGGCCGAAGACAAAGGGCGGCTGGTCACGGCGTTTCTCGAAAGCTTCTTCCCGCGCTATGTGGAATATGATTTCACCGCCGGTCTCGAAGAAGATCTTGATGAAATTTCCGCGGGCGACATCGGCTGGAAAGAGGTATTGCGGGCGTTCTGGCGCGATTTCTCGGCCGCCGTCCTGGCGACCAAGGATCTGCGTACGTCGGAAATTCTCGACAAGCTCAATGATCTGTTGGGCCCGCATGTGTTTCCGGTAACCGAAGAAGGCAAAGATCCGCGCGCCTGTCCATCTTGCGCGGAAGGAAAACTGAGTCTGAAAATGGGCAAATTCGGCGCCTTCATCGGCTGCTCGAATTATCCCGAATGCCGCTTCACACGACAAATGGCCGATGCCGCCAACGGCGTCGATCCCGAATTGGCCGAAGGCCCGAAAGTCTTTGGGGTCGATCCGGAAAGCAACCTTGATGTCACGCTGCGCTCGGGCCGGTTCGGTCCTTACGTTCAGTTGGGCGAAGGCGACAAACCGAAACGCGCGTCGATCCCACGCGACGTACCGCTCGATCAGTTGGATTTTGAAAAAGCGCTCGCTCTGTTGTCTTTACCGCGTGAAGTCGGCCTTCATCCCGAAAGTGGAAAACCGATCACGGCGGCCATCGGGCGCTATGGTCCGTATCTGGCCCATGACGGAAAATTTGCGAGCTTGAGCTCAACCGAAGAAGTGTTCTCGGTCGGCATCAACCGCGCCGTCACCGTTTTGGCCGAAGGCAAAAAAGGGCGCGGCCGTGCGGCGCCGGAAGCGTTGAAGGAACTTGGGGCCCACCCGGTCAGCGGCTCCGCAATCAAAGTGATGAATGGGCGCTATGGCCCCTATGTCACCGACGGCAGCATCAATGCGACATTGCCGCGCGCATCATCGCCGGACACCGTCACCCTTGACGAAGCCGTGGCCCTGATCGCCGCCCGCGCTGAAAAAGGCGGCGGGAAAAAACCGGCCCGCAAAAAAGCGGCCGCAAAACCCGCAGCTAAAAAACCCGCCGCGAAGAAGGCTCCGGCCGCAAAGAAAACACCTGAAAAAGCAGCGCCAAAAAAAGCAGCCGCTACAAAAACAGCAGCGAAGAAGCCGGCTGTAAAAAAACCAGCTGCAAAAAAACCGGCTGCAAAAAAATCGTCCACCAGCAAGAGCAAGGCATAACGAGTTCAGTTGACCACATCGCGCAAAAAGGGGGCCGCCCCCTTCCCCAGCAAAGATGAAATCCTACGCTTCATCTCGAATGAACCAGGATTGGTCGGCAAACGAGAAATCGCCCGGGCTTTCCATATTTATGGTGCCGATCGCATCAAACTGAAAGCCGTCTTGAAAGAAATGGCCGACGACGGTTTGTTGCAACGTGGCCATCGCCGTACGGTTCACAAAAGCGATGAGCTTCCGGAAGTCGTGGTGGTGGAAGTCATCGGTCGCGACAGCCAAGGCCATGCCGTAGTCCGCCCCGACAAACTGAACCCCCAGGAAGCGCCGCCGCTCATTCTTCTGAAGGAAGACAATAAAAGTGCATTGGGCATTGGCGATCGCGCACTGGCGCGGCTCGAAAAGCTTAGCCACACACTCTATCAAGCCGTCATCATCAAACGCTTGGACCCAACCGAGCCACCGTTCCTCGCGCGATTTTCCATCATCAAGGGCCGCGATGGTCGCCCCGAAGGGCGCTTGACGCCGGTCGATAAAAAGATGCGTATGGAATTCAAGGTCGATGAAGATCAGTGGAACGGGGCAAAGCCCGGCGAACTGGTGATGGCCGAAGAAATGCGCGGTCGCGGTCGCCCGCTTGGGCTTCGACCGGCGCGGGTGAAAGAAATCTTGGGCGCGCTCGACTCCCCGCGCTCGATCAGTTTGATCGCGATCCACGCCCACGGCATTCCGACCGAATTTAATCCGGCCGCGATCCGTGACGCCAAGAAAGCCAAACCGCCAACTGTCGATGGCCGCGTCGACTTACGGGCCACGCCATTGATCACCGTTGATCCGGCTGACGCCCGCGACCATGACGATGCCGTCTGGGCCGAAGCCGATCCGGACCCCAAAAATCCTGGCGGCTGGCATGTGATCGTCGCCATCGCCGATGTCGCCCATTATGTCACAAGCGGCAGCGCCCTTGATCGCGATGCCTGGACCCGCGGCAACTCCGTTTATTTCCCCGATCGCGTCGTGCCGATGCTGCCCGAAGAATTATCGGCCGATCTCTGTTCCTTGATGCCGCATGTCGATCGCGCGGTCATGGCCGTCCATATGTGGTTCACAGCCGACGGACAGAAAATCCGCCATCACTTTGTGCGTGGGTTGATGCGGTCTGCGGCAAATCTGTCCTACGAAACCTTCCAGGCCGCTTTCGATGGCCATGGCACTGACGAAACCGACCCATTGCTGGAGACGGTGATCAAGCCGCTATACGGCGCGTATGAGGCCTTGGAAGCGGCCCGTATCAAACGCGGCGCCCTTGAACTCGACATGCCGGAACGGAAAGTCATGCTTGACCCCGAAGGCAAGGTCGTCGATGTGCGCGAACGCGAACGCTTGGATGCGCATAAGCTGATCGAGAATTTCATGATCGCCGCCAATGTGGCGGCCGCTGAAACGCTCGAAGCCCATCGCGAACTGTGCATGTACCGTGTCCACGAAGAACCGTCCGAAGACAAAGTGGAAGCGCTTAGGGATTTTCTGTCGACATTGAACATCAAACTGGCGCGTGGCCAAGTGCTCAGCCCCAAACTGTTCAATGGTGTGCTTGAGCGTGTGGTTGATACGCCCAACGCCCATGTCGTCAATGAAGTGGTGTTAAGAACACAAACCCAAGCCTATTACGGCCCCGACAATCGCGGTCACTTCGGCTTGGCGCTGTTGCGCTATGCGCATTTTACTTCACCGATCCGTCGCTACTCCGATGTGTTGGTGCATCGTGGCCTGATCTCGGCCCTAAAACTTGGCGACGACGGCCTTACGGCGGATGATCGTACCAATTTTCAAGAAACCGCAGCCCATATCTCGGCCACCGAACGACGGGCGATGATTGCCGAACGGGAATCGACCGATCGCTATCTTGCCGCCTTTTTGTCGGAACGCACCGGCTCGATTTTCACCGGGCGCATTGCATCGGCCACGAAATTCGGTTTGTTCGTGCGGCTGAGTGAAACAGGTGCGGATGGACTAATTCCCATTTCGTCGCTGCGTGGCGATTACTTTCACCTTGATCAAAGCCGCCATAGCTTGATCGGCGAGCGCACGGGGCGCAGTTATCGCATCGGTGACAGCGTGCAAGTACGCTTGGCCGAAGCAACGCCGCTGACCGGCGGCATGCGTTTTGAGTTATTGGAAGAGGGCAGCGCGAGCGGCCGCAGCCGAGACGAGCGCCGGGCCCGCCCAGCGCCCCGCGGCAAGCGCCCCAATAAATCCAGCAAAAGCGAAGAGCGGAAAATAGAAGGCCGGAAAAAAGACGGCGCCAAACGCAAGCGTCGAAAGTAATCCGGCCACGGTAACGTCAAATGATCCGCAACTGCGCCAAAGCCTTCGCGACATCATCAGAAAAGTTCGCACTTTTGCGCAACACCGGAACACGCGGCGGCAAATCACGCAACCGATCGTCACCGGCGTCCATACTGGTGAGCAATGCCAACGGAATGTCGCGTGTGTGGCGCATGGCATTTAAAGCCCGGATCAAATCGATCCCATCAATTCCTGGCAGAATAGCGGACACGATCACCAAATCAGGGCGACCATGGACGACAAAATCCAACGCCTCGAGCGAGCGCGATACGGTGATCACACGATAGCCGCAGGCCATCAGTTCTTGTTTGACATAGCGTGTGGCCAACCCGCTTGGTGCAACCAACATCACTTCAATATCGGTTTGCTCAATGCTATCGACGTCAAACATACTATCAACTTTTATGGGAAGGCCGCGCACCACCATGGCAATATCATCCGGTCCTGCATCGAGGTAGCGGTCAATGACTTCTTGCAGCCGATCAATGAAGATTTGTGTATCGCGAATCTGATCAGAATCGGTCAGTGTCGAAATATCCGACAGATAGTCTTCGAGACGATGTGCCACCAGTGTTACGGCAGAAAACCCGAACCCGGCACCAACCCCTTTGATACTGTGCGCCTCCATCCGGATATCACGCAAGGCCTGCACCGGGTCCAACACGACCCGGGCCAAATGGCTATTTAAGATGCTGATTTTGTCCTCGAGCACGTCCCGTGCCTCGATTCGCAGATCCCGCAGCAGCTGGTCTTCATCAATACGCCTGTTGCTCATACTCAAAATACCCTCTTGCGCTCCCAATGGGTATGGAATGATTGTATCGCGCTCATTGTCGGCAATAAAAGTTAAGGAATTGCTTGCCCCCGAAAGCCGAGGCCGGATCACATAGCCAGGTTTTGGGCCCAAATGGGTCAGGCTTAACTTTAGCGTCGGTTTTCCTTGACTTCACTGTCTCCTCGTCTATTGTGCCGCTCTGAATTTCGAGCGACTAAGCGAGACTGAGCAATGGCTAAGCCGACAAGCATTAAGATCAAGCTCCTGAGCACGGCGGATACCGGGTTTTTCTATGTGACCCGCAAAAATCCCCGTACGCAGACGGAAAAACTCTCACAGCGCAAGTACGACCCGGTCGTACGCAAGCATGTTGAGTTCAAGGAAGCTAAGATCAAATAGAGCAAGCGCCTCGTAAGGGGCTGTTCTATATAAAGATTTCAGAAAAACCGGGCGTTTGTCCGGTTTTTTTGTTGCCAATTGCCTGTCTGTGATGGTTCTGTAGCCGGGAAGCTAATTTAGGCAGGACTGGCCACCGCACTGACGCCCCGATTGCCCATATCCCGGGCCAGCACGACGCAGTTCCGGCCTGTGTTTTTGGCCTGATACAGGGCTTGGTCGGCCTTATCGATCAAATCTTCCATTGTAACCGCTGCCCCGTCCGTGCAGGTGTCCGTACAGGCCACACCGATACTGACCGTCACTTTTTGCGGGTCTCCGGCCGTTCCGATGTTAAAAGCCTCGCTTTCGATGGCGATCCGCAGCCGATCAGCCACCACGGCGGCAAAGTCGATGTCCGTTTCCGGCATGATCACCACGAACTCCTCGCCCCCGAACCTGGCGGCCAGGTCGATACCCCGGATATTCCGCGCAATCCGGGCGGCAAAGTCACGCAACACCAAATCGCCCGCAGCGTGGCCATAGGTGTCGTTGACGCGTTTGAAGAAGTCGATATCCATCACCATCAAAGATAAAGGCTTTTGGCCGCCCTGGGAGCTGCGCAACAGGGTCTCGAGATGGCTGGTCATGAAATGGCGGTTATAGAGGCCGGTGACGGCATCTGTGGTCGCCATCTTGTAATTCAAATGGGCCGTCTTCCTGAGCTGCTCGGCATAGCGTTTGCGGCGAATCTGGGTCCGAGCCCGGGCCACCAGCTCATTGCGGTCAATCGGGCGCACGAGATAATCGTTCACGCCGATCTCCAGCCCCCGCAGCAGCTCCCGCGAGTTGTTCTCGTCAACAATCACCAGGATCGGGACATGGCGGGTTTCCTCAATCGAGCGCAATTGTGAACAGATCCGCAGACCGTCAACGCTGGATAAACTGAGACTGATGATGACCAGGTCGAAATCACGCCCCACCGCCCGCTCAATGGCCGTACTGCCGGTCTGGTCGGTATCGACCCGACCGATCATGGCCACCGCTTCGCTGATCCGCCCAGCCGACCGTTCTTGATCTTCGACCAACAGGATGCGGGCATCGGTAATCTCCTCCTCTGCCCGCAAGGCCGGTTCAGACGGAAGCCCCAAAGTCTGGCTGGTGCTTTCCCGCATCAAAAGCTCGTCGGTCAGCATTTTCAGCCGCACCAAGGACCGGACCCGGGCAAACAAAGCCACATCATGGACGGGTTTTGTAAGGAAATCGTCGGCCCCGGCTTCAAGCCCGGTGACCCGATCTTTGGGATGATCAAGGGCGGTTACCATGATAACGGGGATATGGGCTGACTTTGGGTTGGATTTGATTCGCCGGCACACCTCGAAGCCGTCCATACCCGGCATCATCACATCCAACAGAATGATATCCGGCGGCGTTTTGGCAATAAGCCCCAAAGCCTCCTCACCGCTGGTCGCGCAAATGACATCAAAATACTCACTCGTCAATTTTGCTTCGAGCAATTTGACGTTTGGTAAGACATCATCAACAACCAATACGCGCGCAGACATACTTATCCCGTAGCTTATCCCGGAACTTATCCCGGGGTTTATTCCGTGAAGCGACGAACAGTCGCGATGAACTCAGCAACAGAAATGGGTTTTGCAATATAAGCCTCGCAGCCCCCTTCGCGAATTTTTTCTTCATCACCCTTCATGGCAAAAGCGGTCACCGCCACAACGGGTATCTTGTTGAGCTCGCTATCTTCCTTGAGCCATTTTGTAACCTCCAACCCGGACACCTCCGGAAGTTGGATATCCATCAGAATCAGGTCGGGGTGATGCTCCCGTGCCAGCTCCAACGCTTGCATACCATCTTTGGTTTGAATAGTTGAATAGCCATGGGCGCCGAGAAGGTCGGAAAAGAGCTTCATATTCAGCTCATTATCCTCGACGATGAGGACGGTCTTCGTCATGTTTTCCTTACTTCCCTTCCAACGTCACGAGCATAGTCCAGGCCGACTGCCTGTCTCTAAAAGTTCACCACCGCAATACGCAACTCGCAGGAATAGGCGTCATTCATCAACTTTGTCCAATACCCGTAAACCACTGGCCCCGCTAACCATGACGCATAACATGTTATGTAACCGGGATCGCAGCAGTTTGCCAATAGCGTTATACTGTCGCAAACTTGCTAAATAAGTGTTAGCACCCCTGTAAACTATTCAAGATGTAGAATGATTAGCTCCAAACCCCAAATAATTACTGTAGATCAAGCCGAAACTTTAGCGCTTCAGGCAATGGCTTTTATCGCCCAAGACGAAGACACGTTAAATCGGTTCCTCGGCATCACAGGGTTTTCACTCGAAACATTGAAGACAAAACTGACTGAACGCACCACATTAGCGGGTATATTACAGTTCATAATGGACTATGAACCACGCTTGCTGTCATTTTGCGACCATATTGGTATGCAACCCACTGTGGTGACCAAAGCGTGGCATTGTCTCAGCCCCGACGACGCACAACTATGGTAAGTTTTTTGTTAATACTTTTGCCGACAAGATAGGACATATGCACAAGTTAGCCGATTTCACGCGTTCTCAAATAGACGCTCTCGAACTCATCCCCAATCGCCCTCTGCTTATCTGCGATGCCGACGAGGTGATTGTGCATTTTGCCGCCCCGCTCGAGACCTACTTGAAGCGGCTCGGCTTTTATATCAATTTCGAAAACTACCGCCTGGAAGGAAATATTCGTCGCCAAAACGACGACAGCGCTGTGGTGCTCGACGAGTTAATCCCAATGATTAACGACTTTTTCGCGGCAGAAGTTGACAATCTTCCGCCCGTGACCGGAGCAATTGCGACACTGACCGCGCTCGCCGGTCGGGCCCAAGTTGTGGTCCTGACCAATCTACCGGATCCGTTCCGTACCCGGCGGATTGCATCGTTCACGCGGCATGGCTTAACGGCGCCTGTTGTTACAAATACCGGCTTGAAGGGCGCTTCCGTCCGCATGCTGGCGGACCGCGTCCAAGCGCCGGTGATTTTCATAGACGACACCGAACCTCACTTACGGTCGGTTGCCACAACTGTGCCGGATAGTTATCGCGTCCACTTCATTGCCGATCAACGCTTGGCCGCCATACAAACCGCATCCCCTCATAGCCATCATCGATCCGATTGCTGGACTGCCACCGGTGACGCTGTTAACGATTTCCTTCATAGCCACGGTTTTTAACGCAGGAGATCACGCCCATGAAAATGGGTCCCTG
>JBBCIP010000177.1:0-1773 GCA_037189785.1 Alphaproteobacteria bacterium
ATCAAACGCCTTGATATCGAGGAAGTTGTGACCGCGGCGCGCGAAGCCGCCGCTTTGGGTATCCCGGTTCTGGCGCTGTTTCCCCACGTGCCGCAGGATAAAAAATTCGATGACGGGCGCGAAGCCGTCTCATCGGACAATTTGATTTGCCGCGTCACCCGCGCCCTGAAAAAAGCCGTGCCCGAGATCGGTGTGTTATGCGATGTGGCCCTTGATCCTTATACCACCAGCGGCCAAGACGGCTTGGTCGAAGGCGGCCAAATCTTAAATGACGAAACCGTTGCGGTGTTGATCAAGCAAGCACTGGTCCAAGCCGAAGCCGGTGCCGACATCCAAGCCCCATCCGACATGATGGACGGTCGCATCGGCGCCATCCGCCAGGCCTTGGAACAGGCCGGATTGCAAAACGCCATGATCATGGCCTATGCCGCGAAATATGCGTCGGCGTTCTATGGTCCGTTCCGCGACGCCGTCGGCTCCAAAAGCAATTTGGGCAAAGCCGATAAACGCAGCTATCAAATGGATGCTGGCAACAGTGATGAAGCGTTGCGCGAAGTGGCGCTTGATCTGAGCGAAGGCGCCGACATGGTTATGGTCAAGCCGGGCATGCCCTATCTCGATATCGTGCGGCGTGTGAAAGACACTTTTGCGGTGCCGACCTTCGCTTATCAAGTGTCGGGCGAATATGCCATGATCGAAGCCGCCGGTCTCAATGGCTGGCTTGACCGCGATGCCGCCATGCTCGAAAGCCTGTTGGCCTTCAAACGCGCTGGGGCTGATGGGGTTTTGACGTATTTCGCGCTCGAAGCCGCTAAGCACCTCAGCCGTTGAGAAAAGCAATGGATTGCCGGGTCAAGCCCGGCAATGACGTGATCGCTAAACCGTCACCACCGGGCTCGATCCGGTGGTCCACGACGTGAGAGAGACGCACCTTCCATTGATATACAGTCACCACCGGGCTCGACCCGGTGGTCCACAGGATCACGCGGCAATCAGCCGTTGGTCATCTCGGGCGGGATGGCGGCGATGGCTTCGTCCAATTCATAAAACGTCGGCTGTAAATCGGACGGTATGCTTTTACGGCCGATTTCGACCGAGATCTGTGGCGCGTTGCCATGAAGATGCGACACCAAAGTGTCCTTGATCACGCTGAACAAACGGCCTTCTTCCTGCAAGATTTGATTGAGGCGACCGGCCAACGGGGCCACTACCAGATAGGACAGAAAAATCCCCAAGAACGTCCCGACCAGCGCGCCGCCGATCATGGCGCCCAGAACTTCCACCGGCTCGTTGATGCTGCCCATGGTTTTCACGATCCCGAGCACCGCGGCGACGATCCCGACCGCCGGCAGACCTTCGGCCATGGTCGTCAAGGCATGGGCCGGCTCGTGTTCCTCAGCATGGTGTTTTTCGAGATCTTTGAGCATGACGTCTTCGACCTGATAGGGGTCGTCGAAGTTCATAGTCATCATGCGCAGATAATCGCAAATGAACACCACCACATGGTGGTCACCGGCAATTTTTGGGAAATTATTGAAAATTTTCGACTCTTCCGGCCGTTCGATGTGTTGTTCCAGAGCAATCACGCCCTTGGTCTTGACCAGTTTGGTCAGCACGAACAACAGCGACAACAAATCGCGGTAGTCGTCTTTTTTCCACTTGGGACCTTTGAAGACCTTACCGAACCCGCCGCCCGCTTTTTTGATGATGGGCATGCTGTTGGCAATGATGAACGCCCCCACAGCCCCACCACCGATCATCATCATTTCATAC
>JBBCIP010000178.1:0-18370 GCA_037189785.1 Alphaproteobacteria bacterium
TTTGGATGATGTGGCTGATGCGCATCGTGCGCTCGAAGGTCGGCGCACCACCGGCTCGACCGTTCTTATTCCATAACGCATTACCATAAAAAATATGGGATCGCTCATCACAAGCGATCCCATATTTTGTAACTCAAAGTCTGACTACAACGATATGTAGTTTTCTTAGTTGTTCATCGATTCAAAGAACTCTTCATTGTTCTTTGTGTCTTTGACTTTACCAAGCAAGAATTCGATCGCATCGGTCGGACCCATTGGCATAAGAATACGCCGCAGCACCCACATCTTCGACAAGATGCCTTTGTTGACCAGAAGCTCTTCTTTCCGTGTGCCGGATTTGGTGATGTCGATCGATGGGAAGATCCGCTTGTCGGAGATCTTACGATCAAGAACAATTTCCGAGTTACCGGTGCCCTTGAATTCTTCGAAAATCACTTCGTCCATACGGCTGCCGGTTTCGATCAGCGCCGTGGCAATGATGGTCAGCGACCCACCTTCTTCGATATTCCGGGCCGCACCGAAGAACCGTTTCGGACGTTGCAAAGCGTTGGCATCGACACCACCGGTCAACACTTTACCGGATGACGGCACGACGGTGTTGTAAGCGCGGGCCAGACGCGTGATGGAATCGAGCAAGATCACCACATCGCGTTTGTGTTCGATCAAACGCTTGGCTTTCTCGATCACCATTTCGGCGACTTGAACGTGACGGGTTGCCGGTTCGTCAAAGGTCGAGCTCACCACTTCGCCTTTAACCGACCGTTGCATGTCGGTCACTTCTTCCGGACGCTCATCGATCAGAAGCACGATCAAGAACACTTCCGGATGATTGGCGGTGATGGCATGGGCAATGTTTTGCAACAACACCGTTTTACCGGTCCGCGGCGGGGCGACGATCAACGCCCGTTGGCCCTTACCCAATGGGGCGACGATATCGATGATCCGTGACGATTTTTCATCTCGCGTCGGATCACCCAGATCAAGCCGCAAACGCTCATCAGGATATAGAGGTGTTAAGCTGTCGAAGTGAACTTTATGCCGTGCTTTTTCCGGTTCCTCGAAATTGATCAAGGTCACTTTCAAAAGGGCAAAATAGCGTTCGCCTTCTTTGGGCGCACGAATAACGCCTTCGACCGTATCACCGGTGCGCAGACCGAACCGGCGAATTTGGCTCGGGCTTACATAGATATCATCGGGACCTGGCAAATAGTTTGCCTCAGGCGCGCGCAAAAACCCGAACCCATCCTGCAGCACTTCGATCACGCCGCTTCCGGATATTTCGGTGTCATTGTCTGCCAGCCGTTTCAAGATCGCAAACATCATGTCTTGTTTGCGCAGGGTGCTGGCGTTTTCGATTTCCAATTGCTCAGCCAGAGCCAAAAGCTCAGCCGGCGGTTTCATTTTCAGTTCTTGAAGATTCATGCGTGTCGCGGATCACTGCGAGAGGTTTGGGGGAGAAGAATTATTGAGATCTTATCGAGATTTAGAAACTGAGATCGAGGGATCAAAGGATGAGAAATCCCGAAAGAGCGAAGACCAAATTGTCCGTATTGAGGAGAGTATTCTTGAAGAATTCGGTCTACGACCTTCAACCGTCCGGTTCGATAAGACTTCAAGAAGCCCTTAGTATCATCAGAGCGATTGATAAAAGATTAATGACGATCACGATCCGATAAGTCAAGCCGAGATTAACTCTAAAACGGTTTTACCACCACCATGATGACGATCACGATCATCAGAATTGTCGGTATCTCATTGACTTTACGATAAAATTTCGATGAATATCGATTCTTGTCGGCGGCAAAATCGCGCCGCCACCGTGATAGAAAACCATGAAAACCGGCCATCACCACAACGGCTGTCAGTTTGACGTGCAACCAGCCGCTAGCCCATTGTGCGACCCCCGGAGTCGCCAACAGAAGCCCACCCAGAATAAACGCGACAATCATCGCCGGGTTGATGATAAACCGCAGCAATCGCCGTTCCATGATCTTGAACGTTTCCGACTGGGGCGTGCCCACCGGCGTATCGGCGTGATAGACATAAAGCCTTGGCAGATAAAGCATTCCTGCCATCCATGAGATCACAGCAATAATATGAAAGGCTTTAAGCCAAAGATACCAACCGATTAAAAAATCCATGGAGATGCCTGTTTAGATCTTTTGCGACGCCAAGGCTTGATCCACTTCATCAGCCAGGGCGGTGATGAAGTCATCATGGGTCGCCAATGCTGGAACCCGAACATAGTTCGGAACACCCAAATTATCGGCTAAGCGGCGGTAATCCATATCAAGTTCGACCAAAGTTTCCGAATGTTCGGAAACAAAGGAAATCGGCACCACAATAACCGGTTTGCGATCGGCCCCGGCACGTTTCAATTCATCTTCTGTCGACGGTCCGATCCATTTCATCGGCCCGACCCGGCTTTGATAGCAAACCACAGCATCAAGCCCCGGCACGCCAAGCGCTTCAACGACGGCCGCGACAGTGGCGTTGACTTCTTTCGGATACGGATCACCGGCAGCCACGATCTTTTCTGGTAAGCCATGGGCAGAAAACAGAATTCTCGCTTGATCCAAAGGCAGTCCAGCCTCGGCCGCAGTGCGTTTTATCAAATCGACATGGGCTTTTATGAACAACGGTGCTGTTGGATAACGGTCGATCACCATCGTCGGTTTGCCGAAATGCAGAGCACTCGCGGTGTCGAACCAATTGTTTATGGACGATTCCGTGGTGGTGGTTGAATATTGAGGATAAAGCGGCAACAACACGATCCGTTCAATGGTGTCAAATTTTAACTGCTTGATCACATCGCGTGAAAACGGCCGCCAATAACGCATCGACACAATACAGCGCACATCCAAACCGCGCTCACGAAGCTTGGCTTGCAACGCTTCGGCTTGGGCCACAGTGTTTTCAAGGATCGGCGATTTACCACCCAATTTCCGATAGATGTCTTGGGCTTCGTGTTCCCGCCGCGCCGAAATGAAGCGCGCGATATAGCGGCGGAAAAACGTCGGCACACGGATAATGGCCGGATCAAAAAACAGGTTGAAAAGAAACGGGCGGACAGCCTTTAAGGAATCCGGGCCCCCCAGGTTAAACAGAACGACGGCGGTTTTCCGGCTCATGCAGCATCTCCGCGCAGCAAAGCCGACAAAGCATCCACATGCGCAATCGGTGTTTCCGGAACAAATCCGTGCCCGAGATTGAAAATATGGGGACCGGCTTTAAAGGCATCAAGGATTGTCCGGGCTTCCGTCAGCATCAACTCACCACCGGCAACCACCAGTTTTGGATCGATATTGCCTTGTGTCACGACATTCGGCTGCAAATTGGCTGCAGCCCAATCAACCGGCACCGCAGTATCCAATCCAATCCCATCAACCTTTGTTTCAGCAGCGTAACGAATGGCACTGGCCCCCGCACCTTTTGGAAAACCGATGATCGGCGTCTCAGGATATTTGGCTTTTAATGCTGTAACAATTTTCCGGGTCGGCGCAATCGACCAGCGTTCAAAACCCGAAGCAGGGAGACTACCAGCCCAGGTATCAAAAATTTGGATCACATCGGCGCCTGCCTCAATCTGGCGGCTGAGATAAGCGATGGTCGCATCCGTCACCAAGTCAATCAATTGAGCAAAACCGTCAGGGTCCTTATAAGCCCATGATTTTGCTGGTCCCTGATCGCTCGTCCCACGCCCAGCAACCATATAAGTCGCAACTGTCCACGGTGCCCCGGCAAAACCGATCAGAGCTGTCTCCTGCGGCAAAGCCGTCGTCAAGCGATCAACCGTTTCATAGACCGGGGAAAGCCTGTCATGGAGTTTGTCGGCCGATAGCTTGGCAAGTCCCTGTCCATCCGTGATCGGCGCTAAAACCGGTCCCTCACCTTCTTTAAAGGCCACATCTTGACCCAAAGCATGAGGGATCACCAAGATATCCGAAAACAGAATGGCCGCATCCATACCGAACCGACGGATCGGTTGCACCGTCACTTCGGTGGCTTTAGCCGGATTGTAGCAAAGATCCAAAAAGCTCCCGGCTTCGGCCCGGGTCGCTTTGTATTCAGGCAAATAGCGCCCCGCTTGCCGCATATACCAAAACGGCGCCCGATCCGTTTTTTCGCGGCGCAGAGTTCGCACCAATCGATTTTTCAGTCTGGTTTGTTGTCTGCCTTGAGGGATCGTGGCCGTCAAAATTTTATCCCTTACTAATCTTATATTTATAAAAAAAGGTAGTAGGTGTTAGTTGGTCCTGTGGATAACGGGTATGAGATTTATCCACAGGGTTATCCAGATTTTCAAAGTGGTCTTGGACGCACTTGGCGCTTTGGATAGCATCTTTTACCAAATTTCGGGATAACTTTATGGATAGCAGCTAAATTCAGCTTTGTGAAAAACGGGGATAACATGGATAACTTGAGATAACTTGATTTCAGAGATCAATTTAGCGCCATATTTTGAGTCGATTTGACGGTTTTCACAGGGCGAAGATTGGGATTTATTAGAGTCCTGAACAAGCCGGGACAGTTTTGGAGTGAAAATCACGACCGCTTTAAAAATGCGAGTTATCCACATAATTCTCGTAATTCGATCTTGAAGCCTACCCTTGCTCATGGTCGAAATGACCTTATGATTTGTTTCCATTGTTCTTCAGCCAATCACATTGCGTCAGGTTCATGACAAAATTTCATCTTCATCTTGTATCGGATTCGACCGGCGAAACTCTTGAAGCTGTGGCAAAAGCGGCTTTGTCTCAATTCAAAGGCGCTGATCCCGTCAAGCACCAATGGCCGATGACCCGCAATGTGCGGCAATTGGATTTTGTCTTTGAAGATATAAAAGCCAAACCTGGGATCGTCATGTTCACTCTGGTCAATGAAGAAATGCGCAATGCCTTGGTTGCTAAATGTGAATTACTGAAAGTTCCGCATTTGAGTGTGCTTGATCCGGCGATCAGTTTTCTGGGCCGGTATCTTGGTGAAAAAGCCCAAGCCAAACCTGGCCAACAGCATGTCTTGAATGCCGAATATTTTGAACGCATCGAAGCTATGAACTACACCCTGGCCCATGATGATGGTCAGTTGGGGCGCAATTTGGCCGAGGCCGATGTGGTGCTGGTCGGAATTTCCCGCACCTCAAAAACGCCGACGTCCATTTATTTGGCCAATCGCGGGCTCAAAGCTGCCAATATCCCGATCGTCAAAGGCTGTCCTTTGCCGGAAGAATTATTCACCCTAACCAATCCTTTGATTGTCGGTTTGGTGACAAGCCCGGATCGGTTGGTGCAAATTCGCCAAGCCCGACTTAAATCTATGAATGAAAGCACGGATTCGTCTTATGCCGATATTGATGCGGTTCGCGATGAATTGGTTTATGCCCGGCGTCTGTTCACCGAAAATGGTTGGCCGGTGATTGATGTGACCCGGCGTTCGATCGAGGAAACAGCAGGGGCGATCATCACGTTGGTGACCAAGCGACGCGAGAAATTGAACGGTTTTTCATCAGAAACATCATCGGATACATCAGTCCAGAGTTAAAACTTTATAGATGACCCTATCACCAAAGCTTTATCTGGCATCGAAAAGCAAAGCCCGGGCGCGGCTGTTGACCGCAGCCGGGCTGTCGTTTGAAATTGTCTCCGCCAGTGTCGACGAGGACACCATCAAAGACGCCATGCTTGCAGAAGGCGCCCCGCCGGCCCATGTGGCTGATACTTTGGCTGAGTTGAAAGCGTTACGTGGTTCAAGTGTGATTGCCGCAAAAATCCCCGGGTCTTTGGTGATTGGATCGGATCAAGTGCTTGTCCATAAAGGCGTTCTGTTTTCAAAGCCGGAAAGCTTAGCGGACGCCAAGGATCAGTTGAACCAATTACGTGGTTCCCAGCATGAATTGATCACGGCCGCAGTGGTGGCTCGGGACGGTACGGCGATCTGGCGTTTTATGGATCGGGCCCGGTTGCAAATGCGCAATTTTTCCGATGCCTTCATCGACCGCTATATAGAAGCCATTGGCGCGCGGGCTTTGCTGACCGTTGGCTGTTATGAGATTGAAGGGCGTGGGGTCACCTTGTTTTCTAAAATCGAAGGCGACCCTTATACCATTCAAGGCTTGCCGATCCTGGCACTTTTGGCATTCTTGCGCGAACACGGGATCGCCGACGCGTGAGCAAAGACATGACGATAAAAAGTGGAAAAGCAAAACTCGCTGGTGTGATGGGATGGCCGGTCAGCCATTCACGCTCCCCAATCCTGCACGGTTATTGGCTGAAAAAACATGGTATTGATGGCGCTTACGTGCCTTTGGCGGTCAAGCCGGACCAGTTCCAGGATGCATTACGGGCCTTGCCGCAGCTCGGTTTTCAAGGCGTCAATGTCACGGTGCCGCATAAAGAACAGGCCTTGCGTTTGGTCGACCATCTCGATGATTTGGCGGCGCGGATTGGGGCGGTGAATACAATCCTGTTCTGCGATGGTCAGATTTTCGGCCAAAATACCGATGCCTTCGGCTTCATGGAAAATTTGCGCGATCGTGCCCCAATGTGGCGCGTGAGCAACGGCCCAGCC
The DNA here is from genome assembly GCA_037189785.1 of Alphaproteobacteria bacterium. Classification (GTDB taxonomy): domain Bacteria; phylum Pseudomonadota; class Alphaproteobacteria; order Sphingomonadales; family Govanellaceae; genus Govanella. The sequence continues at coordinate 6,568 of JBBCIP010000178.1, forward strand.
GTGGTGCTCGGGGCCGGTGGCGCGGCGCGGGCAATCATTGTCGGTTTACTGGATGCGGGCGTGAATGAGATCCGCTTATTGAACAGAACCTTGGCCCGGGCCGACCAGTTGGCTGCCGAGCTTGGCCCGCAACGGATCAAAGTCTGGCCTTGGGACCAGCGCGATCAGGCCTTGGCTGAAGCCGGTCTTGTCGTCAACACCACGACACTTGGATTAAACGGTACAGATCCGCTTGATTTGGCATTGGATCTTTTGCCAGCGCAGGCCGTGGTCAGCGATATTGTTTATACACCCCTGGAGACAGCTTTGTTGGCCCAGGCCAAAGCGCGCGGTTTGCACACCGTCGACGGTCTCGGCATGTTGATCCATCAAGCCCGACCGGGATTTGAAGCTTGGTTCGGCCAAGCAGTGAGCCCGGATGATGAGCTTCGTGCCATGCTTGTTGCAGATCTGACGGCTTAATTTCATGCAGCAAAAGCCGTTATCGTCCGCCGCTGTGAGATCGAAAAATCCGGTTAAAAAGCGGAAGCCAAAGCAGAAACCCGTGATCCTTGGGCTCACCGGGTCGATCGGCATGGGCAAATCTGAAACCGCCCGGATGTTCCGCCGCGAACGAATTCCGGTGTTCGATGCCGACGCCACCGTTCATCAGTTGATGGCGAAAGGCGGGGCTGCGGTTGCCCATGTTGCAGCAGTTTTTCCGACTGCGGTTAAGGATGGCGCGGTCGATCGCAAAACCCTTGGCGGTTTGGTCTTTAACAACACAACGCTGTTGCGAAAATTAGAAGCGATTATGCATCCGTTGGTGCGGCAGCAGGAATTAGCTTTTCTCCATACTGCCGCGTTAAGGCGCGACCCCTTGGTGGTGTTGGATATTCCGCTCCTGTACGAGACTCGTGGCGAACATCGCTGCGATTATGTTGCCGTCGTTACGGCACCGGCTTTTGTGCAAAAATCGCGGGTGCTGCGGCGCCCCGGTATGACGGAAGATCGGCTCAAGGCGGTGTTGCGGCAGCAAGTCCCCGATCGGGAAAAACGCCGCCGGGCTGATTTTGTGATAGAAACAGGGCTCGGCAAACGCCACGCCTTGATGGCGGTGCGGGCGATTATTCGACGTTTATCGGGAAACAGTGAGCATGCGTGAGATCGTATTCGATACCGAAACCACAGGATTCGATCCGACCAGCGGTGACCGCCTGGTTGAAATCGGCTGTGTGGAACTGGTCAATCTGATTCCGACCGGTCGCGTTTTTCATTGCTATATCAATCCGGAACGGGACATGCCGGCCGAAGCCTTCGCGGTCCATGGATTGTCGCAAGAGTTTCTAAAACAGCATCCGGTGTTTGCCGAAGTGGTGGCGGATTTTATCGATTTTATTGGAACTGACGCCAAACTTGTCGCTCATAACGCCGAATTCGATGTCAAATTCCTGAATTATGAAATGAAAACCTGCGGCTTTCCGGCCTTGTCGCCGGATCGTATCGTCGACACCCTGGCCATCACCCGGCGTAAGTTTCCGGGGGCTCCGGCCACTTTGGATGCCTTGTGCAAACGCTTCAATATTGACAACGCGGCTCGGACCAAGCACGGCGCGTTGCTGGATTCGGAGCTGTTGGCCGAAGTCTATCTGGAACTGATGGGGGGTCGTCAGGTCGGATTATCCTTGGGAGTGGAGCAAGGGACAAGCCGCAATGCGACGGCGGTGGTCCGTGAATTTCGGGCGCCGCGTCCTCACGCCACCACCGAAGACGAACAAAAGGCCCACGACGCGTTCGTCGCAGGCCTTAAGAATGCCGTGTGGCTTCAGTAACTTAGTTAACCGTCGCGCCAGCCGGTGCCGCTTCGGCCTGAGCTTGAGCCAAATGCTGCCGGTATAGGGTCGAGAAGTCGATCGGCTCCAACAGCAATGGCGGGAAGCCACCGTCGCGGCTGACATCGGCGATGATGCGGCGGGCGAACGGGAACAGAATGCGCGGGCATTCGATCAACAGGAACGGTTGTAACGCTTCTTCGGGCATATTGCGGGTCGCGAAAATACCGGAATACAGCAATTCGATCAAAAAGGTCGCTTCGTCGCCGTTTTGGGCTTTGGCCGTGATCTTAAGATCAACTTCATAACGCTCATCGGCCAAGCGGCGGGCGTTGACATTCACGCCAACGTCGATTTGCGGCTTATTGTCGGTCGCCATTTTCTGAAGGCTGCCTGGAGCGTTCGGGTTTTCGAACGACAGATCCTTCACATATTGGCCGAGAACGCCGACCTGAATACCACCGCCTTCGCCCACCGGCGCTTGACCTTGAGTTGCGGCGCCATTGTCTTGTTCGTCAGCCATGGTTCGTCCTTCTTCGCTAGAAATTGGCTTAATCTGGAAATTTGGTGGGTGATTGGCTAGCACGGATCAATCACCTGAACAAGTCTAGATCTTACGCCGCGATCCAAGATCAATTTTTTGTGGGGTGGCGTGAGTCCTGGGATGCCGCCACGCTTGTCCTAGATTATGGAATTACGACTTTTTATCATCGTCATTGCTGTGGCTTAGGTGATGACGGGGTGCCGGCGGTGCTTCTTCGAATTCGCCTTCGATGATGTCATCGCGCTGGTTGTAATAATAGCCTTGCCCGCCGGTGTTTTGCGCCCCGGCTTGGCCATGACGGACCGTGAACCGCTTTAGAAAAGCGATGGCGGCGATGGCTCTGACCGGCGGCAGCAACAACGCCAAGCCGATGATATCGGTAATAAATCCAGGCAATACCAATAGTATACCGGCGATCAGCAACAACACGGTATGACACATGTCGGCAACCGGTGGCTCGCCAGCCTGCATGGCTGCCTGCATTCGCCGCAAATGGACAAAACCCTGGGCTTTGACGATCAAAATGCCGCCGACCATGCCGAGAATGGTCAGTCCGATTGTCGGGAAGATGCCGATGGCGCTGCCGACGGCGATAAAGACCGCGATTTCCAGGAATGGTAGAGCAAGTATCGTGAGCGGAAGGAAAGCTTTCAAAGAGGACTCTTTCTGGTTGGCCTTGAGCTTTGAGGCCCAAAGGCCTATTTATTGTAGATGGTGTATAGATTCATCGAAATCTATACCAAGGATCTCTAAAGGAACGATTTTCACGTTTAAAGGTTCACCCTAGCAGGATGGACCACAGAGTAACGGCCCAGGATAACGGAATGAACGAAGGTTTCCAGTTTCTCGACATTATCTTTCTGGCCATGCTGGCCGGTTTCATCGCGTTGCGTTTGCGCAGCGTCTTGGGCCGGCGCACCGGGCATGAGCGTCGTCCTGACGAGGCCAATGAGGAGCGCTATCCCGGTGCTCCGAAACAAGCCCCGCAAACCGATGATGTAGGAAGCGATGCGGCTCCGGTCAATTTCCCGGCCCCTGATTATCGTTTGATTATGAGCCCGTCATCTCCGGCATTTGATGGCGTCGAAGCCATCCGTCGCTATGACCGGGATTTTCATCTTGAGCAATTCGTGGCGGGTGCGCGCGGGGCTTATGAAATGATCCTGACCTCGTTTTGGTCGGGCGACCGCGAAGAATTCCGGCCGTTTGTCAGCGATGACGTTTACGCCCAGTTTGATGCGGCGATCCGGATGCGGGTAGCGGACGGGGAAAGTTTGAAAAATACCCTGGAGCGTGTGCGTCACGCCGAAATTATCGACGCCAGCTTGAATGGCGCTTTGGCCTCGATCACCATTCGTTTTGTCGGCGACGCCATATTGATGACGCTTGACCGCGAAGGCCGGATCATTGCCGGTGATCCGCAAGACACGGTCGAGGTCAAAGATGAATGGACCTTCGAGCGCAATCTCGACAATCAAGACCCCAACTGGACGCTGGTCGCGACCCACAGTGTTGGTCCGTAACCTATGGCTCAGATCCGCCCCGCCGGAATAACATTTTTCTGGCTGGCGAGCGCTGCCGTTGTGGCGGTGATCGCGGTTGTGGCGGTATGTCTTATTCCGTCGAAAAAAACACCGACAGCTGAGCCCGAACTCCGCATGACTGCGATCGGCTATGACGCCTTGAGCGGTTGGGCGGATGACGACCACACGGCGGCGCTGAAAACATTTTTGGTGTCGTGCACACGCATGATGACAAAACCGCATACGGTTTTGGAATTGGAACGGGATGCATGGTTGGGGGTGTGTGATCTGGCACAGCGCGTTCCTATTGATGACACGGCTGCGGCGCGCGCTTATTTTGAACAAAACTTCACGCCGCTTGAACTGGCCTTTGGCGACAATCGCACCGGCTTGTTGACCGGCTATTTCGAACCGGAATTGCGCGGCAGTCGCGAGCGCAAACCAGGCTTCGAGCATCCGCTTTATCGCTTGCCGACGGATATGATCAACGCTGATCTTGGCGCCTTTGCGCAAGACTTGGCGGGGCGCAAGGTTGTCGGTCGTCTTGATGGCGCCTCTTACGTTCCCTATTACGCGCGCGATGAAATTGCGTCCGGTGTTTTGTCGGGCCAGGGGCTTGAGCTGTTGTGGGTCGATGATGCGGTCGACGCGTTCTTCCTTGAGATCCAAGGATCTGGCCGCGTGGTTCTGGAAAATGGCGCGTTGGTGCGGGTCGGTTATGCTGGAAAAAATGGCCGTGCGTATACGGCGATCGGTCGCACCTTGATCGATCGCGGCGCTTTGACCAAAGATACTGTCAGTCTGTTTTCCATTCGTGATTGGCTTAAGGCCAACCCTGATGATGCGGCCGATGTGATGAACAGCAACCGGTCTTATGTATTCTTCCGTGAACAAACGGAATCCGGCCCGCTTGGCAGCGAAGGCGTGGTGTTGACGCCGGATCGCTCGCTTGCTGTGGATCGTCGGGTTATTGCCATGGGCACACCGGTTTGGATCGAAACCAGTTTGCCGCAAGCCGCCGGTGGCGGTCAGATGGATCGCCTGACGATTGCCCAAGACACCGGCGGCGCTATAACCGGCGCCTTGCGTGGTGATATGTTTTGGGGGCCGGGCGAACGGGCTGAATTGCTGGCCGGTCACATGAAGGAACAAGCGCGCTTCGTCATCTTGAAGCCGCGCGCGCTCGTTGTTGCTGAGTGAGCGGAGGGGCCGATGGTGCGCCGCCGTTCCCTCAGCGATGAAGACAAGATGTTGTGGACGCATGTCACCAAAGACATCGAGCCGTTGAAGCGGCGCAAACGAACCCGGAAGCCGGTAAATATTGCCGTAGATGCCGCGGTCCCGCCGCCGCCTCCACCCGGCAAAATGGTCAAGAAAACGAATATTAAATCATTGGCTAAACCTTCTGTTGTGAAACCAATCACAACACCGACGCCGGCCCCACCGCCATTGGAGCCGATGTTGACCCCGCCCAATCGACAATGGGCGCGGCAATTGAAGCGTGGTGATCTTGAAGTCGATGCGCGGATCGATTTGCATGGCCGCACCGAACTTGCGGCCCATAGTGCGCTGTTACGGTTTATTGAAGATGCGGCGGCGCGGGGTGATCGAAGTTTGTTGGTGATCACCGGCAAGGGTCGCGACGGCAAGGGGGTGTTGCGCGCCCGTCTGCCCGACTGGTTATCAAGCGGCGCGCTTGGCCGCCAAGTGATGGCCATTCATCCGGCTCATGTCAAAGACGGTGGCGGCGGCGCTTATTATGTCATCTTGCGCAAAGATCGGGGGCGTCGGTGACGCCGTTCGGGGCCAGAATACGATCCTTGCGGGAAGCACGCGGCATCACCCAGGCGCAAATGGCGCAGGATTTGAATATATCTGCCGCCTATTTGTCGGCGCTTGAACATGGACGGCGCGGGCGGCCGTCATGGTCGTTGGTGCAGCAAATCATTGCCTACTTCGAGGTGATCTGGGACGAAGCCGAAGACCTCCAGGATTTGGCGCGTTATTCTCATCCGCGCATCACCGTCGACACCGGCGGGCTTAGTCCGACCGCGACCCTGTTCGTCAATCAATTGGCGCGCGATATTGGTGCTTTGTCTGACGACACCATCCTAGCCATGAGTGATGTCATGAAAAAGAAACCCTGACAGATCAAAGTTTCCAAAGTTATAGCTTTAAAGCTTGGGAGAGTTGAGATGGATGAGCAAAAATTTTGGGCAATCATAGAAGCCGTGCATCGTCAAGCGAACGGCGACATGGATGAAAAATCAGCACTCGTTAAAAATATGCTGTCGCAATTATCAAAAGAAGACGCCAAAAAATTTGCGCATATATTTGATGACAAAATGGACCAGGCGTATTCCTGGCCATTGTGGGGCGCCGCCTATGTCATCGCCGGTGGCTGCGGTGACGATGCATTCATGGATTTTCGTGCCTCGTTGATTTCCCGCGGCCAGACAGATTATGACGCAGCCATACTCGATCCGGAAACCTTGGCGACATTGGATCTCGATACCGACGATTGGTTTTTTGAAGGCTATCAATATGCGGTGACCGATGGTGTGGAAGCCGCGGTCGGTGTGATCGTTGATCGTCAGAACCCTCATCCCACCGAACCATCCGGCGTGGCCTGGGATGAAGACCATGTCTATGACGATTATCCGGAACTCAGTGCAAAATATGCCTGATAGCGTAGGCGATCTTTAAGCAACATTTTCTTCTGCAACGGACACCAGCGGCAATACTTTGACGGCGGTGATACGATTGCCTTGGCTGCGGATCACATCCAAGCGATACCCGGCCGTCGTAAAACTTTCCCCGGGGCGCGGAATGCGTTCCGCCACATGCAACACCAGTCCGGCAATGGTCGTGGCGCTATCGTCGGGCAATGTCCATTCCAGTTCGCGATTGACATCGCGGATGGCCGCCGCCCCTTCGATGATCACGCTGCCGTCGCCACGCTTGCGCAACCCTTGAACGGCGACATCATGTTCGTCGGCAATGTCGCCGACGATTTCTTCCAGAATATCTTCAAGCGTGACCAAGCCCATCAGTGTCCCATATTCATCGACCACCAAGGCGACATGGGCGCGTCGCGTGCGAAAGGCGTTTAGTTGTTCGCGCAATGTTGTGGTCTCGGGCGTGAACCATGGCGGTGTCAGCAAACTATCGATGGATATTTTGCTGACGTCGTGATCAACCGCATCCAGGGCGCGCAACACGCTTTTGCCGTTTAAAATTCCGATGATGTTATCCGGGTTGTCGCGCCATACCGGCAGGCGGGTATAGGAACTGTTGGCGACCTGACGAACGATGTCCGGTGCCGACAGCGCGGCATCAATGGTCACCATATTGCGGCGATGGATCATCACATCTTCAAGGGTGATATCGTCGAGATCCAACAATCCGCCGACCATGTCACCCATACCGCCGATGCCGTCATCGTGATCTTTGAGGATCAAGCCGTCGCTTTTGTGAATGGCGACCACACTGCGAATTTCGTCGTGAATAGTCAGCACATTGGTTTGGGCATCCACAGTCACACCGAACAGGCGCAATGTTTTGCTGGATAGTTTACGCAAGCTCATGACCAGCGGATCAAGGACAGCGATCAACGATGTGATCACCGGCGCGACGGCTAAGGCCAAACGATCGGCGCGGGATACGGCGAATGTTTTTGGCAAAAAACCGGTGAAAAAAACAACCAAAAAGGTCATGATCACGGCGGCATAGACGACCCCGATCATACCAAAGTCCGTGACGAACAACGTGGTGGCGATGGTCACCGCCAAGGTCTTCAAGAAAAGATTGGCGATCAAAATGCCGCCGATCAAACTTTCGCGTTTTTGCAGCAAGCGATGGACCAGCAATGCGCGTCGTGACCCTTGTGCGCCCAAGCGATGAATGTGCGATTTGGCGGCGGCGGTCAGAGCCGTTTCGGATCCTGATAAAAAGGCCGATAATAACAGTAAAACAACAACCAAAAGAATGGACGCTATAATGTCGAACATTCCGTTATGTGATGACCCCATCATTTTTTGTGGCATCGTTTATGGACGCGGCAAGAGTTTCTCGTAGCGCGTCCATCGGCACCTCACGGCTCAAATATGCCTGCCCGATGGCCGATGCTAACACAAAGGTCATGGTCCCGGCCTGCACTTTTTTGTCTTGCTTCATATGCGCGACCAGAGCATCGACGGTGATCGATTGGTTCAATTGTCCGATACTGTGCGGCAGGCCGACCAGTTTCAGGTGGCGTTTGACCCGGGCCGCGTCATCGGGATGGCAGGCGCCAAGCCGAACCGATAAATCGAGCGCCAGCATCATACCGAGCGCGACCCCTTCGCCATGCAACAAGATATTGCTATAACCGGTTTCCGCTTCGAGCGCGTGGCCGAAGGTATGGCCAAGATTAAGCAACGCCCGGCGGCCTTCTTCGCGTTCGTCTTCGACAACGATCGCAGCTTTGGCGCGGCAACTGACGACCACAGCATGACGCAACGCATCGTCTTCGCCGTTAAGAACGGCAAGTGCGTTGTCTTCGAGCCAGGCGAAAAACGGCGCGTCACCCAATAGTCCGTATTTCATCACCTCGGCATACCCGGCCAACCGTTCGCGCCGTGGCAATGTGCCAAGGGCGGCGGTATCGGCCAGAACCAGGCGTGGTTGATGAAAGGTGCCGACAAGGTTTTTGCCTTGTTTGGTATTGATCCCGGTTTTACCACCGACCGAGCTGTCGACCTGCGACAGCAAGGTCGTCGGCATCTGGATGAAGTCGACGCCGCGGCGTAAAATGCTGGCGGTGAAGCCGACCAGATCACCGATGATGCCGCCGCCAAGGGCGATGATTTTATCGCTGCGTTCGACTTCGGCGTCCAACAGCGCCGACGCCAAATATTCAAGCTGGCCGAAGCTTTTGGTTTTTTCGCCCGGCGGCAGAACCACGGCGCTGCTGCTGATGCCTTCGGCGGCGAGTGCGGATTCCAGCCGTTTCAGATAGAGATCGGCAACGGTTGTGTCCGACACGATCACGGTGCGGGGCCGTTTCAAAAACGGGCGAATATGCCGTCCGGCGCTGTCGATCAACCCGGCGCCGACGATAATGTCATAGGCCCGATTCCGGTCCAAAGCGACCACCACCGTTTCGCGGGTCACGCTGTTGTTAGGATTTAATACCGCAGGGGTGGTCATGATGTTTTCAGTCTCGTGTTTAGGGCATCGATGATCAAATCGACCACTTTCTCGTGCGGGCCGCCACAGCTTTCGATCGTGATATCGGCTTCGGCATAAACCGGGTACCGCTCGGCCGCCAGTTTTTCGAGGATCACCTTGGGATCGCCGGTTTTGAGCAAGGGCCGCGTATTGCGCCGTTTGACCCGATCGACCAGAACTGCCACATCGGCCTTGAGCCAAATCGACCAGCCGATGTCCTTGATGCGGTCCCGGGTCAAGGGGTCCATGAACGCGCCGCCGCCGGTGGCCAGAATCAATGGTTGGCTACGAAGCAGGCGGGTGATGACCTCGCGTTCGCCCTTCCGGAACTCGGCTTCACCAAAATCCGCGAAAATTTCGCTGACCGTGCGCCCGGCAGCGGCCTCGATTTCGGCGTCGGCGTCGACGAACGGCAGACTGAGCCGGGCTGCCAGCCGTCGGCCCACCGTGGTTTTCCCGGCCCCCATCAAGCCCACCAAGACCAATGGTTTGGAAAGCGGTCTTTCCAGGGGTGATGGCGATGAAGCTGCAGGCGCCAAATCCGGCGCCGTCTGTTGATTGTCGTCCATAAGATCTCAAAACTTACCAATCGGACCACCGACCAAGGCCGTTCCGCCTTGCTGTGGCCATTATTTCGGTCATCTTTACACAGTCGGGGACGGAGTTTCCAGTGGTGAGGCAAAAGTCAGCGGTTGTGGCGGCGCGTCGGACCGGTATAATCGCTTGCAATGGTACGATCTTTTAACAAAAGCGAGTTTTCTCCATATGGGTAAATTCTGGCTGGTGGTTTTTGCACTGCTGTTTCTGGTGGTCGCAGGCGGGTTCGTTTTCTTGATGGCTTGGGATATTCCAGCACCGTCGCAAACGGTCGAAAAGACCCTGCCCGACGATATGTTCCCGCAATAACGGCTGCAGGATCCGATGGGCCGCCACGCATGAACATGGGACACGGATGAGCATGGGAATTGATAAGCGATGGTTATCGTCTGGCGTGGCTATGGCCGTTGCGATCCAGGTTATGACTGTCGCGTCCGTTCAGGCAGACCAAAGATATGAAGGCGTCGAACAAGCCCCTATCCCCGGTCAGATCCATGACGCCTATAGCCGTTCCGGCCAGCCTTTCGATAGCTCCAGTGATGATCCTTTGCCGCGCTCGACAACGACGTCGGGGGTCGAGTTTTCGACTTTGGATGCCGCCAGTTTGGGCGGTATCGGCACGTTTTCGCCCGGAACTGGGGGATTTGACGTTGATTTATGGCAAGGATCGTCGACGGCGACCGTCACCCCGGCCATAGCCGATCTGGCCATTCCCCACAACCAGCCGCTGGTGTCGTATTGGACCCGGCGTTTGCTGTTGACGGCGGCGCCCCCGCCTGAGCCGGATCGCGGACTTTTTAGCGATGACGCCCGGCAGCAGGCCGAACTTGATTTTCTGGGGGCGCGTTTGGATCGCCTGGCCCATATGGGCGACTTGGACGGCGTGCTGGGGCTTTTGGGTCAGATCGGGCGCGAAATTTCCCATGATCGCATCTTTGATTTGGCGGTCGATGCCAATCTTTTGGCTGATAATTATGCGGCGGCTTGTGCGGCGGCAACGGCGGCGCCGGCGGCCATGGCCAGTGCCGAATGGCTGAAGCTCGCGGTGTTTTGCCGGGCTTTGTCCGGGGATTCCGCCGGGGCTTATTTGGCCCGGGAATTGTTGGCCGAACAGCCTGAGCGGGACGCCACTTACGAAACGCTGATTGCGGTATATCTTGAAACCTTGGGCCGGGCTGAAAACGACAATAGCGAGCCGTTACCGCCGCCGGTCATTGACGTCATGACGTCACAGACGCCGTTATTATTGGGTTTGGCGCGGATCACCAGGGCTGAATTGCCTGCGGATGTGCTTGACGGTGCGTCGCCCCTGGTGGTGACCCGCTTGGCCGGGCTGCAGGGACTATCCGTCGATGTTCGTTTGGCCGCCGCCGATCAAGCGGCGCGGCGCGGCAGTTTTGCCATGGAACGATTGCTGCAAATCTATGATTCCATGGAATTTTCGCCAGAAGACGTGGGCCTAGCGGCAACGCTGGAAGCCACGACTGATACACCCCGGGATCTGGCGTTGCTGTATCAGGCGGGGCAAGCGGCGACGACCGATAGCGACCGCATTTCTATTATACAACAAGGCTTTAGACAGGCACGCGCGCGAGGTGATCTGCCGTTCTATGCGGCCGTTGTGGCGCCGTTGTTGGCGCGCCTCAGCCCGTCCGATGAAACCCTTGGTGCGGCAGCGGATATTGCCCGGCTCCATTTGTTGATCGGGAATGCGACCGCAGCCAAGCTCTGGTATGACGCCGCACAAGCTCAGGCCGTCGCCGGTCAGGCCGAAGCCACGGCGCAAATGGTTTATTTGTGGCCGTTGTTGATGATCGGTGGTGACCAGGCGGTGGCGCCATGGTCCGCCGAAGCCTTGGAGTTATGGTGGCGCAGCCGGGAAGTGCTGCCGGTTGAAGACCGGCTGCCACAGGCCGAAGCCCTGTTTCTGCTGCTGGAAAACGCGGGCTACAGGGTCCCGAACAAACTTTGGATGGCGTTGGAAGGCAGTGCGTCAGGCCTTGGTGTGCCGAGCACGGACGCGATGGATCAGGCGCTCCGGCAGCTGTCCGAGGCCGCGGCGGATGATCGCCTGGGCGAAACCGTGCTGGCGACGCTTCGGCTGCTGGCACCGTCCG
>JBBCIP010000179.1:0-5349 GCA_037189785.1 Alphaproteobacteria bacterium
ACGGTGCCGCTGTCGCCATTCGCGGCATCGGCACCGACGGTTCCAATTCGGGCGTCGAACAATCCGTCACCATCAATATCGACGGCGTTCAAGTCAGCCGCGGCCGCGCGCTTTGGCAAAGCTATTTCGACCTTGAACAGGTCGAAATATTGAAAGGCCCGCAAGCCCTGTTCTTCGGCAAGAACAGTCCGGCCGGAGTGATCTCACTCACCAGCAAATCGCCAACCGACGAATTTGAAGCTTATGCCCGTATTGGCTACGAATTTCGCGCCGACGAAATAATCGGTGAAGGCGCGATCTCCGGCCCACTTACCGAAACGCTCGGTGCGCGCCTTGCGGTCCGGGCCCGCAACATGCAAGGCTTCATGAAAAACAATGCCCAGCCGATCGCCAACCCAAGCCCGACCCAGCCGCCGCTGTTGCCGGGCGCCGTCAATGAACGGCCCGGCGAACGCGAACTCACGAGCCGTCTGACTCTCGAATACGACGGTGATAGCCCGTTCAGCGCAAGCTTCAAAATTTTGGGCGGTAAATATGAAGACGATGGCGCGATGTCGCGGATCGAGCTTGTTAACTGCGCCTCCGGCAGCGCTGTTTTGCGCAGCGTTACCGGCCGCGTGATCCCCGATCCGGTCGCTGATTGCCGACCCGACTGGACAAAAACCGCGACCGACATAACACCCGAAGTCGCCGCCGGATTTCTGAACGGCCGCGACGGTACGCAATATACCGATCAAAAATCTGTCATCACCTCGCTGACACTAAACTATGAGTTCGACAACTTTCAACTCACGTCGATTTCGGGTTACCACTACAGCGACACCCGCTATCTCATGAACAATGATTGGAGTTCGTTTGGCTCTATCTTTGCCTCCGAGCACGAAAATTATGATGCTTACTCACAGGAACTCCGGCTGCTCAGCAATTTCGACGGTCCGGTCAATTTCATGGTCGGCGGCTATTATCAGAAAACCGATTTACTGTTCGAACGGTCGGTGAAGCTCGACGACGTTCCGGTTGATCCGGCCACCGGAAAATACCAATGGATGGATTTGCTCTCAGGCACCAAAGGCAAGACTTATTCCGTGTTCGGCCAATTGATCTGGGACATCAGCGATCGGCTCGAACTTGCGGGCGGCGCGCGCTGGACTCGAGAGGAAAAAGATTCCTTCACCGGCAATACATTCGTTAATCCAGCGGTCATAGCAAACTTTCCACTACGAACGATCCTTACAGATTTCAAGGATAACGATATCTCTCCCGAGGCGACATTGACCTGGCGGCCTACCGATGAAATGATGATCTACGGCGCCTATAAACGCGGCTACAAATCCGGCGGCGCGGGCATCGGCGCAATCGTCAGCGCTACCTTGACAAAAGATCAGCTCGATTTCGCTGCGGAAAAAGCCAAAGGCTTCGAGCTTGGCACTAGGCTGCAACTTATCGACCGCCGCCTGTTGATAAGTGCTACCGCCTATCGTTACACTTATTCCGATCTTCAATTAAACGCCTTTGATACCGCAACATCCGGTTTCTTTGTCCGCAACGCGGCCAAAGCGCGCCAGACCGGTCTTGAAACCGAAGTCTCCTGGTACGCGACCGACCAGCTTGTCATGCGCGGTGCGTTGGCCTACAACCGCAGCCGCTACACGTCATTCCCGAACGCGCAATGCTATTCGGGACAGACAGCCGCACAGGGCTGCGTATTCGGTGGCCAAGACCTTTCCGGTCGCCCAACGGCACTGGCCCCCGATTGGTCAGGCAATCTTGGCTTCACGTACACGGAGGCGGTGATCAACAACTTTATGATGCAGCTGAGTGGGGATGCTATCTATTCGGATGACTATATCGCCAGCAACACGCAGTCGCCCGCCCATGTCCAAGGCTCGTTCGTTAAATTCAATGCAAGCCTGCGCTTATTCCCTGAAGACGAAAGATGGGCGCTGGCCCTGATCGGGCGTAATCTCACAAACAAAAAAGTGCTGGTCTCCATGCAGGATCGTCCGGGCGGCGTCGGCGATACCCGCGGCACCCTCAATCGACCGCGAGAAATATTGTTGGAGATTTCGACACGCTTTTAAGCCCAGCGGCGGGCGCATCCGGCGCGAACCGGGGCGGTCGCTCTCGTTATTCTAGTCATAAAACAGAGGACAAAGACATGAAGATCGTAGATACGCAGTGGCATGAACCAGCCCCCTATCTGGACATATGGGACAAGGAAAGCCTAGAACTTCGCCGCAAGGTGCAAACCGAAGTTGTGCTCACCGCGATGGACGCAGTCGGCGTCGATAGCGTTTTGATGTTCACCATCGAAGACCAGGAATGGGCCGAGCAGCTCGCCGCCCAATACCCCAATCGCTTCGCCGTCGCGCCGATGATCACGGCGGGGAATACGCCGGGCAATCAAAACTTGGTGATCAAGCCCGATGCCCCCGATCTTGAACAGCGTATCGCCGATCTCAAAAATCGCCCAGGCGTTGTGGCAGTCCGCATCCTCGGCGCGTTTTTCCCCGAAGAAGTCGAACGCATGAAATCCGGCGGTAACGACCGCGCCTTCGCTGCCTGCGAGAAAGTCGGCCTACCGGTTTACCTGTTTGTCTGCGGTCATGCCGAACTGGCCGTGCCAGTGGCAGAGAAATACCCGAACCTCAACATCATCATCGACCATCTAGGCATCAAAGCTCCGCCGCTTGAGCAGCCCGACGATCCGATGTGGAAACATCTGCCCGCTGTGTTGGCACTCGCTAAATATCCGAATGTCTCGCTCAAACTCTGCGGTGCGCCCGCACTATCCAAAGAAGCTTATCCTTATAAAGATGTCTGGCCCTACATCCGGCAACTGGTCGACGCCTTCGGCGCCGAACGTCTGATGTGGGCATCTGATATCCCCCGCTTCCGCGGCCGCATCGGCTTTTCCATGCGGGTTGCCCATGCCCAGCAGGATTATCCTGGCAAACATACCTATGCCGAATCCCTAGCGTTCTATAAGGACACCGACATGCTGAGTCAAAAAGAAAAGGAACTCATCCTCGGCGGCTCAATTCGCAAAATCCTGAACTGGCCCGTCAGCGACGTATAATCTATATAAAAGTGGGAATGACGGTAAGGTTGAAATCGTCATTCCCCTCGCCGCCTATTCCGTCTCCGCCCCGATCCACGCCAAATACTCCGCCGATCCGGCCGTGATCGGCCAAGCGACAACACACGGATTGTCGTAGCTGTGTAACGCCCGCACACGATCCGCCAGGGTGTCGAACAACGCGCGGCGCGTTTTGAACAGGATCGCGCTTTCCTCGGCGGCTTCGACCTTGCCGTCCCAGTGATAAATCGATCCGATCGTCGGCAGAATATTGGCGCAGGCGGCCAAGCGTTCGCTGACGATCACATGGGCAATGTGCTGGGCTTCGGATGCGGTCCCGGCGGTGACATAGACTGTGCAGAACGCCGCTTGGTCCTCATCGCTCATAACAGTCCCCTCATACCTTGGACGATGTGCGGATGCGGTGCAGGAAGATCGTCAATATCGTCACGATCAACAACGCCCCGCCCTGATGCGCGACACCGAGCGATACCGGCACCACATGGATCAGGGTCAAAATCCCCAACAGCATTTGCAGCAGCACGAAAGCCAAAATCCCCGCACCGGCATGACGCATGGCGCGATCAGGATGCTGGCGCAACCGCCACCACAGCAACACCGCCACACCGGTGATGGCATAAGCCACCATGCGGTGTTCGAATTGGACCGTGGTGTGGTTTTCAAAAAAGTTGATCCACCACGGCTCCAAAATACCAAGCCCGGTCGGCACAAAACGACCGTCCATCAACGGCCAGGTGTTATAGCCATATCCGGCATCGAGCCCGGCGACAAACGCCCCCAACACAATCTGAATGCCGACCAGCGTGGTCAAGGCATGGGTCATCCCACGCGTGGCTTTATCCGCAACCGAACGCCCATGGTTTAAAAGCCCGAGCGCGACCCAGATCAACGCCGCGTAAATAATAAGCGCCAAGGAGAAATGCGCGGCCAACCGGTAATGGCTGACACTTGGCCGATCGACCAAACCGCTTGCCACCATAAACCAGCCAAGCGCGCCCTGCAGGCCGCCAAGCACAAACAATCCAAACAACCGCCCGCGCAATTCAGGGCGCACATACCCGCGCACCATGAAAAACAGCAGGGGGACCAAGAACGCGAAACCGATGATCCGCCCCATCAAGCGATGGCCGTATTCCCACCAAAAAATCGTTTTGAATTCATCGACCGTCATCCCGCGATTGACTTTTTGATATTGGGGCGACTGTTGATACTTGCTAAATTCCGCAGCCCACGCCTGGTCGGACAACGGCGGAAGCGTGCCGGTCACCGGGCGCCAATCCACGATCGACAAACCGGATTCCGTCAATCGGGTGGCGCCTCCCACCAGCACCATGGCAAACACCAAAGCCGCGACAACCAAAAGCCACACAGCAATTTTTCGATCCGCAACCGCAGGATCAATCCCCCTCACAGTCGTCGCCGTCATTAATCTGGATATCCCGTATCACCACGATTGACCGTAGCACCGGCCAAGAAACTGAACATGTCTTTGTCATCGGCCATCATCGTCAGAACATCCGACACAATGGCATTGATGATGCGTGCGTTACGCTCGCTCGTCAGCGGCAAGGCTTCGCGTTCCTTACGGTTGATTTCATAATCTTTGCTGAAACTGCGGTCGGGTCTTTGTGCTGTCCCTTTAAAAACCGCTGATGTGGTCACGCTCGGCGCCACATATTTGCCTGATGCTTTGTATTGAAGATCACGAATATCGACACTGAACCGCGGCGCGGCGGTAGATTGATCCGGCACCACCTCGAACCCGTTGTCGACCAAAATCTGCTTCACATTGTCATAGATCACTTGGCGCACATCATTGGCGGCGGTGATTTCGGCCCGGTCCTTGGTTTCGTCGATGCGATAGCCCAGCAACCGGCTCGACCGCACATCGTTGACCACCAAATACACCGGCTGGCCGCGACCAATCTGGCTGGTGGCGTTTTCGATCCGCGGCGTCAGGGTGACCTGCTGATGATCCAACGAACAGGCCGCAAGCCCCGTGATCATCAAAATAGACATCAGCTGCAATAATCGCTTCATCGCCTCACCTCGGAATAGCCAGCCACAGAATCGCCCAAAGAATCGCCCAGAGATTAGCCCATTCCCGCCCAAGGGGGAGAAAGATTTGTCTCACACATTATTATGCCGTCACACTGTGCCCATTTTATGGCTTATCCGTTTGAACGACGGCCTACTTCGCCCGTCCCACCGACTTTTCATAAGTCCGGAGCGCACCCAAGCCCAACAAC
>JBBCIP010000180.1:0-2656 GCA_037189785.1 Alphaproteobacteria bacterium
AATACGATCTCGACATTTTCAATATCGTTGCCGTGTCGGATTTCAATATGGGGGCGATGGAAAACAAAAGCCTCAATGTCTTCAACACAAAATGTGTGTTGGCCAAAGCGGAAACGGCAACCGATGCCGATTTCGCCGCCGTCGAAGGCGTTATTGCCCATGAATATTTCCACAACTGGACCGGCAATCGTGTGACCTGTCGGGATTGGTTCCAGTTGAGTTTGAAAGAAGGTCTGACCGTTTTCCGCGATCAGGAGTTTTCGGCTGACATGGGATCGCGGGCGGTCAAGCGGATTGATGATGTTCGGATGTTGCGGGCGCATCAGTTCCCCGAAGACGGTGGCCCAATGGCCCATCCGGTCCGACCGGACTCTTACATCGAGATCAATAATTTTTATACCGCCACGGTTTACGAAAAAGGTGCCGAAGTCATTCGCATGATGCATTGCCTGTTGGGGGCCGATAACTTCCGCAAAGGCATGGATCTTTATTTCGAGCGTCATGATGGACAAGCGGTTACTTGTGATGATTTCGCAGCCGCGATGGAAGATGCAAGCGGTGTCGATTTGAAACAGTTCCGCCGTTGGTATGGCCAAGCTGGTACGCCGGTGATCGATATTGAGCGGTCCTATGACAAAGCGGCGCGGGAGTATCGTCTGACGATCAAACAATCGACACCGCCGACACCTGGCCAGGCTGAAAAATCGGCGCTTCATATTCCAATTGCTGTCGGATTATTGGGACAGGACGGACAAGCTGTGCCGTTTACCGTGAACAACAATGATACGGTAAAGCCGGATGATAGCGGCACCGTGGTGTTGAATCTGCGCGACAATGAACAGACATTCGTATTGTCTGGCGTTGATCGCGAGCCTATTCCTTCGATTTTGCGGGGATTTTCTGCGCCGGTCCGACTGCGCGCCGATTACACGCGGGATGAATTACGGTTCTTGATGGCCTCTGACAGTGACTCTTTTAATCGTTGGGAGGCTTCGCAACGTTTAGCCACCAATATCCTGTTGGAGTATGCGGCGACGTGGCGGCGTGGCGGGACATTGCTATTGGATCCAGCCGACACCGAAGCCTATCGCCGCACGTTACGCGACACCAAAACAGATCCGGCGTTGATTGCGGAAACTATGACCTTGCCGAGTGAAAGCGACTTGGCGGCGGAAATGAATGTTATCGATATCGAAGCGGTACATGCGGCGCGGGAATTTTTCCGGTCTGAATTGGGGCGGCAATTGCACAATGATTTCCAAACCACCTATGACCGTTATCAAAGCAAAGGTGGATATCGTTATCATGCCGATGATGTGGCGGCCCGGCGTTTGAAAAATGTGGCGCTCGGGTATTTGATGGCGGCCCCGGATTTCGATGTTGTCTATTTGGCCGAAGAACAACTGCGCAAAGCCGACAACATGACAGATGAAGCCGCCGCGTTGCGCGTGCTGGTGCATTCGGACCGTCCTGAGAAGACTGCAGCGTTAGCCGCATTCTATAAAAAATGGCGCGGCGAAGATCTTGTCATTGATAAGTGGTTCAGTATTCAAGCGACAGCGCCTTTGACAGAGACGGTGGACCGCGTTGATGAACTTTTGCGCCATGATGATTTCACCCTAAAGAACCCAAATCGTGTGCGCGCGTTGCTTGGAGCGTTCGCGCAATTAAATCCGGTTGCTTTCCATCGTGCGGATGGGGCGGGCTATTCTTTGCTGCGCAATCAAGTAGCGGCGCTGGATCATATCAATCCGCAAATAGCCGCGCGCCTGGTGGCTCCGTTAGGTCGTTGGCAACACCATACGTCTGGACGACAAGCCTTAATGAAAGAAGCCTTGGAAGGATTGATACAAGGCGGCTTATCTCAGGATGTTTATGAAATTGCGGCCAAAAGCTTGGGCCGACCATCGTGAAAAATGATAGAAAAAAGGCGGGAATAATTTCCCGCCTTTTTATGATAACGCCCGTAATGAACCGGCCTATAATGAACCGGGCTATGGTCTCTTAAAAGGCATTCCGCCGCCGATACAACCCCAGACCAACCAAGCTTAAACCCAGAAGGCCCAAGGCCCCTGGTGCCGGCGTATCGATCGGGTCGACGATATCTGTGATGCGGAAGGCATAATTGGTGTATTCTGCGCCGATCGCATTATCATTTATATAGGCTGACGCTGGATTACCTTCGATGGTATCGTCATACTCGGCGCCATCATAGTAAAGACCACCGGCCAGTTTAACCGTATAATCTTCTGCAAATTCATGACCATTAGAGATCCCGAGAACGCTGTACCAACCAAGGTTGTTGATCAAAGACGCATCGCTGCCAGCAGTTGAAATTGCATAGTCTGAGGGAGACCCACCGAACAGCAATGCGGCTGCTTCCTGTGCCGTATACGCAAGTGGATTTGAATTCCAACCTGGCCCTTGATCGACTTGCCAGCTTCCCACAAAAATGGGGGCAGCGGTAGCTAAGCGCGCGGGGAGAATAAACAGTACCGCCAAAACAGCAGCACTGAAAATATGTTTTACTTTAAGCATTTTATCGTTCCCTATGAGTATTATCACAGGGAATTAAGCAATTCATATGCCATTATGTAAAATTATGAAATTAAATAAGAATTTCCCCATCAAGAGACGCGGCTGTAAAAAATCGTAA
>JBBCIP010000181.1:0-6165 GCA_037189785.1 Alphaproteobacteria bacterium
TCACATCGGAGATAGTGGCTGTGCCGTCAGGTGGGGAGATGATAGGCTATGGTTACGGTGTGATGCAGCGCCGCTATTCTGGCATTACGACTTTAGGACATGGGGGCTCTATTCATGGCTATATCAGCTATTCCGGATACGATCCGGAAAGTGGTACACGGTTTAGCTTGATGACGTCCTTGGCTGGTGTCAAAGACACAAACAAGCAGCAGATAATGGCCGAAATTGGTAATGTGATCAGGGTTGTTCTGCATCTTTTTAAGCTAGAGGCCGCAATTAAAAATGATGGTGTCAACATTGTCAGTCCTTGAACAGACAAGGCACGTTATGTGTAGAAGTCTATTGTTCGGCATCATCGCGATGTTATTCGGTCATGCTTATGCCAGCGTAGAGTACACGGATGCCACAGTTCGCGCATGGTCGGATGCACATTTCATCCAAGCGCTGGAGGAGCACCGCTTTTCTGGTGCCGTGGTCAGCGTCGTTCAGGATGGGAAAATTGTGTTCAGCAAGGGCTATGGATACGCCGATTATAATCAAAAGACAGCTATCGACCCTGAAACAACACAATTTCGTATTGGTTCTACCACCAAAACGTTTACCGCCACAGCTATTGCGCAGCTGATGGATCGCGGGCTAATTCGATCATTGGATGATCCGGCTAATTTATATCTGAAGCGGGATAAACTACCGTCCGTCAATGGTCGAGACATCACTTTGCGTGATTTAGTGACGCACAGGGGTGGGTTTGCCAATCGTACGTTCAACATCGGTAGCGATCAAGAATTGTCGTTACCATTATCGGCCAAAATCGTGCAATCGCACCGTCCCAATATCGTGCGCCCTGTCACTGATCGTGCCGTATACTCAAACTATGCGACTACCATGTTGGGCGTTATTATCGAGGACATCACCGGCACCAGAATCGATGAATATTTTGACCAGTATATCTTCTCTCCTCTGGGCATGTCGCGGTCTGTGTTAAATGTGACGTCAAAGCCCATGCCTCAGTTGGCCCAGTCCTATGCTTTCTTGCCGGATGGTTCCACGCAGGCCATCCCATATTGGCGCGTAAATCCGTTCTTCGCTCCCGCGGGTGCTATTAATTCGACGGCCATTGATATGGCGCAATATATGATTGCACATCTGAATGGCGGACGAGATGGTGTATCTGCTTTGACTATTAAACCTGCGACTTTTGATTTGATGCATAACAGAATAGCAGATAATCACCCTGCGGTGCAGGGCTTCGGCATGATTTTCATGACGATGCAATGGGCAGGCCGAACTGGATTTGGACATGGTGGTGATTGGCCGGGCTTTCATTCCATCATGTGGATGTTTCCAGAAGATAACGCTGGAGTTTTTATTTCTATAATGGCAGAGCGCCCGGATGTGCCTTTGTCTGACAGTTTGGTTGGGGCAGACTATCTTACGCCGCAATCCAACACGCCCGTTATGACGCCTTTGACCAATATTGGTGCGCTCGTCAGCTTCTTGAAGAATTTTTATGGTGAAGATACGCCGACCTACGCACCGGGCCGGTTAAATATAGATGATTTGGTCGGGGATTACCGGCAGGAATATCGGGCCTATGATACTGTTGAAGCCTTTCTGGATTTTCTGAATGGTCCCTTGGCTATGGTCAGTGTTCGTAAGGCCGGCGATGATAAGATCATGATTAATGAACAGGGGCCTTATCAGCAGATCTCTTCGGGCGTATTTTGGAATGGTGATCTGGAAAGCGGGATTGATGGTACATTCACCAACTCTGCCCTTTGGGCTTTTAAATGGGATGAACAAGATAGTCGTTATTATATAACGCCGCGTCTGTCTATCAATCCGTTTGTTAAAGTAGCGTTCTGGGACAATCCGAAAACCTATGCCAACACTCTCATGGTTGCCTTACCAATACTTTTAACGGCGTTATTCGCGATATTTTGGAAAAGACCAGAAGGCAAAAAGAGCCATACCATGAAATGGATTATTTTTAGCCTGCCCATTGTGTTTCTAATGATCCCTGCATCTTTATTTTTTGGCTATGGCGACCATAGTTCATTTTTGGAACATTTCATTTTGGGAAAAACAAGTCACTTCATTGCAGCGATAGTGTTTGCCAATTTGTTCTTGCTTCTGACAATTGTCGTGGTCGTTGGAACGGTTCAGTCTTGGCGATATATGTATGACGGTCACACTATTCGAGCAGGAATAAAACGCGTGCACTTATCGTTGATTTCACTTGCCGCCATGGCAGCATCATTGTTTTTATGGTTTTATAACTTTATTGGCATAAATCTGCCGTAGTCGGGTGGTATGGGCGCAGGAAAGATCTGTAAATGGGTAAAGAACAGCAGACGATAGGCCTTTCCGGTGCCGTATTCACCATTGTCGGTTTTGTCATTGGCGTTTCTATTTTTATTCTGCCTGGACAAATCGCGGCGACAGCAGGGCCTGGGGTAATTGTTTCATATCTGATTGCGGCAGTGGCGGCTCTGTTCTCATGTCTGGTTGCTGCGCAAATCGGCATGATCGTACCCAAAAGTGGTGCAGGCTTCCTTTCTGTCGCGGCTTTTTTATCTCCATTTTGGGGCTTTATGCTCGTTTGGTTGATGTTGGGTGCGGCTTCGCTGGCTGTGGCGTTATTGGGTTATGGTTTTGCTGACTATATGGCTCATTTATTGCCTGGCTTCGATCGCCAATATGTTGCTATTACGGTGATCTTGATTTTTGGCATGATCAATTTGCTTGGTGCTACTACGGCCGTGTGGATGCAAAGCTTGATGGTTGTGTTCTTTCTGGGGACGCTAACAATTTTCTCCAGCGTGGGGATTATAAATATTGATCCAGAAAATCTGACACCGTTCCTTCCCAATGGATGGGGACCGGTTTGGACGTCGGCAGTTCCGGCTTTTTTCTCGTTCGCAGGCTTTATGATGATTATTGAGCTGGGCGGCGAGATCAAAAATGCCAGAACAAACATACCACGTGCTTTATTCTATAGCTTTGTGATTGTTTTGGTTTTTTATGTCAGCGTTTCCTTGGCATTGATCGGCGGAATTCCATGGACGCAATTATCAGGTGTTGATGCACCCATTGCCTTGGCAGCCTCCATACTATTCCCGCCTTCTATATTGGTTATCATATTATGGTGCGCGTTAATCGCTGCTGCGACATCGATC
Organism: Alphaproteobacteria bacterium; assembly: GCA_037189785.1. Taxonomy (GTDB): domain Bacteria; phylum Pseudomonadota; class Alphaproteobacteria; order Sphingomonadales; family Govanellaceae; genus Govanella. Next base: position 3,180 of record JBBCIP010000181.1, read on the forward strand.
AATGGTATGGTCCTTGGCTATTCCCGTTACATGATTCCATTATCGAATACTTATTTAATTCCCAAATTTTTTGGCAGACAATCGAAAAGACATCACACACCTATATTTGGCGTGCTGTTTATGGTTGTTTTGGGGATAGTATGGGCTGTAATGGAAACAACCGTCATGGATATTGCGACAGGGATTGTTGTCGCATTGATGGGGGCACAAGTTCTAATAGGCGCGGCTTTGCTAGGATATAAGTGCAGACAGGTAGCGAACGGCGAGCATGTCTCAATCCTGCAACGTTATGGTCCGTACTTATCCGCTATTGGCCTTATTGCTACATCATTGTTATTTATGGGTATGGGATTAATCGGCAGTAAGCAGATCGTTATGCTAACTGTGGCTTATTCGTCTATAGGGCTGTTCGTGTATGTGTTACGTATGCGCACAATGAGTATTTCGATAAGTCAGGTTAAGCAAGCGATTGCCCGAGAGATAGATTCAGTTCGTCGCCAATTTTAGCCCTTTAACTTTAGTATTTCGTTGGCGAATTTTAATTTATTTTCTTCAGGATTCTTTAGGTAAATGGAACGGTACTGAAGGACCGATACGGTTTCCACTAATTGTTCGACTGATGCTGCAACACGTTCAAATTCTGGTGCACGGTGTACGGCATGAATGGCGTACAGGGCTTGATCCAGCATACCGCCTAATGAAAATATTGAAAGCAAGGCAAGTTCATATTTAATCTCTACGCCAGATCTGCGTAGGATATCGCGAATATAGGTATCTACTATAGATGTGATAAAGGGCCCCCATATATCACGGATTCGTGGTAACTCCTCACTCAGTTGCATCAAGCTGCGATGCATGCCGATGTTTTCGACAAAGGACTTGGCAAACCATAGATTAATCCTGTGCAGGGAGTCGTATGCGTTATCCACACGATACAGGTCGGGCACCAGTTGAAGCTGTATATCGCAGTACTCTTTCAGAACTTCTGCCGTTATATGTTCTTTGTCTTCGAAATAGATATAAAAGGTGCCTTTCGCGACTTTAGCTTCATCACATAACGCCGCTATGCGTATATTATGGTAGCCAACGTTATCCAGCATTCTGGTTACGGCAGCTTTCAACTGTTCTTTGGTTCTTTCGGGCGTGGATTTGGAAGATTTGCTAACCAGCATTTGGAGGTGATCGTGATAGTTGATCACAAAGCTTGAGCTTTTCATTCCATATACCTTTCAGCGCCCTAGAATATCGGCTTAACCAGAAGACTAATATGATGTCATAGCTAATTTAAGCGGATACGGCAAATGTAAAATAAAATATTGCAAAACAATATGTTAGTCAATGAAACGGATGATTTTATGCGGGTGTGTCATATGATGGTGTGAGCCCACCGTGTATACTAAGAGGCTCGCCCCAGAGCGAGGTGCTCAGCGCACTAAGTTGCCTGCAAGTTAGTGCAAAATATTATCCGAGCTTACAGTAAGTAATGAAGCGCCGTAGCCGTTCATTTCACTTTTGATCAACACGACTAGCTGCGTCAAGGAGCCGTAGGTCAGAGAATATAGCTGTCATGCAAGGTCTTGTAGCAATGGGGTGATGTCAATTTAAGGGCTAGTTTTGCGTATCCGTGGACACGTCGAGATGTTTAGATCTGTTCTTCTTTCCTATATTTATGACGATATGGTCATTATAAAATCTAAATTTATTACATAATAATATTATATTATTGGCTTTAATGCTTAATTGTGCTCTATTTTATGTGAACAAATGGTCATTTATTATGCTGGGCATCCATCATGCGTTTTTATGTTTCCGCCGATATTGAAGGGGTTGCTGGTGTCGTTTCTCGGGAAACATCCGGCCCAAGTGGTTTTGAATATGAGCGGGCACGGGATTGGATGACGGCAGAGGTTGTAGCAGCTTGCGAAGCGGCCTTTGAAAGTGGCGCGAGCGAAGTCGTTGTCAGTGATTCTCATGGGAATGGCCAGAATATCAAAATTGATCAATTGCCGGATCATGTGCGTATTGTTCGGTCTTGGCCTCGGCCATTGGACATGATGCAGGGAATCGAAGACGGATTATATGAAGGTGCTTTTTTGATCGGCTATCATGCCGGTGCTAGTGCTGTCGATGGTATCATGGCGCATACTTTGCACGGTTTGGTTATTCAAGACATTAAATTAAATGGCCAAGTGATTTCCGAGGCGGGACTTGCGGCTGCTACGGCCGGGCATTTCAATGTCCCGATCATTATGGCATCCGGCGATGAGGCTTTTTGCCAGGAAGTTGGTGCATTGCTCGGAGATATCGAGCTGGCCGCCGTGAAGACGTCATACTCGACACTTTCTGCCATAACATTAACACCGCAGGCGGGGCGGGCCTTGATAAAGGAAAAGGTCAAAGCTGCAATTGCTCGGCGGCATCAGTTTAGATTGTATCAGCCGGAGCCACCGCTGGTGCTTGATATTCGTTTTAAGCACCGTCGCCCGGCTGAATTTTTGTCAATGCTGCCGATTGTAGAACGCCTTAGCGCTTATGAAATCCGCTTTACAGCTGAAACCATGCCGGACATCTGTAAATTCCTGACCTTCATACTTTTCTATGATGTAAACGCAATTTAGGCGGGGTAGTGTCTATGGTTCTTCTGGCATTACTTCTTATTATAGTCGTTTTATTACTGTGTGGTGTGTCGCTTGCGTATGTGACGGGAGCCGCAGCAGTTCTAGCATTTTTATTTTACGGCCAGCTGGAATATTTAGCATTACAGCCGATGCTTATTTTTAGCAAGGTTGACGTTTTTGCTTTAATGGCGATGCCCTTGTTTATTCTTGTTGGAGAATTAATGAACAGGGGCGGGATTACAAAGGCGCTGATAGATTTCGCGATGTCGCTGGTAGGGAAGCTGAAAGGCGGTCTTGGGCATGTCAACGTTATAACGTCGTTGTTTTTTGCGGGCATTTCTGGCTCCGCCATGGCCGATGCGGCAGCG
>JBBCIP010000182.1:0-21682 GCA_037189785.1 Alphaproteobacteria bacterium
CAAACCGGATGCGGAGCGGATGAATGTCAATGAATTGGTTTATGAAGACCCGGCTTTGAAAGCCAGTGGGTCGTTGACGACAAAATCCGGCGCCGGATTACAGCGCATGGTGGTGGACAGTCTGCGGATCGGTCGAACACAATTTGCCGCGACCGTCACGCCGCAAAAACCGGCGCAAAAACAAGCTGAAAAGCAGGGCGCCTATGATATTGCCCTCACAGCAGCGACATTGGACGCCACGCATTTCATCAACGAACTTTTTAAAAGCGGTGACAGTAAGCGCAAATTGCCCGATTTCCATCTGGATGCCTTTGCCGGTGACGTTCAGGCTTTGTCCGGCGTAAAAATGCGCAATGTCGAAGCCAAGGCAAATTATAGCAATGGGCGCTGGGGTGGTAGTGAAGTCCGTGCCGATTTCGATGGTGGCGGTAACATTCGTTTTGAATTGGTGGCCCCGCAAAAAATGCCGACGGATGGCAGCCCACGGCGGTCTTTTACGCTGACCTCGAACAATGCGGCGCGGTCCGTACAAGCGTTGGGTCTTTATGATAAAGCCGTCGGCGGACAGATGACGTTCAAAGGCACCATGACCGAACCCGGGGCAGGGCAAGTGGTGGCGGGTGATTTGGATCTGCGCGATTTCCGCTTGGTCAAAGCGACGGTCCTGACCAAAATTCTGACGGTCGGATCGTTGACCGGCATTCGCGATTTGCTGAGCGGTGACGGTGTCGGCTTTGAACGTCTGACGGCTCCGTTCACGATGAAGGATGGGATCATCACATTCAAAGACGCGCGTGCTTGGGGCGCGGCCATCGGTATCACCATGGATGGTGCGTATAGCATGGGCAATCAACAATTGGCGATGAGCGGCACTGTCGTTCCTGCTTATACGGCCAATACCGTGATCGGAAAAATTCCGGTCCTGGGCAATTTGCTCACGGGTGGCGAAGGGCAAGGACTATTCGCGTTCACGTATAATGTGAAAGGCAATCTGGATAATCCGGATGTCAATGTGAACACGTTGTCCGTTTTGGCGCCGGGGTTCTTGCGCTGGATTTTCGAAGCTCCACCGAAACTGGATACCACCGCAAAGACAGATCAAAAACAGGGGGAGTAATGATCAGTCGTCGCCAATTTATGATGAGTGCGGTGGCTTTTGGTGTTGCGCCGCTGCTCCCTGTTTGGCCAACAGCGGCGTGGTCGAATACACCAAAAGGAAAACCGCCGGTTGAATTGAGACGGGTGGCCGATGGTGTCTATATGCACATCAGTTGGATTCCCTATGGCGATCATTTCGGTCCATCCAACGGCTTGATCATACTGGGCAAGGATGAAGCGCTGATCGTCGACACACCAGTCTCGATCCCCGAGACCGAGGAGCTTTTAAAAAAGATCATCGGCTATGATCGTAAGCTGTTGGCATTGACCCATTCCCATGGTGATCGTATTGCCGGGTTCGCATCGATTAAAGCGCATACCATACCATCCTTGGCCCATGACATGACCGCGCGCTTGGCGGCGGCGCGTAACGCCGGGGTGATGGATCAGGTCTGGTATTCGGATATCAAACACATCACCGTCGGAGGACGGAAGATCGAATTGTTTTATCCGGGGCCGGCCCATGCCCCCGATAACACCGTGCTTTATATTGAAGATTGCCAAGTGCTTTACGGCGCTTGCATGGTGCGGGCGTTACGGTTTGACAATTTAGGGGGGCTCGGCAGTGCCGATCTTTGCCGTTGGCCACAGTCGATCCGGAACTTGCAACAGCGCTACAAAAAAGCCCGCATCGTGGTGCCCGGTCATGGCGATTTCGGGGGCCCGGAGTTACTCACGCATACGCTGCAATTGGCGGAAGCGGCAGCGGTCGGTCAAAACTGCACTGTTTGACCGACGCGTCGATGTTTATTCGTGACTTTATTCGGGGCGGATCAACAGGTGCCGTTTTTTCCCGGCCGTCAATTTGATCACGCCATCGGCGCTGAGATCGGATGATGTCACGGATGCCAAAGGATCGTCGATTTTTTGATCGTTGATCTTGGCACCGCCTTGCTGCACCAACCGTCGAGCCTCACCTTTGGAGGTCGATAGTCCGGCCCGCACCCACAGATCGATCACGGCAATACCCGCAGCCAAGTCAGCGGATGGAATGGTCACTGTCGGCAAGTCTTCGCCGATCGCGCCTTGTTCAAAGGTCAGGCGTGCGGTTTCATCGGCGGCACTTGCTGCGGCCCGGCCATGGAGGAGCGCGGTCGCTTCATTGGCCAGAACTTTCTTCGCGTCGTTGATCTCGGACCCTTGCAGGGCATCGAGACGACGGATCTCGTCCATCGGCAGTTCGGTAAACAGCCGCAAGAAGCGCCCGACATCGGCGTCGGCCGTGTTGCGCCAGAACTGCCAGTAATCATAGCTCGACAGCATATCTTCCTTGAGCCACACCGCGCCCTGGGCGGTCTTGCCCATTTTGGCGCCGCTTGATGTGGTGATCAGCGGCACGGTCAAACCGTAAAGCGACAAATCGGCCATGCGACGACCAAGATCGACACCGCTGACGATATTGCCCCATTGGTCTGATCCACCAAGCTGCAACAGGCAACCATAACGCTTGTTCAGTTCCACGAAGTCGTAGGACTGCAAGATCATATAGTTGAATTCGAGGAACGTCAGCGGCTGTTCGCGTTCGAGCCGCAGCCGCACACTGTCCATGCTCAGCATCCGGCTGATCGAGAAATGGCGGCCGACATCACGCAACAACGGAATGTATTTCAGTTCTTCCAACCATTCGGCATTATCCGCCATCACGGCGTCGGTGGCGCCGTTGCCAAAAGTCAGGAAGGTTTCAAAGACTTGACGGATGCTGGCGACATTACCGGCAATGACCTCGTCGGTCAGCAGCTGACGCGTTTCGTCCTTGCCGGACGGATCGCCGATCTTGGCCGTGCCACCGCCGATCAACACGATCGGCTTGTGCCCTAAGCGTTGATACCAGCGCAGCAGCATGATCGGCAGCAAGTGACCGACATGCAAACTGGCCCCGGTCGGGTCGAAGCCGTTATAGGCCGGAACGACGCCGGACGAGAGCTTCGCGTCAAGCGCTTCGATGTCCGTGCACTGGTGCAGGAACCCACGCTCAATTAAAACATTTAAAAATTCTGATTTATGCTGTGTCATGGGGCGGTGATGTAGCATAGCTAGGCCCTTAAGCTCAAGCAGAGAGACCGGATAGCACCATGAAAGCAAACATACTGAAAGCTTTGGGAATGATGAGCGGTACCTCGGCCGATGGGGTCGATATCGCTTTGATCGAGACGGATGGGGAGCGGATCACGGCGTTCGGACCAGCCGAAACCTTTGCCTATGACGACCGGACCCGCACCGCCATCCGCGCCGCCATGGCGGAGGCGGCTGATTTGCCGGCAACGCCCGCTATTCCGGGCGATTTGGCCGAGATCAGCGCGCTTGTCGCCGATCGGCATCGGGCCGCTGTCGATGCTTTTCTGGGCAAGCATGGGATTGCGCGGTCTGGGATCGATATTCTGGGGTTTCATGGTCAAACTCTCCGTCATTGGCCTGAGCGTCAGTTAACCTGGCAAGTAGGAGACGCGGAGACCCTGGCATCTGTGACAGAAATTGATGTGGTCGCCGATTTTCGTCGTGCCGATGTGCTGGCGGGCGGGCAGGGCGCGCCGTTCGCTCCGCTTTATCACGCGGCGTTATTACGGAGCGAGGCGGCGGCCATACACCAACCGGCGGCCTGGCCGGTGGCGGTGCTTAATCTTGGCGGTGTCGGCAATGTCACCTGGGTCAACGGCCCTGAGGAGCTGTTGGCCTTCGATACCGGGCCGGGGAATGCGTTGGTCGATGATTGGGTGCGCGAGCACGGTGCCGGTCATTTCGACGACGGCGGACGCATTGCCGCCAAAGGCCGCGTTCACGAACCCTTGGTCGAATTTTGGATGGCCAATGATTTTTTTCGGGTAAAGCCACCTAAGTCCCTGGACCGCGATGATTTTCGCAATAGCCGCCCGACCGATTTGGGGCTCGAAGATGGGGCCGCGACGTTGACCGCGTTCACGGCGGCGAGTGTGGCCGAAGCCCGCCGTCATATGCTGGACGAACCCAAAGCTTGGTATGTCTGTGGTGGCGGGCGTCATAACCCGACCCTGATGACCATGCTGAAAGAGCGCCTGGGCGTTACCGTTCTGCCGGTCGAAGCCTTGGGCTGGCGCGGCGACTCGCTCGAAGCCGAGGCATTTGCTTTTCTGGCGGTACGCAGCCTGCGCGGCTTGCCGCTCAGCCTCCCGACCACAACCGGCGTGCCGGAGCCGTTGACCGGGGGCCGGATCGTGCGCGCCAAGCACGGCGCGGCTGTTGTTTGAGAATTTGGATGACCGGGTCTGGTCCGGCCATGACAACAGGCGTCTCTATCGTCACCACCGGGCTTGACCCGGTGGTCCATAGGGGTTCTAGGGCAGGGCGCGTTAGCCCTTTTTCGCCGGGACCGGGCCCAAGCGTTTGGTCAGATAATCGTCCACATGCTGAACCATAACGTCCATGTGGTTTTCATAGAAATGGCTGGCGCCATCGATCTTGCGATAGTCGATTTCGATAGATTTCTGCGACCGCAGCTTGTCGGCAAGCTTTTGGACCGAGGATTCCGTGACCACGGTGTCGGCCGTTCCTTGCAGGATCAACCCGGACGACGGGCAGGGCGCTAGGAAGCTGAAGTCGAACATATTGGCTGGTGGGGAGACCGATATGAAGCCTTCGATCTCCGGGCGGCGCATCAGCAATTGCATGGAAATCCAGGCGCCGAACGAGAAACCGGCAATCCAGCAGCTCGGGGCGTCGCGATTGAAGGTTTGCAGCCAATCAAGGGCCGATGCGGCATCGCTGAGCTCACCAACCCCATTGTCGAACACGCCTTGGCTGCGCCCGACACCCCGGAAGTTGAAGCGGAGCACCGAAAACCCGCGCCGGACAAACGAGTGATAAAGGTAATAAACCAGCTTGTTGTTCATGGTCCCGCCGTATTGCGGGTGGGGGTGCAAAACCAACGCAATCGGTGCGTTTTCGCGTTCCGCTGGGTGATAGCGGCCTTCAAGACGGCCTTCTGGGCCATTGAAGATGACTTCTGGCATCGTGTGTACGACCTTCTTAACAAGAATTGCCTTCGATGGAAGGAACCGTGGTGTCAAAGGGTTAAACCGTGTCCCCCGGCTTGACCCCCATTGCAGTCCTCCCATATATATGCCCTGGCCTGAGATAAGCCGTGGCCACATGTGGGCTGTCAGATGGACTCAGGCGACCCTTATATAGGTTTTCGATCAAGCGGCGCAACAATCGCGACTATGCGGACCGCATTTTCGAAGCTGTTGAAAATAGAGTATACTGTTGGCGAAACAGTAACGGAGTTTTACCCGTCATGTGGAAAGAGCTGAAAGCCGACATCAATGCGGCCCTGGAACGGGACCCCGCAGCGCGCTCGCGCCTGGAGGTCATCGTCACCTATCCGGGCGTCCATGTGCTGTTTTTCCACCGTATCTCCCATGCCTTATGGCGCCGCAATTGGCGCTTTTTGGCGCGGTTTTTGAACCAGTTTGCCCGCTTTTTGACCGGCATCGAAATCCATCCGGGCGCCAGCATCGGTCCGGGTATGTTCATCGACCACGGGTCCGGGGTGGTGATCGGGGAAACCGCCGAAATTGGCGCGAATGTTACATTGTATCAAGGGGTTACCTTGGGCGGCACGAGCCTTGAGAAGGGTAAGCGCCATCCGACGCTGGAAGACGGCGTGATCGTCGGCGCTGGGGCCAAAATCCTGGGGCCGCTCCAGATCGGGCGGAATGCCCGGGTCGGCTCCAACGCTGTGGTGCTGAAGGATGTCCAGCCAGGCACAACCGTCATCGGTATCCCGGCCCGGGAAGCCCAACGCCGCCGCGAGCCGACCCCGGTGGTCGCCTCGGCCAAGGATTTCTGCGCTTACGGTATGCCGACGGATGATTTGCCGGATCCGGTCGCCCGCAGTTTGGAGGGCATGGTCGAGATGATTTGCACTCTGCGTGCCCGGATCGAGCATCTGGAACGTGAAATCGCGGCCCGCGACGGCAAATCCATACCCCATGTTCAGCAGGACGAAGACGATCACGATTACGCCGTCAATCTATGACCGCGCCGATATTCCTAAAACCGGCCTGATGCGTTAATAAAGGGCTGGTATAGGAGAGTTCCGGTTTGAAGCGCGTTTATCTCGATCATAATGCAACGACCCAACCGCGGCCCGAAGTGATCGCCGCGGTCGCTGACGCTTTGACCCATCATGGCAACCCGTCCTCGGTCCATGCCGATGGGCGGCGGGCCAAACACCGCGTCGATGCGGCCCGGCAAGCGCTGGCCCGGGCCGTGAACGCGAAACCCCAGGAAATTATTTTCACAAGCGGCGGCACCGAAGCCAATAATTTGGCCTTAAAGGGTCTGGGGCGGCGCCGTTTGCTATGGGGCGCGACCGAACATGATTCGGTCCGTGCCGTGGCGGCAGCCTGGGATGGCCCGAAAGCGGAAATTCCGGTCGGGCCCGATGGCCGCATTGTGTTGGATGACCTGGCGGCCTTGTTGGCCCAAAGTGATGAGCCGACTTTGATCGCTGTCATGCTGGCCAATAACGAAACCGGTGTCGTGCATCCCATTTCTGACATCGTTACAATCGCCAAAGATCACGGCGCCTTGCTGCATGTGGATGCGGTCCAGGCGTTGGGCAAGATCCCGGTCGACTTCCGAGCGCTTGATATCGATAGCATGAGCGTGTCGGCGCATAAGCTCGGCGGGCCGCCAGGAGTAGGGGCGTTGATTGTGCGCGAAGGCAAAACCATCGCGTCCCTGGTCAGTGGCGGCGGCCAAGAAATGCGCCGCCGGGCCGGGACCGAAAATTTACCAGGCATTGCCGGGTTCGGTGTTGCCGTTGACCTTGCGACGCCCACGGACTTTACGGCCATCGCCGTGTTGCGCGATCAGCTTGAAGCGAAGATTACAGAAGTTGCGCCCGATGCTGTGATCGTCGCGCGTGATGCTGATCGTCTGCCCAACACCAGTGCGATCGTCATGCCGGGGGTGGCGTCGCATACCCAGGTGATGGCCCTGGATCTTGCCGGTGTTGCGATCAGCGCGGGATCGGCCTGTTCATCGGGGAAAGTCGCGCAGTCTCATGTGTTGACGGCGATGGGCATCGGCGATGATCTGGCCGGGTGTGCGATCCGTGTATCGTTGGGGCGGCAGACAACGGCGGATGATGTGGCGCAATTTGTTGCGGCGTGGTTCGCGCTTTATCAAAAAACACGGGATCAAAAGATAGGGACGCGGGCGGTATCATGACGGTGAAGACGCCCCTTTATCTCGATTACCAAGCGACGACACCGCTTGATCCGCGCGTGCTCGAGGTGATGATGCCGTATCTCACCGAAAAATTCGGCAATCCTCATTCGGCCAGTCATCGCTTTGGCTGGGAAGCGGACGCCGGCGTGGATGTTGCGCGCGCACAGGTGGCGGCGCTCATCGGTGCGGCGCCGGATGAAATTGTTTTTACATCGGGGGCGACCGAAGCCAACAACCTTGCCATTCAAGGAACGGCGTTTGCCTATGCCCGCGACAAGCGTCATGTCATCACCGTTGCGACCGAACACAAATGCGTCATGCAGTCGGTTTTGGCGTTGGAGCAATTCGGTTTCGTGACGACATTTCTGCCGGTCGGCTCCGACGGCGTGTTGGATTTGGATCAGTTGCGCGATGCCATTCGCGATGATACGTCGCTGGTCTCGGTGATGGCCGTCAATAATGAAATCGGGGTGACGCAGCCGCTTTATGCCATCGGCCAAATTTTGCGCGAACGCGGCGTCAAGTTTCATGTCGATGCGGCGCAAGCCGCTGGCAAAATTCCGATGATGGTTGACGACATCGGCTGTGATTTGATGAGCATCTCGGCCCATAAATTATATGGCCCCAAAGGGGTCGGTGCGCTTTATGTGCGGAAGTCACCGAAAGCGGCGCTGTTGCCGATGATGCACGGCGGCGGGCAAGAACGTGGTTTGCGCTCCGGGACTTTGGCACCGGCGCTTGTGGCTGGATTTGGTGCGGCGGTAAAAATTACGCAAGCATCCATGGCGGAAGAAACACCACGCATCGAAGCGCTCGGGCGTCGCTTGTTGCAGCAATTACAAAATAGCTTGTCAGGGGTTACACTGAACGGCAGTGCCGATCAGCGCTATTACGGTAACCTGAATATAAGTTTTGCGGGTGTTGATGGGGATTTGTTGATTGCGGATTTGCGTGATCTGGCCATTTCATCCGGCGCCGCTTGTGCGTCGGGCAGCAACGAACCGTCTTATGTGCTACAGGCCATCGCGGTGCCGCGCGGTCTGATCAAATCGTCGTTACGGATCGGCGTTGGTCGTTTTACCACGGAAGACGATATCGATTACGCCGCGCAGAAAATAATTTCGGCGGTTTTAAAATTGCGCGAGACGGTGTCGTGAAAATTACCTTTGTCAGTGCGAACGGTACAGACCGGCGCGAGGTTGCGGCGACCGTCGGCGACAGTGTGTTGGATGTGGCGCACAAACATAACATTCCAATCGAAGGTGCGTGCGAAGGGTCGATGGTGTGTTCGACCTGTCATGTGATCGTTGCTGCCGAAGATTATGATCGCCTGCCTGCGCCGTCGATCGAGGAAGAAGATCTGTTGGATCTTGCCTATGGCTTGGCCCCGACATCGCGCTTGGGCTGCCAGATCGTTTTGACCAAAGCGCTGGATGGTCTGACCGTCCGCTTGCCCAAGGGCAGCAACAATTTAATGAGCGATTGATTACGGCAACCGCAGCGTCACAGTCGCTTGCGCCGCGATGCCTTCGCCACGACCGGTGAAGCCGAGCTTTTCCGTGGTTGTCGCTTTAACACTGACACGGGACAGATCTATCCTAAGAATGTCGCTGATCCGTGTCCGCATGGCGTCGCGGTGGGGCGATACTTTCGGGCGTTCGCAAATGATCGTCACATCAACATGGGCGATGATGCCGTGGCGAGCCGTAACACGATCCTTGGCAAAATTTAAAAATACGGCGCTATCAACACCCCGCCATTGCGGGTCGCTGGGCGGGAACGCTTGGCCGATATCGCCTTCAGATAATCCGCCGAGGATGGCGTCGGTGATGGCATGGAGCCCGACATCGGCGTCGGAATGACCGACCAAACCATGGCTATGGGGAATTTTAAGACCGCACAGCGTCACATGATCCCCGGTGCCAAAGGTATGCACATCAAAGCCGCTGCCGACCCGAATGTCCGTGAGGTTTTGGAGGATGATTTGTTCGATGCGGCTCATATCGGCATTTTCTGTGATTTTCAAACTGCGGTCATCGCCGGCAACGACGATGATACGTCCGCCGTTGGCATCCAGTATGGCGACATCATCGGTGAAGCTGTGATCGTCGCCAACGGCAGAGTGGGCGGCATGGATCGCGTCGAACCGAAACCCTTGGGGGGTTTGGGCACGGACGACGCCGTCGCGGTCCAGGGTGCCGCTGACAACCCCGTCAGCCACTTTCCTAAGGCTGTCGACCACGGCCAGCGCCGGTAGGACGCCCGGGGCATGATCCAGACCGGATAAAATCCGATCGATCATGTCGCCCGGCACAATCGGGCGGGCAGCATCGTGGATGAGGACCCGGGTGCAGGGATCGCCGACCAACGCATCCAACCCGGCTTTGACCGAGGCTTGGCGCGTGTCTCCGCCCGAGATTGGGCCCATGATTTTTGGGCTTTCGATTTTACGGTCACCGACGGCGTGATCATAAAGTGCCCGGTCATCGGGATGAATAACGACCCGCACCTGGTCGATCCCGCGATGGTTTAGAAAGGACTCAATCGTCCAGGCAAGCACCGGCTTCCCCAATAACATATTGTATTGTTTTGGAGTTTCTGTACCGAACCGGGTGCCGCGTCCGGCTGCGACGATGAGGGCGACTGTGGTCATGAGGTTTTTATACACAATTCTAGGGGCGGAAGAAGCGCCTAATCGTGTCAAGGCGGCGTCATAACGTCCTGTCATTGCTGGGTGTGACCCGGCAATCCACCTGTAATGCATGGAAGGTGCGACAAAATTGCAGCATCTCATGCGAGCGTATATGGTGCAGATTACCGGCACATTACGAAAGGGTGACTATCAACCCGTTTGGTGCTGATTATGGCCTCGGTCTATGGGGACATATGCGTAAGGAGTTCGTTGGATGCATGATAAGGTTTCAACGTCGGAAACGGGAATGCCGACGGTCGCACCGGATTTATCCGCTGTGGCCGCGCCGCAATCCACGACCACCAATCAGGCCGCGCAAAATACTGCGCTGTCGGTGTTGGTGGCGCTCAGCTTCTGTCATCTTCTCAACGATATGATGCAATCGCTGTTACCGGCGATCTATCCGATCTTGCAGGCCAGTTACTCGCTCAGCTTCAGCCAGATCGGGTTGATTACCTTGGTGTTCCAAGTTACGGCATCGTTGCTACAGCCGTTGATCGGGTTTTATACCGACAAACGCCCGCGCTATTTCTCATTGTCGCTCGGCATGGGCTTCACGCTGATCGGTTTGTTGCTGCTGGCAACGGCGCATAGTTTCTCCGTTTTGCTGATCGCGGCGTCACTGGTCGGGATGGGCTCATCGGTGTTTCATCCGGAAGCCTCGCGGGTGGCGCGGCTGGCGTCCGGGGGACGTCATGGCTTCGCGCAGTCGTTGTTTCAAGTCGGCGGCAATTTCGGCTCGGCCATCGGCCCATTGATTGCGGCCTTTATCATTTTGCCATTGGGCCAGCCGGGCGTGGCTTGGTTTTCGGTAGCGGCATTGCTGGGCATGGTGTTGTTGTTCAACATCGGTCGTTGGTATCAAGCCAATGCGGTGGCGCGCACAGCGAAATTAAAAGCGGTGTCGTTTCATGATTTGCCGAAAGCAAAGGTCCGTCGCACCGTTGCTATTCTGTTGGTGCTGGTGTTTTCGAAACAAGTGTACTTGGTCAGCTTGTCGAGTTTTTACACCTTCTACTTGATGCACCGTTTCGGTGTGTCGATACAGATGGCGCAGATCAGCTTGTTTATTTTTCTGGGTGCTGTGGCGGCGGGGACTTTAGCCGGGGGGCCCATTGGTGACCGCATCGGCCGCAAGCGGGTGATCTGGGTGTCGATCCTTGGCGTGTTGCCGATGACATTAGCGTTGCCCTATCTCGGTCTTTACGCAACGCTGGCTCTGACCGTTCCCATTGGCTTGATCTTGGCGTCGGCGTTTCCGGCGATCGTTGTTTATGGGCAGGAATTATTACCGGGCCGGGTCGGTACGGTCGCCGGATTGTTCTTTGGGTTTGCGTTCGGCATGGCCGGGATCGGTGCTGCGGTTTTGGGCGTTATGGCTGATAAAACCAGTATTGAAACGGTTTATCGGGTCACAGCATTTTTGCCGGTGCTTGGTTTGTTGGCGGCGTTTTTACCAAACCTTGACCACCGCGGGCCTTAAATAAATGTCATCATCACAAAGAAAAACCCCGGTAAACATACCGGGGTTTTTTGATGGTATCGGCTGTGATGCTTAGCCGCGCTTTTCGGTCGACTGATAATCGCGCTGGGTCGAACCGGTGTAGATTTGGCGCGGGCGACCGATCCGTTGTGACGGATCCTCGATCATTTCGCTCCATTGTGCGACCCAGCCGACGGTGCGGGCGAGGGCGAAAATGGCCGTGAACATGCTGGTCGGGAAACCCATGGCGCGCAGGATGATGCCCGAATAGAAGTCGACGTTCGGGTAAAGCTTCTTCGAGATGAAGTATTCATCTTCAAGGGCAATACGCTCGAGTTCCATCGCGACTTTGAACAATGGGCTATCTTTTGCGCCCAGTTCGTCGAGCACGTCATGAGCGGTTTCCCGCATCACGGTCGCACGTGGATCGTAGTTTTTATAAACACGGTGACCAAAGCCCATCAGACGGAAGCTGTCGTTTGGATCTTTGGCGCGTTTGATGAATTCAGGAATACGATCGGGTGTGCCGATTTCTTCGAGCATCTTCAAGCATGCTTCGTTGGCACCGCCATGAGCCGGGCCCCACAGCGATGCGATACCGGCAGCGATACACGCAAACGGGTTCGCACCAGAAGAACCGGCGAGACGCACGGTCGAGGTCGACGCATTTTGTTCGTGATCGGCATGGAGGATCAAAATCCGATCCATGGCTTTGGCCAAGGTCGGGCTTGATTTCCAGGTTTCGCATTGCGGCACGCCGAACGTCATATAGAGGAAGTTCTCAGCATACCCAAGATCGTTCCGTGGATAAACGAACGGCTGACCGACCGAATATTTATACGCCATGGCGGCGATGGTCGGCATTTTGGCGATCAAGCGGTAAGACGCGACCAACCGTTGCCGTGGGTCGTTGATGTCGGTCGAGTCATGGTAGAACGCCGACAAGGCACCGACAACACCGACCAGGATAGCCATCGGATGGCTGTCGCGGCGGAAGCCATTGAAGAAGCTTTTCAGCTGCTCGTTGACCATGGTGTGGAAGGTAATGTCGCGCTCGAATTTGACTTTTTCCGAGGCGGTCGGCAATTCGCCGTAAATCAACAGGAAGCAGGTTTCGAGGAAGTCGCTTTGTTCGGCCAATTGTTGGATCGGATAGCCACGATAAAGCAGAACACCTTCGTCGCCATCGATATAGGTGATCGATGAATTACAGCTGGCGGTTGACGTAAAACCCGGGTCATAGGTGAACATGCCGGTCTTGGCATAAAGAGTGCGAATGTCGATGATATCCGGCCCGACCGAGCCGCTATATACCGGTAATTCGTGGGTTTTACCCGCCACAGTCAGGACAGCTTTATCTGCCGCTTCTTTCATTTCGCCGAGTTTATTCATCTGCGCTCCTTTATGGACTTTGTTTGTCGCTGAACCCATCCCGCGATAGGCCGCCACACTTAGGCGAGTAAGGTCTACGACATATGTTTCAGTTTTATGGTCTCCTTATAGCGTCCCGGTCGGGATCTGGGTAGTACCCGATCACCGTGCCTGCTCACGAATCCGTGCAAGACTCTCGGCCCGGCCGAGGACGACTAAAATTTCAAATACGCTTGGCGATACGTCGGATCCGGTCAAAGCCGCCCGCATCGGTTGCGCCACTTTACCGAGCTTGAGTCCGGTCGCCTCAGCAAACGTCTTAATCTCCGCTTCAAGGGCGGAATCTTGCCAATCGGTTGCCTTTTCAAGCACAGCGGCAACACCAGTCAGGGCTTTGCGGGCATCATCGTCCAATATCTTGGTGGCTTTCTCGGTCAACGGCAGCGGCAGGCCGCGGAAATAGAACAAGGCGCTGTCGGCCAGTTCGATCAGTGTTTTGGCACGCAATTTCAAGCCTGGTATTGCCTTGATAAACAAGGAAAATTCGGTATCGGTGAGGGCTCGCCCCAGGCTTTGTTCGACAAACGGGCGGGTGCATGCGGCCAGATAGGCGTCATCGCTGGCGCGGATATAATGACCGTTCAGGTTTTCGAGCTTCACAAAGTCAAACCGTGATGCCGAACGCCCGACCGCATCCAGATCGAACCAATCAATGGCTTGATCGGTCGAGATAATTTCATCGTCACCGTGGCCCCACCCGAGCCGTAACAGGTAATTTCTGAGCGCTTCGGGCAAATAGCCCATGTCGCGATACGCTTCGACTCCCAAAGCCCCATGCCGCTTGGACAGCTTGGCGCCATCGGGCCCATGAATCAGCGGAATATGGGCATAAACCGGCCGTGGCCAGCCCAGGGCATCGATCAATTGGGCTTGGCGGGCGGCATTGGTCAGATGATCGTCGCCCCGAATCACGTGGGTCACGCCCATGTCGTAGTCGTCGACGATGACCGACAGCATATAGGTCGGGGTGCCATCAGCCCGGAGCAGGACGAGATCGTCCAGCTGCTCGTTTTGGAAGGTCACGTCGCCTTGAACCTGGTCGGCAAGGATTGTCGCCCCGTCATTGGGTGAGCGAAAGCGAACAACAGGCTTCACACCAGCCGGGGCCTCAGACGGGTCGCGGTCGCGCCAATAGCCATTGTAGCCGACCGGGCGGCCTTCAGCCTTGGCTTTGGCCCGCATCTCTTCCAGCTCTTCGGGGGAGCAATAGCAATGATAAGCCTTACCGGCTTCTAGCAGCTGGTGGGCGACCTCGGCATGGCGGTCGCGGCGGGCGAATTGATAGACGGTTTCATCATCCCAGGTCAGGCCGAGCCAGCTTAATCCATCTAAAATGGCGGCCACAGCGTCGTCGGTCGAGCGGGCGCGGTCGGTGTCCTCGATGCGCAGGCGGAACTGGCCGCCTGTGTGTTTTGCATAAAGCCAGTTGAACAAAGCTGTCCGCGCGCCGCCGATATGGAGATAGCCGGTGGGGGAAGGGGCAAAACGGGTAACAACGGGCTTAGTCATCAGAAAGGTGAACTCAAACGAAGAAAAATGGAAACCGCGACGCTTTCTAGCACATGAGCCGTCTATGTCAAAACCCGGCCACTGTGGGATGCCGCGATCCTGGGGCTGATCTCTCGCGATGTGACAGGGTGAAATAGGAGGCCTGACCCTAAGCCTGTCTTTCCGACGTTCTCGGCATCGGTTAAGCTGTTCTCCTTGAGATAGCAGTGGGGGGCTTGAAAATCGCTATTTCAGTTGGCGGCTGGGGCAATCAATTTTGGACTGCCGTAAGGTCAGGCTCGGCGTCCCTGTGGGATGCGGAGCGTGGCCGTGTGCTGTTATGGGTCCCGGTCCTGATCGGCGTCGGCATCGGCATTTATTTTTCGCGATCCGATGAACCGCAATGGCCCGCGCCGGTGGCGGGCTTTGTCATCGTGATAGCGGCTGCCGTGACGTGGCGGCGGATATGGGCGCGTTATGTGTTCATGGCCGTGGCCCTGGTTCTGTTGGGGTTCTTGGCAGCCATGTGGCGCACCGCCACTGTGGCGACGCCGGTTGTGCATGTTAAATTACCACCGGCAAATATTGAGGCTCGGGTCGATACCATCGATCGATTTGCCGACCGTCAGCATCGCTTGTTGTTGACGGTCGAGAGTATCGACCGCTTGGCACCGGAACAGACACCGGTGCGGGTCCGGGTCACGGTTCGCTCGGCGATCCCGGATTTAAAAGCCGGGGATCGGATTTCGACCCGGGTGTTATTATGGCCGCCGTCGCCACCGACCATGCCGGGCGATTTTGACTTTGGGCGGCAGCTTTATTTCGAGCGTATCGGGGCTTTGGGGGTTGTGATCGCGCCGATCACGGTGCGGCCTGAAAACGCGGACAGTGACAGCCTGGGCGACCGCCTGGCGCAAACCATCGAAGGCTGGCGGCAATCCATATCGAAGCGCATCACCACCGCCTTGCCGGGCGTGACCGGGGCGGTGGCGGATGCTTTGGTGACCGGGTACCGGGCGGCTATTCCCGATAGCGTCAATGACGATATGCGGAAGTCTGGGCTGTTTCACATTCTGTCGATTTCCGGCCTACACATGACCATGGTGGCGGGGATTATTTTCTTCACCACCCGGGCGTTGCTGGCGTTCTGGGAAACAGCGGCACTGCGCTATCCGATCAAAAAATGGGCTGCCGTGATGGCGGGCATCGGCACGTTTTTTTATCTTGGCATCAGTGATGGCAGTGTTCCTGCGGAACGGTCTTTTCTGATGACGGCCCTGGTGTTGTTGGCGATCGTGTTGGATCGTTTTCCGTTATCGCTACGTTTCGTCGCCGTTGCGGCGACCGTCGTTTTGCTGCTGTTGCCCGACGCTTTGTTGAATGTGAGTTTTCAAATGTCGTTCGCTGCGGTGACGGCGTTGATTGCCGTGTTCGGCGACCTCAAACATTGGCGGCGTGATAAAGAAAGACCGCAATTCTTTTTATGGAAACCGATGCTCTATGTCGCCGGTTTGGTGGCCAGCACCATTGTTGCCGAATTGGCCATTGCCGCGGCGGCTTTATATCACTTCAACGATATGCCGTTATTCGGTGTCGTGGCTAATGTGATTGCCGTGCCGTTGAGCGGTGTCGTCATTATGCCGGCGTTGGTGTTGGGTGTGGTGCTGATGCCGCTCGGGCTCGAACATTGGCCGCTACAATTAGCCGGCTTTGGTATCGAGATCATGCTGGCGATCGCATCCTGGGTGGCGCATACGTTGGATGTCAGTTTTCGGGTCCCGGCGTTTTCAAATGCAGCCTTTGTAACTTTGATCTTTGGCGGGTTGTGGTTGCTGCTGTGGCGGACAGCATGGCGTTTTCTGGGCTTGGCCGCCATTGCCGTCGGCATGTGGCTGACGACGCAGCATGACATCCCTGATGTTTTTATCGGTGACGAGATCGGGGTCGTCGCGGTTAAGGCCCCGGACGGACAATATTGGATGCCGCCCGGGCGCAAAGGCGCATGGGAGCGTGATCGTTTGGCGCAACGCGAACAAAGCGATATTCAGCGCTGGGATTGGAGCGGGAAAACATCCCCAGGTCCATGGTTGCGCTGTGATGCCTTGGGCTGTCTCTATCGTCCCAATGATGCGCTGACCATTGCGATTGTACGCGATATGGCGGCGTTTGCTGAAGATTGTTCCGATGCCGACATTGTTATCGCCGACGTTTATCCGCCACGAAGCTGCCAGCCGCGACACGCTGTCATCGGCCCGCGCGACCGTCGCCGCAACGGGGCACATATTGTGAGGATCCAACAGGGAGATATTCATATAACGACAGTCGGGGAGAGACGTAATAATCGCCCCTGGGGTCGATAACGTCCTTTGAATAATTGTATACGAACTCAGGGCAGGAATCATGCCGTATGCATGGATCTAAACTGCCCGTTGTCTATTCTGTAACGGGAGAGCGTCTGGATGTGGGATAGCTTACGAGATGAGTTTGAGAGCACTGGACGTCTTTGGGTGCGGAAAAGTTTGTCCGATACCTCTATTGCAGCTTTTGATATGGTGGCCGATCTCGGTGCAAAAGTCGGAAAGCGTCTGCGGCCCGGCCCTGTCCTAGCAAACGGACTTTCGAATACAGGTGAGCTTAGCAAGATCCTTAGTAAGCTGGCACCTTCTCAGCCATCCTCGTTGGTCCCTGTTCGCGTCATTGCCTTTAATAAAACACAAGATAACAATTGGGGCGTCCCTTGGCATCAGGACCGCGTTATCGCAGTTGCCGAGCGCCATGATGTTGTGGGATTTGGTAATTGGTCCCAAAAGTCAGGCCTTTGGCATTGTGAACCGCCTGTCGAAATTCTTGACCAGATGTTTTTTGTTCGCATCCATTTGGATGACGCGGACAAGGAAAACGGTGTGATGCGCATTGCGGTTGGTAGCCATCAAAAAGGCGTCGTTCCTGTTTCTTGCACCGATGAAGTTGTCAAAAGCTGCGTTATCGAGGACTGCGTTGCCATGCGCGGGGATATTCTTATTCTGAAGATGCTGATGCTTCACTCATCTCTCCCGTCAAAGGTATCAATACCTAGACGTGTGTTGCGCGTCGACTATGCACCATCTCGTCTGCTTCCTAAACCGCTGGAGTGGACGGCAATAGGCTCTTAAGCTAGGAAATGGACTTCTGCTCGCCATCAAAAAGCCCCCGACCGGTGCGGCGGGGGCTTTTGTCTTGATGATCGTGAACTGATTAGTACCGCCGCAATAACCCGACCAGACGGCCTTGGATTTTGACTTTATTGGCTGGATAAATTTGTGTCTCCAGGCTGCTGTTGGCCGGAATCAAGGCGATCTGTGATCCGTTCTTCTTCAACGTTTTCAAGGTTGCTTCGATGCCGTCGACCAAGGCCACCACGACATCGCCATTGTCGGCGGTGTCGGCGCGGCGGATGATGATGGTGTCGCCATCCAAAATGCCCGCTTCGATCATGGAGTCGCCTGAGACTTCAAGCGCGTAATGCTCGCCCCGGGTCAGCAAGGTGGCCGGGACGGGGATCGTGCCGTCTTGTTGCAGGGCTTCGATCGGCGTACCGGCGGCGATCCGGCCATGGAGCGGGATATCGATCACCTCGCTCACCGTTTCAGCGAAGCTCTGTTTGAACGATGGGTCGGGCTGGCGGCGGGATTTGCCAAAATCGGCCTGGATCACCTGGCCGGTCACTTCCAAATTCGGATCGGATGTCGTGTCCACTGCGGCAATGCGGCCACGACCGCCCATGTCGGGCAAGCGCGAGACTTCGAGTGCGCGGGCGCGATGGGGCAGGCGACGAATAAAGCCACGTTCCTCGAGTGCGCGGATCAAGCGATGAATGCCCGATTTCGATTTCAAATCCAGGGCTTCTTTCATTTCATCGAAGGAGGGAGCTACACCGGATTCTTTCAGACGACGATCAATGAACAGCAGCAGTTCATATTGTTTTTTCGTTAGCATTCCGCCACTCCTTAGCGCCGCAGGGTGCCCCCTACGGAATGTTTGTTTCCCTATTGTTCTATTTTAGTTCTACTTCGGCGTCAAGAGGAGAACAACCGCAGGCGGTATTTTTTGCGCTAAAGCGGACTCTCGTCATCGACCGGGCGGAGCGCGATGATCGGTACCAGCTCGCCCACGTGGGCTGCGGGGGCATGAGGCGGGCGCAGGATCAAGCCGTCGGCAGACGCCAGGATCGCTTGCATCGAACTATCTTGGCGAGGAAAAACGGTTGCATCCAGTTGGCCGTCATCGCGCCGTCTGATCGTGGCGCGCAAATGATCTTGGCGTTCATCATTGGCGCCAAGCGGTGTGGTTAGACGCGCCATCGCCAACGGCATGGCTTCCGGCGTCAGACCCAACATGCGACGCACCAGCGGAATAACGAACACATAAGCGCAGACGACCGCCGACACGGGATTTCCCGGCAAACCGAGCAACGGTGTCCCGTTCAGACGCCCAAACATCAAAGGCTTTCCCGGGCGCATGGCGATTTTCCAGAAATCGAGTTCAAGCCCGATGTCCTTTAAAGCGCTTTGCATTAAATCATGATCGCCGACCGATGCCCCACCAGATGTGATGATAAGATCCAGATTATCGATGGATTTCATTCGTTCCTGGATATCGTCCACGGTGTCGCGGGCAATGCCGAGATCGACGGCGATGCCGCCAAGGCTCGTGATCATGGCGCTCAAGGCAATGCTGTTGGAGCTTGGGATTTGATGCGGGCTGTGTGGAGCGCCGGGGCGATAGAGTTCATTGCCGCTGGCCAAAATCCCGATCCGGGGGCGGCGTCTCACCGGGGCGATGCTGATGTCGGCCGCCGCCAATAGACCAAGACGACGTGGGTCGAGCCGTGTGCCCGCCGCCAGCAAGCGGTCGCCCGCTTTGAAATCAAGCCCGGCGGCACGGGTATTTTTACCGGGCATGACAGCCGCCAAAATTTCAACCCGATCACCACGACGGTTGGTGTTTTCTTGGATCACTACAGCGTCGGCCTGAGGCGGTAACGGGGCACCGGTGAAAATGCGCACACACTGTCCGGCTGCGATGGCGGTAGCTGGCGTGTCGCCCGCAGCTGTTTCCGCGACAACCGTTAATGTCGCCGGAATGGTATCAAGATCTGCGGTGCGGACGGCATATCCGTCCATGGCCGATGCCGTCAATGGCGGGTTGGTGACCCGGGCCAGGACATCTTCGGCCAGGACGCGCCCAAACGCTTCTGTGATCGGGACGATGGTCGTCGGCAACGGCTCGACGGCGTCTAGAATACGCTTCAAGGCGTCTGCAACTGGCATCAACGGTGTTTTTGTCATGGCTTCACTTAGCCTCGTAACGGCCTGATTTTCCACCTTCTTTCAGAACAAGGCGGATATCGTCAATGTGCATCGATTTGTCGACGGCTTTGACCATGTCATAGATGGTCAGGGCCGCCACTGTCACGGCGGTCAGCGCTTCCATCTCGACCCCGGTCCGTCCGCTACAGGTGACGGTGGCTGTAATCTCGATCAGAGTGTCGGTGACATTTGGGGTCAGATCCACCGCGACTTTCGACAAGGCCAGCGGATGACAAAGCGGGATCAGGTCGGACGTTTTTTTGGCGGCCATGATCCCGGCAATGCGGGCGGCGGCCAGGACATCGCCCTTGGCGGCGCGGCCTTCGACAATCAGTCCCAACGCTTCGGCACTCATCCGCACCACGCCCTTGGCCACAGCGGTGCGTGATGTTTCAGCCTTGGCGCTGACATCGACCATCGTGGCATGTCCTTGGGCATCGAGATGGGTGAGTTTATCGGTCATGGCGTCGTCTCGATTATGCCGCGAGTTCGGGGGTCAGCAGGGCGCGGGTGGCGGCCGTGACGTCGGCTTGGCGCATCAAAGATTCCCCGATCAAGAATGATGTAACGCCTGCGGCCGCCAAACGATCCAAATCTTTACGGCTGTAAAGACCGCTTTCTCCGATGACGCGGCGGCCTACGTCAACCCGCGGCGCAAGATCAAGCGTTGTTTGAATATCAACCGATAAGGTCTTTAAATTTCTATTATTTATTCCGATAAGAGCGCTTTTGAGTTTAAGCGCGCGATCCAATTCTTCCCCGTCATGGACTTCAACCAAAACATCCATGCCGAGGGCAAAGGCGGCGGCTTCGAGTTCAGCGGCCAAGACATCGTCCAAAGCCGCCATGATCAGCAAAATACAATCGGCGCCGAGTGCGCGGGCTTCGATCACTTGATAGGGATCGATCATGAAGTCTTTGCGCAAGGCCGGCAGCGACACCGCCCGGCGGGCGTCAATGAGATACTGATCGTTGCCTTGGAAATACGGCACATCGGTTAAGACCGACAAACAGGCAGCTCCGCCCGCGGCATAGGCTTCGGCCAGAACCGGCGGGTTGAAGTCTTCCCGGATCAGCCCTTTGGACGGACTTGCTTTCTTAATCTCGCAGATCAAGGCATAGCCGCGGTCGGCGGTGGCCAAGTCCAAGGCCCGGGCAAAGCCACGCGGGGCGGATTGGGCGCGGGCCATGGTTTCGAGCTCGCTCAGCGACCGCATCTGTTTTTGCGCAGCCACATGATCGCGTTTATCGGCACATATTTTTTCAAGAACATTGGTCATGTTGCTTAAACCATTCTTTTAAGATCGGTGCATTATGCGGGTTGGCTGTGGGACAGCGCAATCCAGCGTTCCAACGTGTCATGAGCGGCGCCGCTATCGATGACGCTTGCGGCCATAGCCACACCGTCTTTCAGAGTGCTGACTTTGTCGCTGACCACAAATGCCGCCGCGGTATTGAGGAGCACGATATCACGATAAGCGCTCTTGTGACCGTTCAGAACGGCTTGGAGCGCCCGCGCGTTGCTGTCCGCGTCCCCGCCTTTGAGGTCGTCCATGGATGCACGGGGCAGCCCGGCCTGTTCCGGCGTAACTTCAAACACGCGCACCCCGGTGCCGTCGAATTCGGCCACGGCGGTCGGCCCAGTGGTGGTGATTTCATCCAGGCCATCACTGCCATGGACCACCCACACCCGTTCGGAGCCGAGGCGGCCGAGCACCTCGGCCATCGGCGCAATCCATCGTTGGGCGAACACCCCAAGGATTTGCCGCTTGGCCCCGGCCGGATTGGCGAGCGGACCGAGCAGGTTGAAGATCGTCCGCGTCCCCAATTCGCCACGGCTTGGACCGACGTGGCGCATGGCGCTGTGATGGC
>JBBCIP010000183.1:0-10848 GCA_037189785.1 Alphaproteobacteria bacterium
CTTCCCGATCGACAGCGGGTCGATTGTCGCCAGCAGCTTGTTGGACCCAAACGGCACAACACCGTTGCTGATGACATCCAACAATCTTTATCACGACGGCGCGGTGACGGCGAAGCTCGGACATATCGTGATTGACGCCGCGAACCGCCAGCACAAGCGCATTGCCTTGATCGGGGTTGGTGGTTTATCAAGCGGCGTGTTCCGTCAGGGGATCGATATTACCCAAGATAAATTACACAGTGATGATCACGACAAAGCCAACCGCAAATTGTTGGATCTGATCGCTGCCGGTAATAAAGCCGCTGTAGACTCCTATCTGTCTGACTATGCTGCAACGGCCAAAGGCGATATGGGAATGAAACATCTGGCATGGATCTTCGGCGGGCTCGGCGATCACTATAAGGGTGCCGATATTATTGCCTATGGCCCGTGTTATGGGTCCGGTGCCGCCGTCATTGATTTTAAAATTTAAGTCGGTTTCTGTTGTTGACCACATCTGTCTGGGGGTCTCGTCATGATCAATTCGCTATCCCGCCTGTTGCTGCCTATTCTATTGCTCACCTCAACACAAAGCTTTGCTCATAGCCCACAAAGCGCTGAACAAAGCTCTTTAGAACGTCCCAAATGGTGGCCATCGGAATATGGCGCTGACGATCAAAAAGGGGCCGCCAATCGTTTGGGGCCAGACAAAGTTTTGGCCGCCGCCAAGTTAATTAAAACTGGCGAGGTCATCGACATGACTCATGTCGTTGAAGCCGAAATGCCGCTGTTCAGCTTGGCGCCGCCGGGCCGCAAGTTCATACATATTATCCTTGGTGGCGACGGTGGTGGGCCATCTTATGGACCGATGGGTGAAAATAAACTGGTCTGGAACGACGAATTTATTGGCGGCAACATTACTCAAAACGGCACTCAATTCGATTCTCTATCGCATATGGGCACAGCCTACAAAAATGAAAACGGCGAAACCGAAGTTCGGTATTATAATGGTTTCAAACATTCCGATATCGCCAACAGCCAAGCTTTCAAAAAATTGGGGATCGAGAATGTCCCGCCCGTTTTCACACGGGGCATATTGATCGATATTCAGGGCTATCTTGGTCGCGCCATGACCAGCACGGAACAAATCTCGGTCGACGATCTGAAAAGTGCCCTGAAAAAACAGGGGCTGTCTGAGCAGGATATCGAACCGGGGGACGCGTTGTTCTACAACACCGGCTGGGTCGATAAATGGAACGTCGATGATAACGAGGCTTTCCACGCGACATCACCTGGATTGTCGCCGCAAGCCGGGGATTGGGTGGTCAGCAAAAAAGTGTTACTAGTCGGCACCGACAATTGGACCGTGGAAACGATTCCGGATCCAGACGGCCGGTTGTTTGCCCCCAATCATCAGAAGTTTTTGATCGAAAACGGCATCTATATCATCGAGAATATGGATTTCCGAAAACTGATCGCCAAGAAAGTCTACCGGTTCGCGTTCTCCGTCGGCCCGATCCCGATCAAAGGCGCGACCGGATCACCCGTTCGGCCTTTTGCCATTTACTAAACCGGCCTACACGCCACCACGAATAGCACGTCCGACGATTTCTTCGGAACGATCGAGGACTTTGGCAAACCATTCCGGCTCGGCGGGATAGAAAAAGTGCTGCAGTTCACCCCGCACGTTCTCGCCGATCTCGGAATAGACATCGCCATGGTTATGGACCCAGCAATCGTCCAACTGCAACCCTAGCAAGCGGTCGACTTCGAACGTGCCGTATTCCAAAGCGACGGTCACAACCACAGCAGGCTCCAATAATTTTTGGACAGCGCTGCACATATCGCCTTGGATATCATACGGCAGATCATTGGATGTCTTAATCGCGACCACATCATCACCGAACCAGGCTTTGGCGAGGGCCAATCCTTCACTGCCGGCTTCATTGGTGTTGATCAACATGCCATAGCCATAAGGCCCAAGCCCGGTGTGATAATCAATGAACGCAATTTGCTTGGCAGACCGCGCATGGGCATTCAAGATTTGGTGGATGGTTTCGTTCGACCAGGTTGGCCGCGCCCCACCAAAACCGATGCCCTTGTCATCTTGATATTGCCCCTGGAACAAGGCTGACGCATAGGCCTTTTCACCCCGATCCGTACGATAAGCCGTGATGGCGGCACGGGCGGCATCACGTTTTGGACCATCCCAATCCCGGCACGCGATCGCCGGCTGCAAATCGGCGTAGTAATCGTTGGTCGGCAGGGGTCCTGAGAAGTCGACAAAATTACGATTTAGATCGACATTGTCTTCGTTCTGGCGCCGCCGCCAAGCGGAGCCCCAGGGGTTGATCATGTGAATGACCAAAACGGCCACATCATCCGGCAAACTGTCGGGCCCACCCTTACGGATCCATGCGACCTGAGCGCCGGACCCGGTCAAGCCTTCTAGGCCATGGGTCCCGGATGCCAGCACCACCAAGCGCGCGGCATCGGCCCGACCAAAAAATGCGACGTCGGTCGTCAGCTCGGTCGCCCGCGGGCCCGGCGTTGGATTGTAGTATGTTTCAACCGTCACACCGCGCGCTTGGCAAGCGGCACGGAATTTGGCGCGGGCCTCGAAATAGTCGGTTGAAAAATACTGCGCCGGATCACGCATGAATTTGCACCGATTTTAAAGCTGTATAAGACTTTAATCCGTCTATCCCACTTTCGACACCAACACCAGACTGCTTATGGGCTTCAAGCGGCATGGCACCGAACATCGCGCCGGGCGTCGGGTCCGCCACCGCATTGATGGTGATTTCCCCCATCCGCAGCCCTGCGATCATGCGATGCGCTTTGACGATATCGGTGGTCCAGACCGTGCCGGACAAACCATAAATCGTGGCATTGGCCAGACCAATCGCGTCCTCGACCGTCTTGAACGGCAGAACCGATAACACAGGGCCAAAGATTTCGTCCTGGGCGATGGTCATATCGGTGCGCACGGCATCGAAAATGGTTGGCTCCACATAATAACCGCCGGTTTCTGCCCGCACTTGACGACCACCGAGCACCAAGTCCGCGCCCTGAGATTTGCCCAAAGAAATGTAGTTCAAAACCTTGTCCATTTGCGGCTTGCTGATCAACGCGCCAAAACCGGTGTCGGCATCCAGCGGGTCTCCCACCGCCATCGCCCCGACCCGCGCCGTGATCTTGGCAAGAAGCGCATCTTTGATACCGGCTTCAACGATCAATCGCGTCCCCGCCGTGCAAACCTGGCCCTGGTTCCAGAACATCCGACCGATGACACGATCAGCGACAGCATCCAGATCCGGGCAATCGGCAAAAACGATATTCGGGGACTTACCGCCACACTCCAGCAACAAGCGTTTCATGTTGGATGCGCCCGCCGACTGTAGCAATCGCTTGCCGGTCGCGCTCGATCCGGTGAACGACAGCATGTCAATATCCATATGGTGCGCGATGGCATCGCCGACGGTCGTGCCAAGCCCCGGCACCACATTGACGACGCCGTCCGGCACCCCGGCTTCGGCTGCAAGCGCCGCCAGACGCAGGGCCGAGAACGTCGATAATTCCGACGGTTTCAACACCAAGCTATTGCCCATGGCCAAGGCCGGGGCCAATTTTTGAATTGCCAAAACAAACGGAAAATTCCACCCGACAATGCCGGCAATCACGCCGCGCGGGCCGCGAATAGCCATGGCAATGGTGCGTCCATCGGCATGATGGACAGTTCCGAACACTTTATCGGCACCCTCGGCACAATACCGCAACACACCGACGGCCAACGGAATATCAATAGACAGGGCGTCGCGGATCGGCTTGCCGACTTCGAGCGTATCCAGAAGCGCCAGCTCTTCACGGTTGGCTTCAATCAGATCGGCCAGTTTCAACAAAATGGCTTTGCGCTGTGCAACAGATTGATTGGCCCAGCGACCATCATCAAACGCGGCGCGGGCCGAAGTCACGGCCGCGTTTACATCTGCCGCGCTGCCTTCAGGAATTTCCGCCAATACTTGGCCGTCAGCCGGACCATATTTCGGAAACACGTTGTTTGAGTGTGATTTTACAAATTTCCCGCTGATGAACGGATCAACCGTCAGTTTGAGCGCACGGGCGTGGTCCCGCCAATCCTTGCGTTCTGCCGTATCAACCATAAAACATTCCTGACTACTTTACTTACGGATTATCTTGAAGAATAAGGTCGGCACCTTTTTCACCGATCATAATCGCTGGTGCGTTGGTGTTACCGCTGACCAAGGTCGGCATGATCGACGCATCAACCACACGCAGCCCGCTGACACCGCGCACACGCAACCGATCATCCACGACCGCCATCGCATCTTGGCCCATTTTGCAACTGCCAACCGGGTGATAAGCCGGACCGGCAGTAGCGCGGATATAGTCTTCATATTCCTGATCAGATGTCACATCAGCATCCGGCGCGCAGGGACCTTGATAAAACGGTTGGTAGGCACTGGTTTCAAAAATACGACGAGCGACCCGACAGCCCGAAATCATCGCTTTCATATCATTCTCGCTTTCAAGCAAGCGCGAATGAATAACCGGCGCATCGAAAGGATTTGAAGATCGCAAGCCCAATGAACTGCGGCTTTCCGGGCGCGAGATATTGACCGCATGAACCACGGCGGGGCGCTTCAACAGTTTGAGCCCTTCGGGTTCAAGCTTATATCCGGTCGGCACGAAGTGAATTTGGACGTCGGCACTGACCACTTCCGGCTTTGATTTGACAAAGGCGACGGCGTGCGCAATCGGCGTTCCGGCAGGACCGCCACCGAACAGCAACCAGTTCAAACCATGAATGGCCCATTTGTGCGGGGCAAGCTCGGTGTTATAGGTGCTGACATTGACATATCCTGAAATCCAAACGACCGGATGTTCTTGCAAATTCTGCCCGACGCCCGGCGAGTTGTATTTCACGGCAATGCCGTGATCGCGCAGATGCTGTTCCGGACCGATACCGGAATGCATGAGCACGATCGGCGACATTAACGCACCCGCGCTCAAAATAACTTCACGATTGGCGCGGGCTTCGACTTTTTCACCCTTGCGATCATAAGCGACACCAACGGCTTTATTGCCTTCGAACAGCACCTTGGTCGTCTGGGCATGGGTGATAACCGTTAAATTTTTGCGGTTACGAATAGGAGCCAAATACGCTTGACCGGTATTGTTGCGGCGACCGTTTTTGATCGTACCTTGTAATGGGCCAACCCCTTCTTGGTCTTCACCATTGACATCGGCGTTGAACGGAATACCGGCTTCCATACCACCCTTGATAAAGACATCGGCCAAAGAATGGGCCGATTTAACACCGCTGACTTTCAGGGGTCCGGAATCACCGCGATAACTATTCCCACCCCAGTCGCTTGTTTCTGCACGGCGGAAATAGGGCAACACATCATCATAGGTCCACCCACGATTGCCAAGCTGGCCCCAATGATCATAATCTTCGCGTTGACCCCGAATATAAATCATACCGTTGATCGAGCTCGACCCGCCCAAAACTTTACCGCGCGGCCATAGATCGACCCGATTGTTTAACGTCGGGTCCGGTTCACTCATAAACCGCCAGTCGAATTTCGGATTGTTGATGGCCATGGTTTCCCCGGCCGGAATGCGCACGAACGGCGACGCGTCGGATCCCCCGGCTTCCAGCAACAACACGGAATTGCGTGGATTTTCACTGAGCCGATGGGCCAAAACACATCCCGCCGAACCGGCACCCACAATAATGTAATCCCAAGCCATACCGCTTTCCCGTTGCTAGAATTGAGTCTGTTAGATGCAAGCCAGTGTAGTGCCTGCTGAGGGGAGCGCAAGCGCTCCCCTCCGGCAACACATTACCAGTTATAGGTAATCCGCAGACCAAGGCGACGCGGCGCCAGCGGTGTTTCAAAAATGGTCGTTTGGAACGGCGCTTCCCATTTTTTCGAAACATTGTATTCGTCGAAAATATTTTCTGCGAACACAACAAATTGCCAGTTATCCATCTCGAGCCGCACTTGCGCATCAAAGAAGTCATAAGACCGGATGTTCAAGAACGGATCAAATGGCGGCGACCCGTTACCGGCAATATGCGACCCGACATAACGATATTCGAGACCCCACACGAGGTCCGCACTATCACTGACGGCATGGCGATATTCAGCGCCAGCAGACCCGGTCCATTTTGGAACATAAGGCACACGTTCTCCGGCCCGATCACGACCTGTGACCGGATTGAAGAATTCATCAAACTTGGCGTCGACATACGACAGTGCACCGTTCAAGGTCAAACCTTCAAGCGGACGCAGCACAGTCTCGACCTCGAACCCTTTGTTGGTCGACTTACCGACGTTATCGATGAATTCAACCGGAATGCCATTGATTTCACGAATGGTGCCGAGCTGTTGATCGCTGACCTTGATGATGAAGGCCGCTACGTTCAATGTTCCCATACCATCGAGGAAGGTGCTTTTGAAACCGACCTCGTAGTTCAACGAAATCTCGTTCCCAAACGGCGTTCCGGCAGCCAAGTTGCTGGCTGGATATTTTTGATATCCACCGGCCTTAAAGCCTTCGGCAATGGTCGCATAGGTCATGAAATCATCGGTCCAGCGATAGGAAATCGAGCCCATCGGCGAAAACCGTGAAAACGTTTTTTCAGCCAAGACATCAAAAATTTCGACGCTGCCCAGACCGACCACCGTCACATTACCCCACTGCCGTGATTTTACTTTTTCACGCGAATAGCGCGCACCGACGGTCAAATCCAGTTTCTCGAACGGACGATAGGTGGCCTGACCGAACACCGCAAAGCCTTCGTTTTCGAACCGCGCTTGCTCATCAACAATGTTGTTCGGATCAAAGATCGGTGGGAACGTAGATCCCGTTCCGTCCACCAAGCCGAAGTCGCGATCTTGATCGTATACGGATTTGAACAAATAGACACCGGTCAACCAATCGAAGTTCTTGTTGACCGGATTCGAGGCCAATCGCAGTTCTTCAGAAACAATGGATTGCTTGATCTTTTGTAGCTGATAGTTGCCGGTCGCGACCGGGCCGCCGTCCCAATCCCAGAACACTTCGGTATTGGTTTTCACACCACCGGTGATCGACGTCAGCGTGGCAAAATCAAGATCCCAATTGAGAGTCAAGGATGCGTTGTAAATATTATCTTTTACATCACGAACATCGTTATCAAAAACGACCCAATCCTTGGTGCCTTCCGGAACACCGGCACCCAATTGCCCACCCCAGGTGCGGCCCATGGCGCCGACCAGAATAACTTCCAAATCTTCAGACGGCAAAACGCGCAAGCTGGTGCGGAATGACCCTTTGCTTGTATCGTCTTGATGGGTGCCGAGTGTTAGGTTGTCGAAATACCCATCGGTCCGTTCGTAATGACCGGACATGGCAACGAAGACTTTGTCTTCTTGCAACGCACCGGAGATCGAGCCTTTGACTTTGAAGGTCTTAAATTCATCGACTTCGACTTGGGCTTTCGCCATGAAGTCATTATCGGGTTTGCGCGTCACCAAATTAAGTGCGCCGCCTTGGGTATTCCGGCCGAACAAAGCACCCTGCGGACCGCGCAGAATTTCCATGCGCTGCAGATCCAAGAAATCCACATCGAACATCATCTTCGGCATATAAACGCCGTCGAGGAACACCGCAACCGAAGGCTCCAACGCTGCCGTCGCACCGACACCGCGCATGACGATGTAGGTTTCGCTTTTGGTCGGGCCAAAGCTTTGGTTTTGGCTAAAGAACAACCCAGGCACACGACCGACAAGATCCTGGGAGTCGCTAATATTTTGATTTTCCAACTTTTCCATTGAAAAAGCCGACACAGCAACCGGCACGTTTTGCAGTGATTCAACCCGCTTCCGGGCCGTCACCATGATTTCTTCCATCAGGCCCCCAGACGCCGCTTCTTGCGCGGACACAGTGGAAACCTGCAATGGTAAAATTGAAAGGCATAAAGCCGTCGTCGATAAAACGCGCGCAATACGCGGGCCGCGGGCAGTCAAGCCAAGCATCTCTGATCCTCCAGAATTATTATATCGACACAATTAGAACCCATCGGCCAGATCATGAGATCGGCCAGTGCATTACTTTTTTGATGACCTGCACGCTATCAGAGGATTGACAAGAAAACTTTCGCGATCAGCAGAGTTTTTATCGCGATTATCAGTTTTGTCCGTGTTTGCGCAAAACTGTCGGGGCTATACCGAATTGCGCCCGAAATGCAGCCGAAAAACTGCTTTGCCGCTCATACCCGACAACTTCGGCAATATTCGCAATAGACCAATCGGTATCGAGCAACAACTCACGCGCTCGTTCCATGCGAAGTCTTTGAATATAATCAAAGATTGTCTCACCAAACAGATGCTTGAAGCCTTCGGCGAGCTTTGTGCGATTAAGGCCAAACCGCCGTGCCAGATCGGGCACACGGGGCGGCATGGCATAGACACTGCGGAGGTAATCGCGCACCGCGTTCAAAGCTTCGATATCGCTTGAACGTAGTTTTATTGCCGTGCCTTTGGGTATTTCCTGATTGGTCAAAAGATCCAGCATCATGCACATCAAATCAAGCGCCCGCGCTTCAGCATGAATATGCCGCAAATGACGGCTATAGGGCGGTTTCATCATGTCTTCGATGACCTGAGTCATACGACTGGTCAGTGGCAATGTTTGACAAAAGAAATCCGGTGTGCCGTTCAATAAATATTGCAGCAATGGGCGAGGCAGATCGTCAGCATCCAACTGCAAAGCCTCGAGCACCACTTTCGGGCTACAACTCAGGGTCAAGGACGTTTCCCGTGCCTTAGCCGCATACCAGTCGTCTTTGATAAGCCCTTTGGGGTGAAACGCGACCACACTTTTCCCACCACCTAAGGTAAACTCATCTTGTTTTGGAAAACGGATCAGATTTTTGCCGGTAATTTTGAAATGAAACTTCAACAAATCTTGGCCATCGGCCAAGCCTTTTTCTTCTTCGTTATAGGCAAAATCACAAAATAAAACCCGCAGATCATTTGAAAAACTTAAGAAATCACGATACCCCGCGCCATGTTCCGGGCGCACTTCAAGACGGCGTTTGAATGCCGGACCAAACGGATGCTCGGCAGAAATTGTCGGTGACGGCACCTCGACCAAATGGGGTGCGGATGGGAACGTGCGTTCAATCCAGCGCAGATCATTCGCATCCGTCAACGGCGCCAAACCGCTATTATTCACGCCATATGGGCCGCTATTTTGTGCTGTCATGATACTCCATCCCGGCGAAAAAACTTTACTCAGTGATCCGGGCATGATTGCCTATGGCGCTATTTTTGGAGTTAGGTCATTCACTTGTCCAGAGGAATTATGTCCACAAAATCCCCACCGTCCTATCGGCGCGCCCTGCCCTCTGCCCGCCATCTCTTTGATATTCCGGATGATATTGCATATTTTAATTGTGCATATATTTCCCCCATTCTCCAGAAATCGAGCCTCGCCGGCCAAGACGGCGTGAAACGTAAGGCCCAGCCCTGGACCATCACCGCCGATGACTTTTTTTCCGAATCAGAAAAAATCCGTAGACTATTCGCCACACTGATTGATGCCGACAGTGATGACATCGCCATCACACCATCGGCCAGTTACGGCCTGGCCACGGCAGCACGTAACCTTCCTTTAAAGGCCGGGGAAAATATTTTAATCCTTGCCGACCAATTCCCATCGAATGTTTATGTGTGGCAAGATTTAGCAGACCGCAACGGTGCGACCGTGATCACAGTTCCCCGCCCGGCTGACGGAAATTGGACTGCAGCCATCCTGCACGCCGCCACGCCGACAACCCGCATCTTTGCCCTGCCCCATTGTCATTGGACAGACGGATCGATTGTCGATCTGGTGGCGATCCGCGCCTTGTGCGATGCGCAGAATGCGGCACTGGTCATTGACGGCACGCAATCCCTGGGCGCTTTGCCGTTTTCCGTCAAAGACATCCGCCCGGATTTTGTTGCAACCGCTGCCTATAAATGGCTGTTGGGGCCGTATAGCCTCGGGTTCCTTTATGTCGCCCCCAAATGGCAAAACGGACATGCTTTAGAGCAAAACTGGATAACCCGCCACGGCAGCGAAAATCTCAGCCGACTGATCGATTACACCGATCAATACCAACCCGGAGCCCGTCGTTTCGATATGGGGGAGCGATCAAACTTTGCACTGTTGCCCGTATCCATCACGGCACTTGAACAGATTCTTGACTGGACGGTGCCGGATATCTCGCGCACGCTCGGCACGATTACCCAGCGGATTGCCGACGCACTGCCGATGATCGATCGTACCGCGTATCAAGCGCCTCATTATCTTACGGTCCCGCTGACAAAGCACGACCCGCATGCGTTGCTGAACGCTTTGTCCGATGAAAAAATTTTCGTGAGTTTGCGCGGGCAATCGTTACGGATCACGCCGCATCTTTATATATCCGATCATGACATCGATCGTTTGATAACAACCTTGGCCCAGCATCTAAGCCAGCACCTAAGATAACAATCGTTGCGCGTCTATCATCACACGATCAACGAAGTCGCGTGTTGTATACTCACCGGCCAAAGGGGCCGCTTGCCCGGCCCACAACGGGCTGAATTCGCTGGACCCCATGGCTTCTGCTTTTAGACGCAGCGGCGCAGATAACGCTGTGGCCAATGGAAATGGCGGTGCGTCTTTATTGATCGGCCCCAAGTCGCGGATCAATCGATTGCTGATGCTGCGCGCCGGGCGACCGGTAATGACATTGGTTAGAACCATATCGTCATCCCGCGCGGCGGCAAGAGCGGCCCGATGCAAACTCGAGGTCAAAGCCTCGGG
>JBBCIP010000184.1:0-3304 GCA_037189785.1 Alphaproteobacteria bacterium
GCGAGTCGGTGGGGCTTTGGACCCTGAAACGCAAATGGGACCTTTGATTTCGGATAGCCATCTGGCATCAGTCATGGAAAAGATAGAACAAGGGCGCACTGAAGGTGCTCATATTATCAGCGGCGGTCATCAGTTGGATCGACAGGGTTCGTTTATGGCTCCTACGGTCATGGCGGATGTGACGCAAAAAATGTCTATTGTCCAGGAGGAGATTTTTGGTCCTGTCCTGGTCGCAATGCCGTTTGACTCCGAAGATGAGGCTATTCACCTTGCTAACGATAGTGATTATGGTTTGGCAGGCAGTGTTTGGACACAAAATTTATCTCGGGCCCACCGGATGTGCGCAGAAATGAAAGCTGGTCTTTTGTGGGTGAATGCTCATGGTTTGCCGGATTTGGCCGTACCATTCGGTGGATATAAACAGTCCGGCTGGGGGCGCGAACACGGCCGTGAGTCCGTGGAAAGTTATACTGAATTAAAATCGGTTATGATGAGTTTATAGTCTACTCTGGAAATGTACGAAAATACTCTGCTATATCTTTTTGGCTTTCGGCGGCTTCTTCTAACAACCAGTCACGGAAAACACGGATACTGGGTTCGTTGGTCTGCGCGCGACTGCATACAAAGTAATATGAAAATTCTCCATCAAGATTAAGCTCAAACGGTTTCACCAGCTTACCGGATTTGATAGCGTCAGTTACAAGGGCACTGCGGCCAAGCGCTATGCCATCGCCATTGATTGCTGCTTGCACCACGAGGTATGACCGGTTGAAGCCCGGGCCACGCCCCGGGTCGACATGATCAACCTCGGCAGCCTCAAGCCAGCTGCGCCAATCGGTAATCATGATATCGTGTAACAGGGTATGATGGCCCAGATCACTGGGGCTGCGAAGCGCGTGTTCTCCTTTGAGTAAGTTTGGGCTGCAAACGGGCGAGATATCTTCGGCTAGAAGGTGGGTCGCGCTCAGACCAGGCCAATTACCGTCACCTAAACGAATATCGATATCAACATCGCCTTGTCCAAGGGAATCATCTTCCCGATCAACGGAAATAATACGGATATCAATGTTTGGATGCCGTTCCCTGAAACGGCGCAATCGGGGTAACAGCCATAAAGCGGCAAATGAATCCAATGTGGACAAAATAAGCGTTTGCTTACCTTTGCGGCCATTCAACTGATCAGTGGCTGTGGCCATTAAATCAAAGGCTTGGGTCAAACGCGGTAAATAGGCTTCACCGGCAGGGGTAAGTTTTAATCCGCGCTTCATCCGCAAGAACAAGGGGCTACCCAGCCAATCCTCCAACGTCTTGACTTGATGGCTGATGGCGGCTTGCGTGACATGGAGTTCATCCGCAGCCCGTGTGAAACTTTGATTCCGGGCAGCAGCTTCAAAAGCACGCATAGCGTTCAATGGGGGTAAACTTCTTTTCATAACTACAAGCGACCTTATAGCCTTATAAAAACTAATCTACATTATGACGAAGACTGATTTGTACGCAATTGCCAATATTCGTAAAACTATCCTTATACTTTATATAGTTAGCTAAAGAATAGGGTGGGCCAAAGGATGAAGGTGCGGGATGCAAAAGTTATTGTCACTTGTCCTGGGCGTAACTTTGTAACGTTAAAAATCATAACAGATGAAGGTATTTACGGCCTCGGTGACGCGACGTTGAATGGTCGCGAGCTGGCGGTGGTCAGCTATCTTGAAGATCATGTTATTCCCTGTTTGATTGGCCGTGATGCAAGCC
Organism: Alphaproteobacteria bacterium; assembly: GCA_037189785.1. GTDB lineage: Bacteria > Pseudomonadota > Alphaproteobacteria > Sphingomonadales > Govanellaceae > Govanella. Next base: position 1,753 of record JBBCIP010000184.1, read on the forward strand.
AGATCGAAGATATTTGGCAGTATTTTTACCGTGGGGCTTATTGGCGGCGAGGCCCAGTGACGATGTCGGCTATCGCTGCAGTCGATACTGCTTTGTGGGATATCAAGGCAAAAGCTGCCAATATGCCGCTATACCAACTGCTGGGGGGTGCGAGCAGGACCGGAGTCATGGTCTACGGTCACGCTAATGGCGGAGATATCCCGGAAACTGTCGCCGAAGTCGGTAAATACATAGATATGGGCTATAAAGCGATCCGGGCCCAAACCGGCGTGCCGGGGCTTGCATCGACATATGGTGTTTCTAAAGACAAGATGTTTTATGAACCAGCAGATGGCCAATTACCGACAGAAAATCTTTGGTCAACGGAGAAATATCTTGATTCGGTGCCGCAATTATTTGCTGCATTGCGAGATGCGTATGGTTTCGGCCCCCATCTTTTACATGATGTCCATCACCGTTTAACGCCGATTGAAGCCGCCCGTTTGGGCAAGAGCTTGGAGCCATACCGATTGTTCTGGATGGAAGATGCGACGCCTGCCGAGAACCAAGATAATTTCCGGCTTATTCGGCACCATACCGTGACCGCCCTAGCCGTGGGCGAAGTATTTAACACTATATGGGATGCAAAGCAGCTTATAGAGCAACAGTTGATCGACTATATTCGTACAACCGTTGTGCATGCTGGTGGGATTACACATTTACGCCGTATCGCTGACTTTGCAGCGTTACATAATGTTCGTATGGGCTGTCATGGAGCAACGGATTTATCACCGGTCTGCATGGGTGCATCACTTAATTTCAATTTATGGGTACCGAATTTCGGCATTCAAGAATATATGCGCCATACGCCCGAGACAGATGCCGTATTTCCACATAGTTATTTCTATAAGGATGGTTATCTGCATCCCAGCGATACACCTGGTCACGGGGTTGATATTGATGAATCCTTGGCCGCTCGTTACCCGTATCAGCGGTCTTATTTACCGATTAATCGTCTTGAAGACGGTAGCATGTGGCATTGGTGATGATTATGGACCGTAAAGTTGCAATCATAACAGGGGGTGGTGCGGGTATTGGCCGCGCTGTGTGCAAGCGTTTAAGTCAAGATGGCTTTGCTGTGTTGGTCGCCGATCTCAGCCTCGAAGACGGCCAGGGTGCTGTCGATGATATTAATCAGTCTGGCGGGATCGCGGCTTTTGTGGCCACCAATGTTGCGCTGGCGCAGGATTGTGATGCCATGGCCCAAATGGCGTTGGACCTTTGGGGGCGGATTGATGTTCTGGTTGCCAATGCCGGTATCCAACTGGGTGGTGATTTATTGAACACCACGGATGCTGATTGGGATCGCATTATCGATATTAATCTAAAAGGGGTCGGATTTAGCTGCCGTGCTGTTCTGCCCGCTTTGCAAAAGCAAGGTGGGGCAATCGTCGTTACGTCATCAATCAATGCCGTTGTCGGTAGCCCTAACATGGCTGTCTATGACGCCAGTAAAGCAGCTTTGCATGGATTGGTCAGAAGCTTGGCTTGCCGCCACGGGAGCGAGGGGATT
>JBBCIP010000185.1:0-3464 GCA_037189785.1 Alphaproteobacteria bacterium
TCAGCCATCCCGGATTTTTCTGCCATCACTGGTCGAACCCGATTGATGCGTCGCTCGGCGTTGGTGAACGTACCATCCTTTTCAAGGAACGACGTTCCAGGGAAAAAAACATGAGCAAACGCGGCTGTTTCATTCAAGAATAAATCTTGAACAACGACGCACTCCATGGACTCGAGTGCAGACGTCACATGCTTGGTATTCGGATCAGATTGAGCAATATCCTCGCCTTGAACGAATAAGCCTTTGAACTGCCCACCAATGGCAGCGTCAAACATATTCGGAATACGCAAGCCCGGTTCATGATCGAGTGTTACCCCCCATAAACCTTCAAAAACTTCACGCGCGCCGCCATCACTGACGTGACGATAGCCAGAAAATTCGTGGGGGAATGACCCCATATCGCAAGAGCCTTGCACGTTGTTTTGACCGCGCAAAGGATTGATACCAACGCCATCACGACCAATATTACCGGTTGCCATGGCAAGATTGGCCAAGCCCATAACCATAGTCGACCCTTGGGAATGTTCAGTCACACCGAGGCCATAATAAATGGCACCGTTATTGGCCGTTGCATAAAGCCGGGCCGCAGCACGAACATCAGCGGCAGGAACCCCGGTCAGATGTTCTAATTCTTCGGGAGAATTTTCAGGTTCTGATATGAACCGTGACCAATGGGCAAACGCATTTGGATCGCAACGTTCGGCCACGAACGTTTGATCGACCAAATTTTCTGTGACGATCACATGAGCCAATGCATTGACGATGGCCACATTGGTGCCTGGCCGCAGTGGCAAGTGATAAGATGCCTGAACATGCGGGCTTTTCACAAGATCAATACGACGCGGATCAATCACAATCAACTTTGCGCCGTTGCGCAACCGCCGCTTCATACGCGATCCGAATACCGGATGGCCATCGGTCGGATTGGCACCGATCACCATAATGACATCGGCCTTATCGACACTTTTAAAATCTTGCGTGCCCGCGGATGTTCCGAATGTCTGCTTTAAACCATACCCGGTCGGTGAATGACAAACACGGGCACAGGTATCGACATTGTTATTGCCGAACGCTGCCCGGATCATTTTTTGAACGACATAAACTTCTTCATTGGTGCAGCGCGATGATGTAATCCCACCAATGGAATTCCGACCATATTTTTGCTGTATCGCCTTAAGCTTTTGGGCCGCATAATCGATCGCAACATCCCACGACACCGGCTGCCACGGATCGGTAATATTTTCGCGGATCATCGGTGTCGTGATCCGATCGTTGTGGGTGGCATAGCCCCAGGCGAAACGACCTTTGACGCAAGAATGCCCTTCGTTCGCACCACCGTCTTTGTACGGCACCATGCGCACCACTTGGTCGCCCTGCATTTCCGCTTTGAACGAACAGCCGACACCACAATAGGCGCAAGTGGTGAGCACGCTGTGCTCGGGTTGGCCCATTTCGATAATGCTTTTTTCACTCAATGTCGCCGTTGGACAGGCTTGTACACAGGCACCACAGGATACACATTCGGATTCAAGAAAAGCTTCGCTCATGCCCGGCGAAACTTTTGAGCCAAAGCCGCGACCTTCGATGGTCAAGGCAAAGGTGCCCTGCACTTCTTCGCAAGCCCGGACACAACGCGAACAGACAATGCACTTGGCCGGATCAAACGTGAAATAAGGATTGCTTTCGTCTTTTTCCGAGCACAGATGATTGGCGCCGTCATAGCCATAGCGCACATCGCGTAAACCCACGGTTCCGGCCATGTCTTGCAATTCGCAATCACCATTGGCGGCACAGGTCAAGCAGTCCAACGGGTGATCGGAAATATAAAGCTCCATCACCCCACGCCGCAATTCCGCCAAACGCGGGGTTTGTGTTTTAACGCTCATGCCTTCCGCGACGGGCGTAGTGCAAGATGCCGGTGTGCCTTTGCGGCCATCGATTTCAACAAGACAAAGACGGCACGAGCCAAAGGCATTCAAACTATCTGTCGCACATAGCTTTGGTATTTTGATACCGGCATCCATCGCCGCCCGCATGATCGAACTGCCTGCGGCAACCTGAACCTTGCGGCCATCAACTTCGATTGTGACCTGTTCTGCTGTTTGTGGCAGGGGCGTTCCGTAATCGGTTTCTTTGATCAGAGTCATGGCAACCTCTACTCCGCAGCATCAACAGTGGGAAGACGACGGAAATCTTCAGGAAAATGATTTAGTGCACTCATAACCGGCATTGGTGTCAAACCACCCATGGCGCACAACGATCCATCGGTCATCAGACCACATAGATCGCTTAACAACTTTACATTTTTATCGCGCTCAATGCCGGCCATGATACGGTCGATGACCTCGACACCACGGGTTGAGCCGACGCGGCACGGCGTGCACTTGCCGCAAGATTCCTCAGCACAAAATTCCATGGCAAACCGGGCTTGATGGGCCATATCGACGGTATCATCAAACACAACAATGCCGCCGTGCCCAAGCATCGCTTTGGCCGCAGCGAAAGTTTCATAATCGCAAGGAAGATCCAAACCATCGGCAGGGATATAAGCGCCCAAAGGTCCGCCCACTTGCACGGCGCGAATGTTTCGACCAGATCGCGTGCCGCCACCAAAGTCATAAATCAAATCGGATAAAGTAACGCCAAATGCTTTTTCAACCAGTCCGCCAAACTTGATGTTACCGCCAAGCTGAAACGGTTGCGTACCGCGGGATCGACCCATGCCGAAATCACGGTAATACGCCGCACCTTCGGCCAGAACAGATGGAACAGCTGCCAAGGTCAACACGTTATTGACGACCGTGGGCTTACCGAAAAGACCTTCGAGCGCCGGTAACGGTGGCTTGGCCCGCACCATACCCCGCCGTCCTTCCAAACTTTCCAACATGGCGGTTTCTTCGCCGCAGATATACGCACCGGCGCCACAGCGAACGTCCAGTGTGAAATTTCGACCGGACCCTGCAATATTTTGCCCGAGCCAACCCGCAGCCTGCGCCGCATCAATGGCTGTTTTCATCGCCGCAATGGCATGGGGATATTCGGATCGAATATAGATAAAGCCTTTTTCCGCACCAACTGCGATTCCGGCAATGGTCATGCCTTCGACGATCAGCAGTGGGTCACCTTCCATCAACATGCGATCGGCAAAAGTTCCGCTGTCGCCTTCGTCGGCATTGCAGCAGATATATTTAACCGCGCCCGGCGCATCATGAACGGTTTTCCATTTGATCCCGGCCGGGAACCCTGCCCCACCGCGCCCACGCAATCCAGAGTCCGTCACCTCCGCGACAATCGCAGCAGGCGTCATCGCCAAAGCATTTTTTAATCCGCTATAGCCGCCATGGGATTCGTAATCAGCAACAGATGCGGGATCAATAATGCCGCAACGGGCAAAGGTGACACGTTCTTGCTTGGCCAAGAACGGGATCTCATCAACTTTTCCCAGAGCCCGAGGATGCGTATCC
>JBBCIP010000186.1:0-9805 GCA_037189785.1 Alphaproteobacteria bacterium
TCTTCCGGCAAAATTTTTATGCTGCGGCAGCAGGTTTCGATAGCGGTTGCGGCATCGTCTGGAATAATCCCCAACGCGCCCTGCGCCACGGCCAAAGCCGCCTCAACCTCTAGAATGCGTTGTATGTGGCTATGATCGCCAAAGATGTCTTGGATCTCGGCATCGCTAAACGCTTTGCCATATAACACACTATCGAAGGGAGATATGCTCATGCCTCCACACTCCGGCCATGAGCGGCGGCGGTGCGGGCATTGATGTCGCGTAAGGTGCGCAGTTCCAAAGCTGTCGGTGCCGGTGTTTCGGCCAGATTTTCCGCAAAAACCACGTCCCAGCCGGTGTTGTCTTGAACTTGTTGGCGTGTGACGCCGGGGTGCAAAGATGTCACGATAAAGGCTTTGCTGGTGTCGTCCGGCTTCATGATGCAAAGATCGGTCAATAATAAACTTGGACCCTTGGTCGTGACGCCACGGTTGAGACGATCATCATATCCGTTACCATGACCAAGCGAGGTCCAGAAATCGAGTCTGTCCACAAGCCCGCGCTTTGTATGTTTCATGGTCAGGAAAATCTCGCCGCAGCAAGTTGCGATTTCGGGTGCGCCGCCGCCACCGGGTAAGCGTGTTTTCGGTGTGTGATAGTCCCCGACCACCGTCGTGTTGATATTGCCGAATTTATCAAGCTGGGCCGCGCCTAAGAAACCTACGGTTATGCGCCCACCTTGCAGCCAGTAGCGGAACATCTCCGGGACTGAAACCGTGCATAAAGCCGTGTCGCATAATTCCCCATCGCCGATCGATAGCGGCAAGACTTCGGGTTTGGTGGCGATGGTGCCGGATTCATAGATCAGCGTGATATCCGGAGCATGTGTTGTGCGCGCCAAATTGCACGCCGCCGATGGCGCGCCGATACCGACAAAACAAACGTCATCGTTTTTTAACGCCCGGGCGGCGGCGATGGTCATAATTTCTGCGGCTGTGTAATCGGCCATGGCCTAAAATCCTATATCACGTCACATATTGTGCGAAATCTTCGGGCTGTCCGTTGATCACATGCCATTGATCACATGCCATTGATCACATGACGGTCCATCCATTCCCGGAATGTCGCGCGATCGGCGGCAATTTTATCCCAGGCAAGATAATAACTGTTGTCGCGCGGATAATATCCATGAGCATAAGATGGATGGGCTCCGCCCGGCACCACCGCAATGGCGCTGACCGTCCAATGGGGCAGAATGCAGGCATTGGGATGAAGACCGTCAAAGCTATCGACGATCTCCTCAACCGTGACGATGGAGTGACGGGCGGCCAAGACCGCTTCTTTCTGGACGCCCAGAATACCTTCGATCAAAACATCACCGCGCTTGCTCGCTTTCTGAGCGTGAATGACGGCGACATCCGGGCGCAACGCCGGAACGGTGGCCAAGACTTCGCCGGTATAGGGGCAGGTGACGCTTGAAATTGTTGTCGTGACACGGGACAAATCAGATCCGCGATAGCCACGAAACACCGCAAACGGTAATCCGGCCGCCCCGGCTTCATAGGCATTGGCCATGGCGGCGTGGCTATGTTCTTCAATCTCAAGGGCATGGGGCCAGTTGTTTTCGACGGCATCCCGCAAGCGTCGTAGCGATCCGACACCAGGATTGCCACCCCAGGAGAAAATCAATTTCCGTGCACAGCCCATACCGATCATTTGGTCATAAATCAAATCCGGGGTCATCCGCACCAGTGTTAAATCGCGGCGACCCTGGCGCATGATTTCATGGCCTGCGGCATAAGGGATCAGATGCGTAAACCCTTCGAGCGCAATGGTCATGCCGTCTTGAACGATCTCTGCAACAGCGTCTTTTAAGGGAATGATACGGGCCATCGCTATCGTCCGTCCTATAGGTCGAAGAACACGGTTTCTTCGGCACCTTGCATATGGATGTCGAACAGATAGGTGTCGGGGTGTTGTGGATCTGGCATTGCAATCAACGTATGGCGGCGGTTGGCGGGCACCGAGCGCAAAACAGCATCTTGGGCATTGGCGTCGGCATTGTCGGCAAAATAGATACGGGTAAATCCGTGCATCAATAATCCGCGCATGAAAACGATCACCGAAATATGGGGCGCGTGATCTGGCGCCAGTGCTTGTGGTCGTGCCGTGTCGAATATGAAGCGATGGTCGTCCCTGCTGCCGGTGCCGCAGCGTCCGAACACGTGGGTGTCGGCTTGCCAAATTTCCACCAGGGCGTCGGGAATTGTTTGGCCGTCACCGTCAAACACGCGGCCGCTGATCGTGATTGCTTTGTCGGTCGTGGTGACCGGCCCGGCGATGGACGAAAAAGCATACCCATACTGTTCCGGTGTCAGGCCATAGGCAAAAAAAGGACCGACGGTTTGCGATGGAGTTTGCCCAAATGTTTTTGCCATAGGTTTATCCTTCCATCGGTGTCGCGCCACGGCCACGCAGCACGATGTTGAATATATACCCGAGCGCAAATCCTTCCTCGGTCACGTCAATGGAAAAGTCGGCGATAAGTCTATGGCGGGCACTTTCCGGTGTTGCCAGAAAAATCGGATCAAGATCCAACAACGGGTCGCCGGGGAAATACATCTGTGTTACGAGGCGCGTTGCGAATGCGGGTCCGAACAGCGAAAAATGAATGTGATTGGGCCGCCAAGCATTGGGATGATTGCCCCATGGATAGGCGCCCGGCTTGATCGTCAGAAATCGATAATATCCATTGTCATCGGTCAAACAGCGCCCACCGCCGAAGAAATTCTGATCGATCGGGGCGTTGTGTTGATCAACCTTGTGAATGTATCGTCCTGCGGCATTGGCTTGCCACAGTTCGATCAAGGTGTGCGGGATCGGGCGGTTGTTTTCATCAAGCACCTGACCGGTGATAATGATCCGCTCGCCCAGTGGTTCCCCGGTGGTGCGACCATTTTGTGTCAAATCGGCATCGAGCGCGCCAAGCAAGTGATGACCAAACACTGGGCCGCTCAATTCAGACAGTGCATTTTTAAGCGGTATCAGCGGTTGGCTCGGGGCCCGCAAGACGGTCGACTTATAGTCGGCAAATAAATAGGGCGGATGGCTGGTCCAGTCGCGTGGGGTGAACGTTGTCATGGCGTGGTGTCGTCCGCATCTAAATCAGCATAAGTTTTTTTGGCGATCTTAAAGGCGGTATTGGCCGCCGGTATCCCGGCATAGGCCGATATGTGCAGCAGCAGTTCGGCGATATCGTCTTGGCTCGCGCCGGTGTTTTTTGTGGCCCGAATATGCATCGCCAATTCCTCGTCGTGACCCAAAGCAGCCAGCACGGCGATGGTGATCAAACTGCGCTCCCGCTTTGTTAATCCGGGTCGCGACCAGATTTGTCCCCAGGCGGTTTCGGTGATGAACTTTTGGAAGTCACGATCAAAATCGGTTTTGTGCGCTTCGGCGCGATCGACATGGGCGTCGCCGAGTACGGCGCGCCGCGTCGTCATACCGGTGGAGTGCAAGTCATCCGCCACGGCTATGCTCCTTTATGAACGGCAGCAGGATAGCGGCCATCTGTTCGGTTTGATCGATACACGGCAGATGCCCGGCATTCTCAATTAAGTGAAACGGCGTGTTGGGGATCAGCGTCGCCAGCTCTTGCACCAGATGGGGTGGTGTCGATAAATCATCGGTGCCACACACACATACTGTCGGTTTGCGTATGCCTCGGGTGGCGGCGGTCAGATCTGCGGTCCCAAGGGCGGCGCAGGTGCCGATATAGCCGTCAACCGGGCTCCGGGTCAGCATGGCGCGCCAGGTCGCGAGTTCGGCTTTGTTGCGGTCGCGATAGCTTTGGGGGAACCATCGTTCCATCACGGTCTCGGCGATGGAGTCTATGCCGCCTTGTTTGATCTCGGCAATGCGGTCATTCCATGCCGCCGTGGTGCCGATGCGGGCGGCGGTGTCGCACAGAACCAAGGCTCGGACCAAATCGGGCCGACGGATCGCCATATCCTGGGCAATCAGACCGCCGACAGAAATACCGATGATGATCGCGTCCCTTAGGCCAAGCGCATCCATCAAACCGGCCAAATCATCGCCATGGTCGGTGATTGCATAGGGCGGTGCCGTGACTTCCGACAAGCCATGGCCGCGTTTGTCATAGCGCAAGATCGTCAGATCGTTGGGCATATGCGCGACCAAACGGTCCCAAATGCGGAAATCGGTGCCTAGGGAGTTGATGAAAACAATAGGGGTGGGAACAGCGCCGGTGCCAGCGCGTAATTGGTAATGCAAGGTGATGCCGTTGGCGTGCAGTGCCTGCATCGTAAACTCTCCCTAATCTCTCAGTTATCGATCTTATTCGCTTCAAAAAGTTATGAAAAATGATAAATTATAATTTTCTCATAACTAAATGAATATGAAATGCAGCTCTCCCGGATCAAGTATCGCCATATAATGTGCTTTATCGAGGTCACACGCCGCAATAGCGTGATGAAGGCCGCCGATAGTTTGGGGATCACCCAACCGGCGGTCTCGAAAACCATTCGCGAGCTTGAAGACACTTTGGGGGTGGCCTTGTTTGACCGGTCCCAGCGCAGTGTCCGGCTGACCCCGTTCGGCAGTTTATTCTTACGCCATGCCAGCGCCAGTGTCGCGGCGTTGAAGGAAGGCGTCGACAGCATCACCCAGGCCAGCACCAGCGGGCGGCTGATGATCAATATCGGGGCGCTGCCGACGGTGGCCGCCAGTGTCATGCCGCAAGCGGTCATCACCTATAAATCCGAACCGGGGGCGGCCGCTGTGCGCATCGTGACCGGCCCCAATAATCTTTTGCTTGAGCAACTGCGGTTGGGTGACCTTGATCTGGTGGTCGGGCGTTTGGCCGCGCCTGATCGGATGCAGGGCTTGTCTTTTTCTTATCTTTATTCTGAACATATTGTCTTGGTGGTGCGGCCCGGTCATCCTTTGTTGGCGGATCAGCGTATTGACCTGCGGCGCTTGCCGGAATTTCCGGTGCTGTTGCCGTCGGCACAATCGATCATCCGTCCGCTCGTGGATCGGTTGTTGATTGCCGCGGGTGTTGGGCCTTTGATTGATGCGGTGGAAAGTGTGTCGGTCGAATTCGGTCATGCTTATACGCGGTCGACCGATGCGGTGTGGTTCATTTCCCAGGGTGTCGTCGATGGCGATATACGGCGCGGCGATCTGGTTGCTTTGGCGGTGGATACGGGCGATACGTCTGGCCCGGTTGGATTCACGACGCGGGTTGAAACGCCGCCCTCGGCGGCGCTTCAATTATTCATGGAGACCACGCGACAGGTCTGTGCCGAGGCCAAGCGGTTGTGATTATTTGCCGAGCCGCTTTGCGTGGAAAGCCAAATGATCATCGATGAACGTTGAAATGAAGTAATAAGAATGATCATAACCGGCTTGACGACGTACGGTGACTTTTTGGCCAGTAGCTGACGCCGCTTGTTCCAATAATTCCGGCTTTAATTGGTTTTCAAGGAAGCTATCGGCCAGGCCCTGATCAATCAGGATATCGTCGAAGTGACCAAGCCCGATTCCGTCTTCCAACAAGCAGGCGCTGTCGTGCTTGCGCCAGGTGCTGTGATCGTGACCGAGATAAGCGGTCAAGGCTTTTTCGCCCCAGGGGCAGCGGGTCGGTGATACGATCGGCGCAAAGGCGGACACGGATTTGAAAATATGGGTGTTGCGAAGGGCTATGGTCAATGCGCCATGGCCACCCATGGAATGACCGCTGACGGCTTGCCGTGTTTTGTCGCCCGGCAAATTTTCGAACACGACCTGTTGCAGATCGTCGGTCACATAAGAATACATTTTAAAGTGCGGTGCCCATGGGCTTTCCGTCGCATCCACATAAAACCCGGCGCCTTGGCCAAGGTCATAGGCATCGTCGTTGGCCACACCTTCGCCGCGCGGGCTGGTGTCAGGGGCAATGATCATCAGCCCAAGCTCCGCGGCTTTTTTATAAGCCCCGGCTTTGACCGTAAAATTGTCCTCGGTACAGGTTAGGCCCGACAAAAACGTCAGAACAGGAAAGGGACCGATGCCGTTCGGTGTGAACGCTGAAAAGCGCATCGGCGTTCCGGTTGCAACCGACGTATGGCGGCAGATTTTGAGGCTGCCGCCAAAACATTTATGATCTTCGAGTATTTCAAACATCAATAAACCACAACACTGCGAATGGATTTTCCTTCATGCATTAAATCAAAGGCATGATTGATTTGTTCCAACGGCAGCACATGGGTGATCAACGGATCGATTTGAATTTTATCGTTCATGTACCAATCGACGATTTTCGGCACATCAGTCCGGCCACGGGCGCCGCCGAACGCCGATCCGCGCCACACACGGCCAGTGACCAATTGGAACGGACGGGTCGAGATTTCTTGACCGGCGCCAGCAACGCCGATGATGGTGCTTTCGCCCCAGCCTTTGTGGCAGCATTCCAAAGCTTGGCGCATGGTTTTAACATTGCCGATGCATTCGAATGAATAATCAACGCCGCCATTGGTCAACGCGATAATTTCTTGTACGACGTCTGACACGTTTTTGGGATTGATGAAATCGGTCATGCCGAATTCACGCGCCATTTTTTCGCGCTCAGGATTAAGGTCGATCCCGATGATACGGTCAGCCCCGACAAGCCGCGCACCTTGGATCACATTCAAACCGATCCCGCCTAAACCGAACACGGCGACAGTAGACCCGGGTTCGACTTTGGCGGTGAACAGAACAGCGCCGACACCGGTGGTGACGCCGCAGCCGATGTAACACACTTTTTCAAACGGTGCATCGGTGCGGATTTTTGCCAAAGCGATTTCCGGCAACACGGTGTGTTTGGCAAAGGTCGAACAGCCCATGTAATGGTAAATGGGTTTACCTTTGTATGAAAAACGGCTGGTGCCGTCGGGCATCAACCCCTTGCCTTGGGTCGTGCGGATCGACTGGCACAGGTTTGTTTTTGGATGCAGGCAGTAATCGCATTCGCGGCATTCCGGGGTATAAAGCGGAATGACGTGATCGCCCTTTTTCAAGGATGTGACGCCGGGGCCGACGTCGATCACGATACCAGCGCCTTCATGGCCGAGAATGGCCGGGAACAATCCTTCCGGATCGTCGCCGGACAAGGTGAACGCATCGGTGTGGCAAATGCCTGTGGCTTTGATTTCAACCAGGACTTCGCCGTGCTTCGGGCCTTCAAGATCGACCTCGACGATTTCCAATGGTTTGCCGGCTTCAAACGCGACCGCTGCGCGGGTTTTCATGGGGAACGCTCCTCTGCTCGTGATTTGGCGTTAATAATATGGTCGGTAGACTAACTCAAGACCCCGCGCAATGTCTTATCTTTTTTATGCTTGTTTCGTTACATTTCCGTCTCGAATGAATTGTTCAGATCTTCCAACAGGTGGCGCAGCTCTTTCATGCGCCGTTGACCGATGCGCTCGCCGAGTTTTCGTTCATAACGCAAAGACAGCTTGAAGATCGCGGCTTCACAAGCGAATCCGGCGTCCGTCAAAGAAACGCGTTTGGCGCGGCCGTCATCGGGGTCGGGGTCAATGCTGACATAGCCGGATTCCGCCAGGCTTTCGACCAGATAGGCCATGCTTTGCTTTGTGATTCCAGCACGTTCCGCCATATCCGAAATACGCGATCCGTCTTCTTCTATAGTACGAAATACGGCGCTATGGGCCAGCCGCACATCGGGAAAGCCGTGGTCGGCAAGCCCGGCATAAAGTTCGGCATTCATCACTTCGTAAGGATGGCGGAGTAAATCACCAAATGTTTTTGTCGGTTTCGATGCCATGGGTCCATATCCTTATGGTCAGTTTGTCTGACTTTATAGTCAGAGACGCTGACGATAAGCAATATCGAAAAAATGTCCGATGGCTATAATAGACTGTCTCTCTGACTAAATAGTCATAAAAACTGTCTATTGGGGAGCGTCGACCATATTAACACGGCCATAAAAAATGCCGGGACTGGCCCGGCATTTCTCGTCAATAGATGTGATCGGATCGGCTATTGCATCAACACATAGTCGTAATCGACCGGCAGGTTATTGATGCCGCGGGCCGGGGGGGCGATCCAGCCGGCCATCTTGCCGGGTTCGGTGACGGCAACCATCAAGCTTTTGACAAAAGCGCGATCGCTTTCGGTCGGCAGGAATTCGGTCTTTCGGGCCGCGAATTCGGCGTCTGAAATAATGATGCCGTCCAGGTCGGTCGGCACATTGGCCCAGGCCCCGATCGAGCGACGGAAACGATCGCTCGGCAGGCGCAGACGGAAATCGAACCCGGCCTTTTCGATCACCCGGTTCCAGCGCTTCAAGCCGATTTCGCAGTCGGTTGTATAAGATGTCCGGATCATGTGATTGATGGCGTTGCGGGCGGCAATATTTTCGATACCGTTCGGGGTATCCAGATCATAGCGGGCGTCGGCCAGAACGTTATCCTCATAGCGCGCTTCATCGGCCCGGCCTTTCAGACCGCTGGCGAAATAAAGGGCGGCGTTCGACGACACCTCGGCGCCAAACAGATCAAGGGCCGAAGAATACCAGAAATTGATATACCGCTGCACGGTCGGCAGATCGATCACGCCTTGCTTGCGTAAGATTACAGGATCGTCTGTTTTCAACTCGGTCATCTTCTCGAGCGTGCGTTGAACCACGCGCCCGATTCCGGTTTCACCCACAAACATATGATGGGCTTCTTCGGTCAGCATGAAGGTGCAGGTGCGCGACAACGGATCAAACGCCGACTCAGCCAAGCTTTTCAGTTGGTATTTGCCGTCGCGGTCGGTGAAATAGGTAAACATGAAGAACGACAGCCAATCATCGATTGGCTCGTTAAACGTCGACAGGATGCGCGGATTGTTGGCGTCGCCCGAATGACGATACAACATTTCCTCGGCTTCCTCGCGACCATCGCGGCCGAAATAGGCGTGCAGCAAATAGACCATGGCCCATAAATGGCGGCCTTCTTCGACATTGACCTGGAACAGATTGCGCAGATCATAAAGCGACGGGCAGGTCAGGCCCAACAAGCGTTGTTGTTCGACCGATGCCGGTTCGGTGTCGCCTTGTGTCACGATCAACCGGCGCAAGACCGACCGATATTCGCCGGGTATTTGCTGCCACACCGGTTTGCCCATTTCATCGCCGAAGCCGATGGTGCGATCTTCGGTTTTGTCGGCGAGGAAAATGCCCCAGCGATAGTCCGGCATTTTAACCGCGCCATAGGTCGCCCAGCCTTTGGCGTCGACCGAGGTCGCGGTCCGGAGATAGACGTCGTAATTCAACGATCCTTCGGGCCCCAACCCCTTCCACCAATCGATGAACCGTGGTTGCCAATGTTCCAAAGCGCGCTGCAAGGTGCGGTCAGACGAAAGATTGACGTTGTTCGGAATCAGTTCCTGATAATTGATGGACATGGATTAAACCCTTTTCCAATCGAAATCCGCTTTTGCACCGGTGCCGAATAATTTCAACGCACCCTTATCACCGACCGCATTGGGTCGATTGAAGATCCAGTTCTGCCACGCCGACAATCGCCCAAAGACGCGGGTTTCCATGGTCTCGCCGACCGGGAAGCGCAGGCTTGCTTCCATCCCGGTCAAGGCGTCGGGCGACAATGCCGCGCGTTCTTCTTTCAGCAAGCGAATTTCATCTTCCCAGTCGAGATCGTCGGGTGTGAAGGTGACCAGGCCGAGATCACCGGCTTCGCTGGTGACGATCGCTTGACCGATCCGTTTTTCAAAAGCGGCCACATCATCATAAAACCGCGTGTTCATGCGGGTGCGG
>JBBCIP010000187.1:0-11709 GCA_037189785.1 Alphaproteobacteria bacterium
AATGTGATAAAGGTTTTTCGGCAGATCACGATAACTGCGCACCGCATTCCGGAAAATGTCCGTGATCATTTCCTCATTGGTCGGCCCATACAGCATATCGCGCTCGTGGCGGTCTTTGAAGCGCAGCATTTCCTTGCCGTAATCGTCATAACGGCCGCTTTCACGCCACAGGTCGGCCGATTGCACCGTCGGCATCAAAAGCTCAATGGCCCCGGCCCGATCTTGTTCTTCGCGCACGATCCGCTCGATATTGCGTAGAACCTTTAATCCCAGCGGAAGCCACGCATAGATCCCGGCACTGGTGGAACGGATCAAGCCAGCCCGCAACATCAAACGATGCGAGGCGATTTGTGCCTCGGCTGGTGTTTCTTTCAAAATGGGCAGAAAAAATCGAGAAAGACGCATGGAGATACCCGGAGTCCCTTATCTGATGGGAATTATAAGTCGCCGCATCATACCGATGCCCGGGCCACAACGCTACTTTGTTTAGCAGTTTGTTACGCGCGTAAACAATTTAAGGAATAGGGTCGCTGACGATAACTTCGCCGCAGGCATCCCGTAATGCCGCGGCCTGGCCCGCATCCAGCGGCTCGCCATCGAAATAAGCAACCCCATCCCGAACATCGATCAAGCCCAAAAAGCCCTCAGCCTCCATTCCTGCCCGCCCGGCTGTTTGCGGCACCTCGCCTTCGGGAACGACACGCACCGCGAATGCCATGGATCGGGCCCGGTTATTCAAATTCTGCTGCGGATAGAGATCTGCCGGAGCGACCGCGTCACGGCCAGCGTCATACGTGACATCGGCATCAGGCACATGACGACGTAGTAATAATCGGCACGACGGTACCGAAATCACGTACTGGCCCGACCCGTGCAAAGATTCTCCACTTTTGGCACGATAAGTTTCTGCCAAAATCGGAAAATTAACCATATTTGATAGTATAAAAGCACCAAATACGGTCCTTATCAGTACCATTTTGCCCATATCTATACTTTTTTGCGCCAAAGCCAGCAGATCCTGTGTTGATTGTGCCACAGTACTGGAAAATATGACAAGTTGATGAACTTTTCGTAAGGAACGAGGGTGACAGCTCCGGATCGGTCAACTATCGTTTTCAACCGATGGCATCGTCTGAGGGGCCCAAGTTTGGGGAGGTCGATAAGAACGGAAAACGTTCAGACCCAGTGTCAAAAAAACAAAACAAAAGCAAGGTTCTAATAGAACCTTGCTTTTTTACTATGGGCCAATGCTGAAGCCAGAACCAGCGCCTGGAAGCCGGTAACAATCGTTCTCCGGCTAGCGCAGGGAAATCAGTTCATAGTGCTTTATAAGATAAAAAATCCCGAGCAGAACGGCAGCCACAGCCGTTGCCGTCCACAGCTTCCATTTTAAGCCGGGATTGACCGGGGCACTGTCCGCGGTCCCTACTTGTGGCTTTTCTCCGATCTCCTCATGGGTTTTCACCCCAATCGGCAGCAATATAAAAACCACCAGCCACCACAAGATCACATAAACGACGATCGGACTGACCAAATCCAAGACTATGGGACCACCGCCTGTCATCAGACTTGCTCGATTTCAACCAGGGTTCCCGCCATGTCTTTGGGATGCAGGAACAACACCGGCTTGCCGTGGGCTCCGATTTTAGGCTCGCCATCACCCAATACGCGGGCGCCTTTGGCCTTCAACTGGTCACGGGCGGCAAGAATATCATCCACTTCATAACAAATGTGATGCACGCCGCCAGCCGCGTTGCGCTCCAGGAAGTTGGCGATGGGTGATTTCTCCCCAAATGGGTAAAGCAGTTCAATTTTCGTATTCGGAAGCTCGATAAAAACCGTTGTTACGCCATGTTCCGGTTGATCCACAGGGGCTGACACCTTGGCTCCCAATGTGTTCCGGTAAAGATTGACAGCGGCATCCAAGTCCGGGACCGCAATAGCAACATGGTTCAAACGTCCGATCATCCTTCAACTCCTTATGCGACTTTTTATGCTTATACTCTACTTACCTGAACTTTGGTAACCGGTCCCGGCTGTTTCCCGGTTTCCTCCCGCGCCAAGCGCCGAACCACAACCCGGACCGCTTCGGCCAGCCGATCATCTTTGCGTTTGTCGCCGTTTGACAACCGTTCCACGGTCGCCGTGACGGCATCCGAAATATCGTCCACAAGGGCTTCGTCATCCTCGCTCGGGACCCCTTGTAAATCGATCGCGGGACTGGCCAGCAGTTCCCCATCGTCATCGACAACCACGACCACACCGATATAGCCGTTATTCATGATGCGACGGCGCTGCGCCAGCATTTCGCCATCGGTCGGCACCAAAATATCGCCATCCAGCGCCAGCCGCCCGGCCTCGACCACCTCGATCACACTGGCCGACCCCGGTGCCAAATGCACAACCGAGCCATTTTCCACAGTGATTACTTGGGGAGCACCAAAGGCTTTTGCAAGCTCCGCATGTTTACGCAAATGCCGCGGCTCGCCATGGACAGGCACCGCCACCTGCGGCCTGATCCAACTGTACATCTTGGCCAGATCATCTTGGCCCGGATGACCGGAGACGTGGACGAACGCTTCTTTTTCGGTCACCACCTCGATCCCGAGCTTGACCAGTTGATTGATCAGCCGCCCGATGATCAAATCATTGCCTGGGATAATCTTTGATGAGAACACCACCAAATCGCCCGGCGACAACACGACATGGCGATGCTGCCCCCCAGCAATTCGGGCCAAAGCCGCCCGTGGCTCGCCTTGGCAGCCGGTGCTGATATAGAACACTTTATTCTTGGGTAGATAGCCGGCCTCTTCCTCGGACAACACCTGCGGAAAATCACGCAAATATCCCAATGTTCGCGCCACATCGACGTTGCGCTGCAGCGACCGCCCAAGCAAACAGACATGCCGATCATGCATTTTCGCGACCGTGCCGAGCGAATCCAGGCGCGCAATATTTGACGCAAACGTGGTGACGATAATACGTCCGTCACGCCCCGCCAACACCTTGGCCAAGCTATCCCGAACGGAGGCTTCGGACCCCGATCCATGAACATTAAAAACATTGGTCGAGTCACAGACCATGGCCAGCACACCGGCATCACCGATGGCTTTCAATTGCGCTTCGTTGGTCGGCTCGCCGATCACGGGATCAGGATCAAGTTTCCAATCACCGGTATGAAAAACGCGCCCCGCCGGGGTCTCGATCAAAAGCGCATTGGGTTCCGGGATCGAATGCGTGAGCGCCACATAGTCGACTTTGAACGGGCCGACTTCGGCCGACCCGCCCAAGGGAATTTCATGCAGCGTGACGTCATCCAAAAGACCGGCTTCGTATAGTTTCGAGCGCAAAATCGCCGCCGTAAACGGCGTCGCATAAATCGGGCAACGCAACTGCGGCCACAAATAAGCAACCGCACCGGCATGATCTTCATGGGCATGTGTTAAGAACAGCGCCAGCAGTTTGTCGCTGCGGTCCTCAATAAACGCCGGGTTCGGCATGATGACTTCGACGCCGGGCAGATAATCATCGGCAAAAGAAATCCCAAGGTCGACCATGATCCACTGCCCACCATAGGCGTAAAGATTGAGATTCATCCCAATCTCATCGGCACCGCCTAATGGTACAAACAGCAGATTTTTTTCGCCTTTACTCATGAGCCTTGGTTCATTTTGTAAATTTTGAACAATCCTTTGATTGTCAATTCCTGGTCAACATCTTCGATACAGGCGGCGGCGCCCGCAAACAGTGTCGCCAAACCGCCGGTCGCAACGACTTTCATAGGTTTGCCGTATTCTTTTTGGATGCGCGCGGTGATCCCTTCGATCAAACCGACATAGCCCCAATACACACCCGATTGCATGGCCGGTACAGTCGACCGACCGATCACTTGAGTCGGGCGCTCCACCGCAATACGCGGCAATTTGGCTGCCGCCATATGCAAGGCTTCCAACGACAAATTGACGCCCGGCGAAATGACGCCCCCGACATAATTTCCTTCGTCATCCACCACATCGAATGTGGTCGCCGTTCCAAAATCGAGAATGACCAACGGCCCGCCATAAATTTCCTGAGCCGCAACGGCATTGACCAGGCGATCGGCGCCGACTTCGTGGGCTTTGACGCCGATCCCTAATTTTACATTGGGGTCACCAACAACCAACGGCTCCGTATTGAAATAGCGGCGGCATAACAGCTGCAGCGGGAACAAAGCTTGCGGCACCACGGTCGCAATGATCGCCCCTGAAATGCCGTTTGGCGTCAATCCTTCCAACTGCATCAATTGATTGAGCCAAACCATGTATTCGTCGGCCGTCCGATTGGCGACAGTCGAGATCCGCCAGCGCTGTCGCACACCGTCTTCGCCCAACAAAGCAAAAACGATATTGGTATTTCCAGCGTCTATGGCCAATAGCATCGTTCTGTCTCCGCCTTACGGAAAGAATACGTCAAAAGAATACGTCTCCGGCAGCGATACGTTCCTGCCGCCCGCTGCCCATATTCAGGATCAATGCGCCTTGGGCGTCTATGTCTTGAAAAATACCTGTTAATTCGCGTCCGTCCAAGCGGACACGAATGGTCTCGCCAAGACCGGAAGCCCCGGCCCGCCACGCCTCGCGAATAACCGGAAAACCCGATCTCTGCCAGCGATCCAACCAGACCTCGAAAGCATCGGCCAAAGCCGCCAGAACGTCATCGACGGTGGCACGACTGCCGTGGTTTTTGATCGCCGTTGCCGGAAATTCGACGCCATCCGGGTACAATTGGACATTGATGCCGATCCCCACCGCGATCCAGCCCGACGTTCCTTCTGTCTCCAACAACAGTCCCGCAACCTTGCGCCGATCGATCAAGACATCATTGGGCCATTTGCAGCTGACAGCCGCTTGCGGCAATAGCGCCTTGATCGCATCGCGGGCCGCGAGGGCGGCAACAAAGGATAGCTCCGCCGCTTGCGACGGCGGGCAATCCGGTTTGACCAAACGGGTGACATAAAGATTGCCTGGGTCCGACACCCAGCTGCGGCCGCGTCGACCGCGACCGCCACTTTGTTCGCGCGCCATGATCCAAACATCATGCGCCCGCCCGTCACCAATCCGCCGTCGCGCTTCCGCATTGGTGCTGTCGAGCGTAGCGTGGATTTCGCGCGGAACGGCGCTCATCACATGACTTAAGGGATCAAAGCCGCAGCAGCCGTCCCGGCAGGGGTGACCACTGTTGCAGGTGCCAAGGCGAATAACAATGTTACAGCACAAGTCACCGCCATAATCACGCCCATGCTCCGCCCCATCGAGACGAATTCGGTCGTCGGTTCATCAAAATACATGATCTTGATGATACGCAGATAGTAGTAAGCGCCGACCACGCTGGACACCACACCGATGATCGCCAATGGCCAAAGTCCAGCATTAACTGCCGCAGTAAAGATAAACAATTTGCCAAAGAAACCAGCCATTGGCGGAATTCCGGCAAGCGACAGCATGAACACCGCCAAAGCCGCCGCCATAAACGGATTGGTGCGCGACAGTCCGGCCAAATCAGAAATCTGTTCGGTCGCGCCTTCTTTCCGGCGCATGGCCAGAATACAGACGAATGTGCCCACATTCATCACCAAGTAGATGGCGAGATAAATCAGCAGCCCGCGCACCCCAAGCTCGGTCCCGGCAGCCAAACCAACCAAGGCATAACCGACGTGACCGATCGACGAATAGGCCATCAGACGCTTGATATTGGTTTGTACGATCGCCGCCACAGCACCCAAAACCATGGACGCTAGCGACAAGAAGATAATGATCTGTCGCCATTCGTCAGCCAGACCGGCAAACGGGTCCAACACGACACGGGCGAACAGCGCCAAGGCAGCAATTTTCGGAGCCACGGCAAAGAACGCCGTCACCGGCGTCGGCGCCCCTTCGTAGACGTCTGGTGTCCACATATGGAACGGTACGGCAGAGACCTTAAACGCCAAACCGACAGCCAAAAACACGATCCCGAAGATCAAACCGATCGGGGCCGTATAGCCTTCAGCGGTCACCACCGACGCTAAGGTCGTGAAGTTTGTGGTCCCCGTGAAGCCATAAACCAACGAGCTCCCATAAAGCAGCATGCCCGACGCCAAAGCCCCAAGAACGAAATACTTCAACCCGGCTTCCGATGACGCCGTTGTGTCACGACGGAAGGCCGCCAACACATAAAGGCTCAAGCTTTGCAATTCGAGACCGACATAAAGCGATAACAAATCATTGGCCGAGATCATCATAATCATGCCGAGCGACGCCAGCATGATCAGGATCGGATACTCAAACCGTTGCAGATTTTCCGCCTTCAGATAATTGGTCGACATAATGATCGCCAAGGCCGATGCCAACAGCACCAAAGCTTTGGTGAATTGCGTAAAGCCATCGATCACAAACATATTAGAGAATGTGGTGACGCGATCTGGTGATTGCAGCAGCACCAACACCATGGCCATGATCAGGAACGCCACAGCGCCCCAGGTCACATGCGGCGTATCGCTGTCTTTTGCAGAAAACACACCGGCGATCAACAACGCCATGGCGCCAAGCGCCAAAAGGATTTCCGGCAAAGCAGGACCAAGAAGGGGCAAAGTCGCGGCGGTCATTGTCCTACCTCCACTAACGTCAAAGATTCGGCCACAGTTCCGTCAACAGCCGATTGAACGGTTGCTTGGGCCGCAGCCAACGCGGCATCATGACGCGTCATCAGATTTTCCACAGACACATGAATGAAGTCGGCGAAGGAAGATGGATAAATCCCCATCCAGAACACGATGATGACCAACGGCGCGAAAATCAAAATCTCGCGCTTGGACAAATCCAAGATCGACTTCAGATCATCATGGACCAGGTCGCCGAACACGACACGACGGTAGAGCCACAGCATATAAGCCGCACCAAGGATCAAACCGGTCGCGGCACCGAACGCGACCCAGGTCGCCGCCTTATAAGCCCCGGCCAGAACCAGCAATTCACCCACGAACCCACTGGTACCCGGCAACCCGACCGCCGCCATGGTGAATATCATGAACACCAAGGCATAATGCGGCATCCGGTTGACCAGACCACCGTAGCGGGCAATTTCCCGCGTATGGATGCGGTCATAGACCACACCGACGCACAAGAACAACGCGCCCGACACGATCCCATGGCTCAGCATCTGGATAATACTGCCCTCGAGCCCTTGTTGATTGAACGTGAAAATACCGATCGTCACGAAGCCCATGTGGGCCACCGAAGAATAGGCAATCAGCTTTTTCATATCGCTTTGTATGAGTGCAATCAACGACGTGTAAACCACCGCGATCACGCTTAAGGCAAAGACCAATACTGCAAACTGTTCGGAGGCCAGCGGGAACATCGGCAACGAGAACCGCAAGAACCCGTAGCCCCCCATCTTCAACAAAATACCGGCCAGCACGACGGAGCCCGCCGTCGGCGCTTCAACGTGGGCATCCGGCAACCACGTATGGACCGGCCACATCGGCATTTTGACCGCGAAGGAGGCAAAGAACGCCAGCCACAACCAGGTTTGCACCCCAGCCGGGAAATTGAAGTTCTGCAATGTCGGAATGTCGGTCGTTCCAGCCTGCAGATACATATAGATCATGGCCAGCAGCATCAACACCGAACCAAGCAAGGTATAGAGGAAGAACTTGAACGACGCGTAAATCTTCCGCACCCCGCCCCAGACACCGATAATCAAGAACATCGGAATCAAACCGGCTTCGAAGAACAGATAGAACAAGAACAAATCAAGCGCGCAGAACACACCGATCATCAGCGTTTCAAGAATAAGAAACGCGATCATATATTCGCGCACGCGTTTCTCGATCGCTTCCCAACTGGCCAAGATGCACAGCGGCATCAAGAACGTGGTCAGCAACACGAACAAAACCGATATACCGTCCACACCCATGTGATAGGTGATCGCGCCGTCGATCCAGTTGGATTTTTCCACGAACTGGAATTCAGCCGTGGTTTTATCGAAACCGGTCCACAGCGTCAGCGACAGCACAAAGGTCACAACCGATGTCCACAACGCCACCTGACGGGCATTGCGTTTGACAATCGCTTCATCGCCGCGGATCAAAAAGATGAACAGCGCACCGACCAACGGCAGGAAGGTAAGGACGGAAAGAATTGGCCAATCGGTCATGGGTTATGCTCCGCCAACAATAAACCAGGTGGCGATGGCCGCAACGCCGATCAACATGGCGAACGCGTAGTGGTAGACATAGCCAGTCTGTAATTTTCGGGCCCGACGCGACAGATCCAACACCACCGCCGATACGCCGTCGGGGCCCAACCCATCGATGGTCTTGCCATCACCTTTTTTCCAGAAGAACGCCCCAAGTGCCTTCGACGACCGCACGAACAGAATGTCGTAAAGCTCATCGAAGTACCATTTGTTGAGCGAGAACTTGTAAAGCGGTTCCTGCGACCGGGCGAACGCCGCCGGGATCGATGGGTTCTTGATATAGACATACCAAGCCACCACAAAGCCTAACGCGCTCATCACCAACGGCAGCAATTTGACCCAAGTCGGCACGTGATGCGCCGCTTCCATCACATTGTCACCGGCAAGGAACAACGCCTTACCCCAGAACGCCGCGTAATCGTGGCCGACGAAATATTCGTAGAACACGAAACCAGCCAGCACCGCCCCGACCGACAGAATGATCAACGGCACCGTCATAATTGCCGGGGATTCATGAATATGGTGCATCACGTCGTGGCTTGCACGCGGCTTGCCGTGGAACGTCAGGAACACCAACCGCCACGAATAGAACGAGGTCATCAGCGCGGCCACAACACCCATGATAAAGGCGTATTGGCCAACCCCGGTCCCCGCAGCAAAGGCGGATTCAATGATCATATCTTTTGAATAGAACCCGGCGAAGAACGGAACACCGGTCAAAGCCAAAGTACCGATCAACATCATGGCATAGGTCAGCGGGATCTTTTTCCAGATACCGCCCATATGCCGCATGTCTTGCTCGTTCGACATGGCATGGATCACAGACCCGGCGCCAAGGAACAACAACGCTTTGAAAAACGCGTGGGTGAACAGATGGAACACCGCCGCGCCATAGGCTGAAACGCCCAGGGCAAAGAACATGTAACCGAGCTGCGAACAGGTCGAATACGCGATCACGCGCTTGATATCGTTCTGGGTCAGACCGACCGTTGCCGCAAAGAACGCCGTCGTCGCACCGACGATGGCCACAACTTCCAAGGCGTGCGGGGCCAGTTCAAACAGCGGCGAACAACGCGCCACCAAGAATACACCGGCGGTCACCATCGTCGCGGCGTGGATCAAAGCGGATACCGGCGTCGGACCTTCCATGGCGTCCGGCAACCACGTATGCAAGCCAAGCTGGGCCGATTTCCCCATGGCGCCGATGAACAGCAGCAAGCAGATCGTCGTCAGCACGTCCACTTCCCAGGCCAGGAAGGTAAAGGATTTACCGACCAAAGCTTGCGGGTTGCTAAACACCTCGTCAAAGCTGAGCGAGCCGAACGCGACAAAGATCGCAAAAATACCAAGCGCAAAGCCGAAGTCACCGACCCGGTTGACGATAAAGGCCTTCATCGCTGCGGCATTGGCCGATGGCTTCTTATACCAAAACCCGATCAGCAAGTAGGACGCGAGGCCCACGCCTTCCCAACCAAAGAACAACTGGATGAAGCTGTCCGCCGTCACCAGCATCAACATGGCAAAGGTAAACAGCGACAAATACGCCATGAAGCGCGCGCGATGCGGATCTTCATGCATATAGCCGACCGAATAGATATGGACGAGCGAGGAGACGCCGGTCACCACCACCAACATGACCGAGGTCAGGGTGTCGATCTTCAGCGCCCACGAGGCCTGGAACGTCCCGTTATCGAACCATTTCAACAGTTCAATGTGATAGACGTTGCCGCCAAGGGCAACATCGAAAAAGGCTATAATCGACAACACCGCCGAGATAACCAGCGCGCCGCACGTCACAATCTCGGCCCCACGATGACCGATTTTACGACCGAACAGCCCAGCAATGATCGCCGCTAAAAGCGGGAGAAAGACGATCGCCTGGAACATTATTGCGCGTCCCCCTTAGCCCTTCATGGTGTTGATATCATCGACGGCAATAGTGCCGCGATTACGGAAATAGATAACCAAGATCGCGAGACCGATGGCCGCCTCAGCCGCCGCCACCGTCAGCACGAACATGGCAAAGACCTGACCGACCAGATCCCCTAAATGGACCGAAAACGCCACCAGGTTGATATTGACGGCCAACAGCATCAATTCGACCGACATCAAAATGATGATGACGTTCTTCCGATTGAGAAAGATGCCGAAAATGCCCAAGGTGAACAAAACGGCGGCCAGTGTCAGGTAATGTCCTAAACCGATTTCCATGTTAGATCCCCTGCCCCGGATTGACCTTACGGATTTCGACCGCATCACCCCGGCGACGGTTGTTCTGACGATAAATGTTCTGGCGCTTGACGCCAGGACGGGACCGTTGGGTCAGAACGATAGCGCCGATCATCGCCACCAGCAGCACCATACCGGCGGCTTGGAACAGATAAACATAATGGGTGTAAATCAAATTGCCGAGCGCTTCGGTATTGGTCATGACCTCGGGCGCAGGTGCCGGTGCCGCGATCACATCCGGCTTCGGCGCTTCAATTGCACGACCGGTCAGCACCAAGAACAGCTCGACAAACAAAATCAACCCGATCGTCGCGCCGATCGGGAAATAGCGCGAAATGCCCTTGCGCAGCTCGACGAAGTCGATATCGAGCATCATGACCACGAACAGGAACAACACCGCCACCGCGCCGACATAAACAATGACCAAAATCATTGCCAAGAATTCAGCGCCCAGCAGCAGGAACAACGCCGCCGAATTGAAAAAAGCCAAAATCAGCCACAACACCGAATGCACCGGATTGCGCGCTGAAATCACCATAAAGCCGGAAACCCCGGTGATGATCGCGAAAAGATAAAAGGATAAAGCGTAGACCATCCGTTTTCCCCTCAGCGATACGGCGCATCGGCGGCGATGGCAGCGGCGATTTCGCGCTCCCACCGGTCACCGTTGGCCAGAAGTTTGGCCTTATTATAAAAAAGCTCTTCCCGCGTTTCGGTCGCGAATTCGAAATTCGGACCTTCGACGATGGCGTCGACCGGGCACGCTTCCTGACAGAACCCGCAATAAATGCATTTCGTCATATCGATGTCGTAACGCGTGGTGCGGCGGCTGCCGTCGTCCCGTGGCTCGGCTTCGATGGTGATGGCTTGGGCCGGACAGATCGCTTCACACAATTTGCAGGCGATGCAGCGTTCTTCGCCGTTCGAATACCGGCGCAACGCATGTTCGCCGCGGAACCGTGGGCTCAGCTTTCCCTTTTCATGGGGATAGTTCAGCGTCGCCTTGGGGCGGAAAAAGTATTTCAAGGTCAGCCACATGCCTGACACAAATTCGGTCAGTAAGAAGGCCCGCGCCGTATTTTGCAAAAACGCCATGGCACTATCCCTTGGTCGGCAGCAGGTCGAAAGTGACCAGCACACCGGCTGTCAAAATGACCCAGAATAAGGAGAACGGTAAAAACACCTTCCAGCCGAGCCGCATCAATTGGTCGTAGCGATAGCGCGGCACCGATGCCTTGATCCAGGCAAAGACAAAGAAGAAGA
>JBBCIP010000188.1:0-8452 GCA_037189785.1 Alphaproteobacteria bacterium
CAGCCGCATTGAAAATTTGAAGACTATGGTGGTGACGATCTATCCGGAGTTTAAACCATATCTCAATCCGAATGATATTAACGCCTGGGCCGGATTTCGTCCGATGAGTGCCGATGGTTTGCCCTATATCGGCAAAACAAGATTGACCAATGTTTATATGAATGCGGGGCACGGTCATTTGGGGTGGACCATGGCGTCAGGATCCGGTCGGTTGCTTGCCGATATGATAAGCAACCGTGCGACCGCAATTGATGTGGCGTCGTTCAATCCAACGCGGTGAAGATAATGTTAGGTCGGTGAGGCGGCGGCTTTGCGTGCGGCCAACTTTCCAATCAGCATCCTGACCAGGAAAGCGGCGATCACCGCGTCGCAGGCTGGTATTGCCGTTAACGTGATTTTATCGGCCGCCGCCACAGATGCGACAGCAATTCCCGCCGCCCAAGCAACAAATGCCGAATAAATAAAAGCAGGGGGGTCAACATCTGCATCAGACATGTATTTTTCTTGCCGCAAAAAGAAAAAGTCGGCGATGTAAATTCCCGCGATCGGCGGTATTGCGATACCAAGGATAATCAGGAACGGAATGAAATGATCGGTGATTTGGAAAACCGCGATTAATATCCCCGCCGTTCCGGCCAAGCCTGATAACAGGGCATGGGACCCTCTGCCAAAAATCCCGGCCAGGAACAGGGCGCTTGAATATAAATTTCCGCTGTTGGTGGTCCAGGCAATGATGACAAGCAGCAGCAAAGCGGGAATGCCCAGCCCCAGTGTCGTCAAGATGGTCATCAAATCACGTTCCCCGGTCGCAATGCTCGGGACTGCCGCCAGCAGCAAAACGACCGGCACGCCCACAGCGAACGACACCCACGCGGCTATGCCGGTATCTTTTTTGGTGCGGGCAAAGCGCCCTAGGTCCGGAAAAACAACCGCTCCCGCCGCGATGCCGCCGACAACAGCGGATACACTCAAACCAAAGCCGGTGATAACATCGGGCGATGCAAACAGCGTTTCAAGTGGCACAGATTGGGTCGCGAGCACGGCGGCAGCCACGAGGCCGAGCAGCATGAAGGGTACAGCGACGTCCGCCAATTTTTGAATGGCACGGATTCCGATGATGGTTGTGACGATCATCAACACGCCACCAATCACCATATAAATGCGGGGGTCTATTTCTGGTAACCCGCTCTCTCTTGCCATGCTCGCGATACTATGACCGAATAATTCAGCCGTGACGCCAAACCATCCGAACATCGTCAACGCTAGTATGAAATTAACGAGACGTGCGCCTTGTTGGCCAAAGGCTTGGCGGATAATCATGGCTGTTGTCAGGCGGCTCTTGCGGGCGACAATTCCCGTTAAAAAGGCCAGAACAGCAAGGATACATGCCCCCAATACGATGGCCAACGCACCATAACCAAGCCCCAACTGGAACCCAATTTGAACGCCTGTGATAAAAGCAGGAAGTGCAATAAAGATCCCTAATTCAATTAAGGCGATTTGCCAGCCGCTGACGGTCGCATCGAGTGGCACGCGAGACGTTGAATATTCTTGAGACGCACTATTATCACTCATTACTCTTCCTTGCGGGGCGGGTGCACAGACCCTAGCCATTCTCTCTATGTTTTCACAAGGCTGGAATACGGCTTAATCCGGAGTATGTGCATTGCTATTTCTGCAATACGGCTGTGTTTGGTTTACTAGCCTTGTGTTTATCTGCGGAATGCGTTTTATGGAATGTGATATCAAACGATAAATAAGGTGAATGATATGACCCCGAGCAGAGATGTTGTGATTCTGAGTGCTGTCCGGACCGCCATCGGCGGATACGGCGGTAGTTTAAAAGATGTGGTGTTGAGCGATCTGGCGGCTCAAGTTGTTGCCGAAGCGGTCCGTCGTTCCGGTGTGGCGTCGGAGGCGGTTCAATCCACAATTCTTGGAAATGTCATACGGACAGATCCTCATGATGCGTATTTGGCGCGACTGGCAGCGTTGAAGGCCGGATTACCCCAATCATCGCAATCGCTGACTGTTAATCGCTTGTGCGGCAGTGGTCTCGAGGCCATTGTTTTGGCCGCTCAACAAATCCAATTGGGTGAGATCGAAGTGGCGGTTGCCGGCGGCGCAGAAAGCATGAGCCGCTCGGCCTATCATATGCCTGCGGCCCGTTGGGGCCAGCGCATGGGGGATGCCGCGATAGTTGATGAAATGATCATGGTGCTGACCGATCCTTTCGGTAATGGCCATATGGGCGTCACCGCTGAAAATGTTGCGGCTGAATATGGGATCTCCCGCGCCGATCAGGATAGCTTTGCGGCAGAAAGCCATCGTCGTGCTATTGCGGCTATACAGGCTGGATATTTCAAAGATCAAATTCTGCCGATCGAATTGAAAACCCGTAAAGGGGTGACTGTCTTCGATACCGATGAGCATCCGCGGGATAACGTCTCGGCAGAGTCTCTTGGCAGTCTCAAACCTGCTTTCAAGAAAGATGGGTCCGTTACGGCTGGTAATGCGTCGGGCATCAATGATGGCGCCTCCGCGGTGGTTTTGATGGAGCGTAGTCGGGCGGAAAAGGAGGAGCGGAAACCATTGGCCCGCCTCGTATCCTATGCCCGGGCCGGGGTTGATCCGCGGGTCATGGGAACCGGGCCGATCCCAGCCGTCAAACTGGCTTTGGAACGGGCCAATCTGAGCGTTGCCGATATCGATGTCGTCGAATCGAACGAAGCCTTTGCGGCCCAGGCGTGCGCCGTTGCGCAAGCGCTCGGGTTCGATCCGGCCAGGGTTAACCCCAATGGCGGTGCTGTGGCCTTGGGACACCCGGTCGGCGCCAGCGGTGCCATCATCACCACCAAAGCGTTATATGAGCTCGAACGGACCGGCGGCCGTTATGCCGTGGCCACGCTGTGTATTGGCGGTGGGCAGGGAATCGCGGCCGTGTTTGAGCGCATTTAAGCCGATCAATCCAATTTTTTGCCTTGGGCTCCGGCTTGGTCGAGGATGAACTGCCAAGCGACACGGCCGGAGCGAGAGCCACGGGTCCGCGACCACTCCAGCGCGGCCCTGTGGATATCTTCCTGGGCCCCCGCTAAGCCATAATGGGCGTAATAGCCGTCGATCATGGCCAAATACTGGTCCTGGGAACAGCTATGGAACCCGAGCCACAGTCCGAATCGGTCGGAGAGCGAGACCTTTTCTTCGACGGCTTCAGCTGGATTGATGGCCGATGATCGTTCATTCTCGATCATGTTTCGGGGCATCAAATGCCGCCGGTTGGATGTGGCGTAGAAAATGACATTGTCTGGACGGCCTTCGATTCCGCCGTCTAGTACTGCTTTCAAGGACTTATAGGTCGTATCATCGCCATCAAACGACAAATCATCGCAAAAAATCACGGTTCGGCGATCTGATTCTGCGAGAATCCGTAACAAACGGGGCAGGGACTGGATGTCTTCCCGGTGAATTTCGATCAACAACAGGCGGTCGTCGCCGCTGCGCGGGTCGTTGACGCTGGCATGGGCGGCTTTCACGAGGGAGCTTTTGCCCATCCCCCGGGCGCCCCACAGCAGCGCATTATTGGCGGGTAGGCCATCGGCAAAGCGTTTTGTGTTCTCGAGCAATAGGTCGCGGACATGATCGATCCCTTGCAGGAGCGGCATATCGACCCGGCTGACACGTTTAATCGGGTCAAGGCCATCGGGGTTTGTGTGCCAGGTATAGGCATCTGCGGCGGTTAAATCTGGGGCCGGGGGCGGTGGCGGCGCTATCCGCTCTAAGGCATTGGCAATACGCTCTAAAATCGGATTTAACCCGCTGAAATCGGTAACATTGGACACGACAAAGGCCTCCAGATCACAAAAAATTGCACGGAAGACAGATACCCCTATTTCTCGGCGGTTTGCAAATGGATCGCGGGCCGCTATAGTCCGCACTCGATTTAGTCTTAGATCCTGAGGTTCTAATGTTTACACCAGCCTATGCGCAAGCCGCGGCGGCAGCACAGCCCAGCATTCTGGAAATGTTGCTGCCATTCGTTTTGATTGCTGTCGTTTTCTATTTCTTACTGATCCGTCCACAGCAAAAGCGGATGAAAGAACATCGCGCCATGTTGGCTGCCGTTAAGCGCGGCGATACCGTCATCACCGGCGGCGGGATCATTGCAAAAGTGACGAAAGTCACCGACGACAGCGAAGAAATCGAAGTTGATATCGGCAACGACGTCAAAGTCAAAATCCTGAAAACGACTTTGGTCGATGTCAAAGGCAAAGGCCAACCGGCTAAAGCCGCCAACGACACCGATAAAGACAAAGAGAAAAAGTAGGTTGTCTCACAACCTCGCTTTTACGGCTGGAGGATAAAGGGAATGCTCGCCTTCACGCGTTGGCAAACGATACTTATCATTGCCATATGCCTTATCGGTCTTTCGACAACGATACCGAATTTCTTCAGCCGTCAAGCGGTGGAAAGTTTTCCATCTTGGCTGCCATCCAAGCAATTAAATCTGGGCCTTGATCTTCAGGGCGGCGCGCATCTGCTGTTCGAAGTGGATACCAATGCCGTGATCAAAGATCGGCTGGAAGCGTTGCAGGATGACGTGCGGAATTCCCTCCGTCCGAAAGGTGCGGACCGCATCAACTTCACGCGGATGCGGGTCCAAAACAATGCCATTCATTTCGATGTGACCGATGTAGCCGAACGCCCGCGGGCGTTGGAGGCTGTTCGGACATTGATTGGCAATACCGGCAGTGGCTTCAATCCCGGTGCTCCCGATCTTGAAGTCGCGACCGAGGGACAAAGCGGCATTGTCGTGCGCATGAGCGAAGCGGCTGTGGCCCAACGCAAACGGGCTGCGGTGGAGCAATCGATCGAAATCGTGCGGCGCCGCGTTGATGAACTTGGTACCCGTGAACCGTCCATTCAGCGTCAGGGCGATGACCGTATTGTCGTTCAGGTTCCTGGTGTCCAAAATGCCGAAGACTTGATTTCGACAATCAATACGACGGCGCAGTTAAGCTTCCGCATGGTTGATCTGACGGCCAGCGTCGATGAAGCCATGCGCGGGCGTATTCCGCCTGGTTCTGAAGTGCTCGAAGCCGTGGATGCCCAAGGCGGTGAGCCGACCCATTATGTGGTTCGCAAGCGCGTTCTGGTCAGCGGTGATTCTTTGGTCGATGCGCAACCATCCTTTCAAGATGGGCAGGCGGTGGTCAGCTTCCGGTTCGATAGTGCGGGCGGTAAGCGCTTTGCTGAAGCAACACGCAATAACGTTGGTCGGCCGTTCGCGATCATTCTAGATAACAAGGTGATCAGCGCCCCGCGCATCAATGAACCGATTCTGGGTGGATCGGGGATCATCAGCGGTAACTTCACCACCGAAAGCGCCAATAAACTGGCCGTTCTCCTGCGTGCCGGTGCGTTGCCTGCGCCCTTGAAGATTTTGGAACAACGGACGGTTGGACCTGACCTTGGTGCGGATTCGGTTACGGCCGGAACTACGGCTGCTATTGTCGGCACGATTGCTGTTCTGATCTTTATGATCGTTTGTTACGGCTGGTTTGGCTTGGTTGCCAATATTGCTTTGATATTTAACATCGCGCTGATGATGGGGGGGATGTCGTTAATACAGGCGACGTTGACCTTGCCTGGTATTGCCGGGATCGTTCTAACCATCGGTGTAGCGGTGGATGCGAATGTGCTGGTGTTCGAGCGAATGCGTGAGGAAATACGAGCGGGAAAATCAGCCATAGCTGCTGCTGAAGCTGGTTACACCCGTGTGATCGTCACTATTATCGACACCAACCTGACCACGTTGATCGCGTCGGGCATCATGTTCTACTTAGGGGCCGGTCCGGTTAAGGGCTTTGCTGTGACGTTGACCATTGGTGTTATTACGTCGATGTTCACGTCTGTCTATGTAACCCGACTCATCATTGCGACGTGGTTACGTCGGGCGCGTCCGCGCACGTTGCCGATTTGATAGGGATAAGAGGCCGAAATAATGCCAGTGCAATTTATTCCATCCGATACAAAGATCCCGTTCATGAAGGCGCGCCATGTGGCGGTCATTATGTCGATTGTTATGAGTATAGCCTCGTTCTGGTTGGTGTATGATCGTGGGCTGAACTTTGGTATCGACTTTGAAGGCGGTATCTTGGTTGAGCTCCATGCTGAAGATGATATCGACCTGACAGCCTTAAGATCCGGTCTGGGGGAGTTGGGACTTGGCGAGGTATCGATCCAAACCTTTGGTTCACCAGATGATATTCTGATCCGTTTCCAACGTCAGGAAGGGGAGCAGGAGGAGCAAAAGACGGCCGTCGACCATGTCGTTGCCAAGGCTGGTGAGATCATCACCAGTAAGATTACGGTCCGTCGTGTCGAATATGTTGGCCCTAAAGTCAGTGATGAGTTGGTCACTGGCGGTATTATCGCTGTAGCCTTGGCGATCGGCTTCAGCATGCTGTATCTGTGGTGGCGGTTCGAATGGCAGTTCGGTGTTGGGGCGGCTTTGTCGATGGTGCATGACGTCGCACTGACCATGGGGCTTTTTGCCGTTACACAATTAGAGTTCAATTTGACCATCGTCGCGGCACTGTTGACGATTGTCGGATATTCGTTGAACGATACCGTGGTTGTTTTCGATCGTATTCGCGAAAATCTGCGCAAATACCGAAAAATGGATCTGGTCGAATTGATCGATCTTAGTCTCAATGAAACACTGGCCCGGACAATTTTGACAGGGATCTCAACATTCCTGGTGTTGTTTGCTCTGTTGATTTTTGGTGGCGATGTTATCCGTGGGTTGACGGCTGCTATGATTTGGGGCCTGCTGATCGGTGTTTATTCATCGGTCTTCGTAGCGGCACCAGTATTGCCGGCGCTCAAGCTGCGCCGGGAAACATTCGATGAAACGGCAAAGACTGATACGAAGCCGTAGTTACTATGCCACTGGAAATCACCCAACGACCGAGTGATGGGTTAGCCTTGGTCAAGGGCTATGGAGAGGGTGGTTTCCGCATCGGGCCAGGCCGTCATCACGGCAGCGTCTTGATCGTCAATGGGACTGTCTATGCAATTCCTGTTGATGATGTTGCGCAATTGACACAGGTTCACCTAGAACCTGTACTGACAGCCAATCCGGCTATCGAGCTGCTTTTGATTGGCACTGGCGCCAAGTTGCTATTGCCGCCAAAGGAAATTCACAATATCTGTCAAGATGTTGGTGTTTCCATGGACCCAATGGATACGGGGGCGGCGGCGCGCACATACAATGTGCTTTTGCTGGAAGCCAGGCGAGTTTCTGCATTGCTGCTCTCGCCGCTTTAATCTTTCCTTAAAATCAAAAGGTTATCACGTTTTGGTGAAGATGGTTCGCCACCAAATCGCCATTTTTCGTCCTTAAACGTCTGCGAATAAGAAACTAAGTCTCATTTTCGACAGTTACTAGTGTGGGGTCAGGAGTTTGAGAACTTGGGGGAGTGAAAAAAAAGATCTACGGAGTGAACGCTCATGCCGGTTGATATGGATACTGGTACATTATCAAACATCTTCGGCCATTTATGGACATTCGTGTCCTTGGTCTTTGAATTCTTTTTAAAACCTTTTTCCCGCTTTCATTGGCCATATATGCTGGCATCACTGGGTTTCGGTGTGTTGGCTTGGTTTATCTATGAACGTCGGATTGAGCCTTCTAAGCGTACGGGAATATTAGCTTTTTTATTCCCGAAGTCGATATGGCTGCATCCGTCGGCTATTCTTGACTACAAATATGTGGTTATCGATAAGCTTATCATCGGTGTTCTTGGCGCCAGTGCGGTCTTGCTTATGGGCGGTGCTTATCTTGGCGAGAAGGGCCCATTGGCGGATACGGCATTGGACGACACCATATGGATTGTTGTTCTTTACACAATCTGTTTGCTGTTGACGGAAGATCTGTTCCGATACTGGATGCATCGATTGATGCATACCGTACCGGTGCTATGGGAATTCCATAAAGTACACCATTCCCCTGAGGTTTTGGTGCCGGTCAGCTTATTGCGGACCCATCCGGTCAACGGCATCTTGAACTTGTCGCGGACCGGGGCTGCTATTGTTTTGACGTCTGGTGCGTTTTTGTACCTGTTTCCTAATGATATCAGCACCTTGACCATTTTGGGGGTGAATGTTGGCCGGGTTATCTTCAACATGCTCGGCGCGCATTTACGGCACTCTCATATCTGGTTGGGATATGGGCCGGTGTTTTCTTACATCATGATCAGCCCATGCATGCATCAGGTCCATCACTCCAGTGCAGCCAAGCATTTCAATAAGAACTATGGGTCACAATTTTCGGTATGGGATTGGGTGTTTGGTACCCTATACATTCCGGGCATTGAGGAACGTGGAACGTTTAAGTTCGGTTTGGCTAAAAGCGATAAGACGAAGTACACGACTGTCCGTGATCTTTATT
>JBBCIP010000189.1:0-2222 GCA_037189785.1 Alphaproteobacteria bacterium
GAAGCAGCACCGATATCAAGGCCTGTAATCAGACCACTGAATTCCGGTGAAACAAATTCGAGATCATACCGTTTGTCGAACAGGTTCCGGACAAAGGCCGTGACCGAGAACGGGCCTTGCTCATAAGTCAAACGCAGATCAACGGTCCAAACATCGTCACGTTTGTCTGCGTTGTCTATTTCCCAATAATAGTCGCCACCGGACCCTGAGACATCAACTCGGCTGATCACATTCCCGGAGC
Source organism: Alphaproteobacteria bacterium (assembly GCA_037189785.1). Classification (GTDB taxonomy): domain Bacteria; phylum Pseudomonadota; class Alphaproteobacteria; order Sphingomonadales; family Govanellaceae; genus Govanella. The sequence goes on from JBBCIP010000189.1 coordinate 242, forward strand.
CCACAGGCAGGGTATATTGAACCGCGGCATTAAGCGTATAGCCCGGCATCTGGTTCAGCTTGTTCCCTTTGAAATCACCGGCAGCACCAGTATTCGCAAATATTGTTGTATCGTATTTATCGATCTTCGATGTCTGCAAGCCACCGCCCACAGTTATGTCGAGACCTTCCATCGGACGAGCCAAAAGTTCGATTTCAGCGCCCAGAACATGAGATTTTGGAATGGGGTTGGCAATAAATTGGTTTGGACCACTGCTGAGATCAAGGCCATAAACCTGACGCCCCTTAATATCCATATAGTAGACAGCGCCGTTCAGGTTCACCAGGTTATTAGCAAGAACTGCCTTGAAACCGCCTTCATAGCTCCAGACTTCCTCTTTGTCGTAAAGGCGCGTTACAATATCATTGGCGTTGAAACCGCCGCTCCGAAACCCTTTAGCAACGGTGGCATAAGCAAGACTTCTGTTCGGGAAAGTATAAGCCAAAGACACTTTCGGCTGCAGCGACTTAAATTTTTTCTTGAATTGATCCAATGGTGGTGCAGCCACATGATCGGTCTGATGACGATCATCTATATCGTAGCGGAGAGCCGTGGTTAACTGCCATGCGTCTGTCAGGCGGAAAATGACTTGTCCGAAAACGGCATACGCATCATTTTTGTCGGTTGTTGACGCCGGCGGCAGTGGCACGGGGACCGGCACACCTGTGAGATCCGGCATCATAAACAAATTGGTATCAAGGTCGCGGTCGGTATAAAGATAATAGGCGCCGACCATCCAGCTGATGCGTTCATCCGGCTGGGACGATGCTAACCGAATTTCTTGGCTATAGGCATTCACATTCAACCGTTGAATTGCCGCCAAAAGGTCCAAGGCTTCATAATCGATATCTTCGTCGATCAGTGACTTCACCGATGAATAAGCCGATACCGAACTCAGTGTCACCCCATCAAAGTCATAGTTTACCTTCAACGAGAGATCGGCAAGCTCACGATCACCAAAACCAACAATATTCGCAACCACGGGTTCGCGTGGAGCGTTCACCGGACCACTACGGTACCAAGCAGCACCGGCATGTTGATCATAGTATGATCCACGCAGATCGATGGACAAACGATCCGTTGGCGTAAATAACAAAGTACCGCGGATTGACTTAACCTCATCAAAGTCCACTTTCTCATTCGCGGTAATGTTATCGATCTGGCCATCGCGATCTTTGTAACTGCCTGAAATGCGGAATGCCAACTTGTCTTGCACAATCGGTCCAGACAACGAACCGCGCGCAATGAATTCTTTGCCCTCGGCATAACCAAGCTCAAGGCTACCACCCAATTCATCGCCTGGCGCTTTCGTGGTAATATTGATGGCACCACCGATGGCATTCCGACCATAAAGAGCACCTTGCGGGCCCTTCAATACTTCGATCCGCTCGATGTCGAACAACCCTTGGGTGATCTGGTTCGGTGAGTTTTGTTGAACACCGTCAACGACGACGGCGATCGGCGCTTCACCGTTCCGTGTTTGGCCAATACCGCGGATATTGATCAACACCACGCCTGGTTGTTGCGCTTCCACAACTTGAAAGTTCGAAACAAGTTGCTTGATATCATTCACGGAGCGTACATCAGCGCGTTCCAATGTTTCCGCAGAAATGGCTTGGATAGTATCTGGAATATCACGAATAGATTCTTCACGCTTACGCGCCGTTACAACGACTTCCTCAAGACCGAAGCTCACGGGTTGGGCAACATCGGCGACCTCGGCCCGTGCAGCAATCACCGTTGTAGCCGCCAAAGCCAAGCCGCTAATAGTCGTCATATAGAAACTTTTACGTGGCATAAATCTCTCCGTCCCTGGTTTATTGCGGAATTAAGTATTTGTTTTTTATTCAAAAAAGAGCCCTTTACCGGGATCATTCTCATATTAAATCACAAAGCCTAAGCCCCATATACTCAACAAAAGGGGGTATGGATATGCCATCCT
>JBBCIP010000190.1:0-12292 GCA_037189785.1 Alphaproteobacteria bacterium
CCAAGCTTTCTATAGCAATCGCGAGAACAAGAGAGCGATGTTGGCGACTAACATCGACATTTCGGGTCCCAAAGAAAAGGGCACTAATCATACAGAAGAAGACTGTCAATAAAGCAATTTGATCAGCTTCTGTCGACATACTTACAGACGTCTCGTAGGCTTTAGATGGCGCCAGAATAAGATCAACAGTCATTGCAATAACTTTGATCTGAGCCCCCAAATACGGGAGCAGTGGAATAGTCACAAGCACAGCAACAAGTGTTGCGACAGACTGTCGTTTACCATACCTCGTTCCAATAAAATCGGAGATGGATGTAATATGTAATTGCTTTGTTATACTGATTATTTTTTTGAGAAACCTATAGCCAAAGATAAAGATGACTATCGGACCAATATACATGGCTACTAAATTCCAGCCCGTTTCCGAGAAAACGCGGATAGCACCAAGGAACGACCACGACGATACATAGACACCTAATGACAAACTATAAATATAAGGACGTAATCTATTGTGCCTTCTTAATATATCACTTTTGTACCCAACATATATTAAAAGGATTATAAAAGACGCATAGGCAATCATTAAGCTGATAATGGCGCTTTGTGACATTCTAGAAAACTCGTTCCTGCCCTAATGTAATATCGTTATACAATAGCACACCCGTGCGGCGACTTTCACTCTAGATTATTATTCAACTCTACCGTTCGATTTTGGCGACACATAAGTTATCCAAAACTCCCTGAGCATATCTAATGGGAGAACTCTTGACTGCGGGCAAGTTCGCGTTCTCGGAGCTTAAAAACCTCTGTGTCTGGAACAAGAGCAATAACGGCATGGGAAGCTTCTATCGCTCCAAGCATGAACTGGTGTTTGTGTTCAAGGTCGGGAGTGCGCCGCATATCAATAGCTTTGGCTTAGGCGACACCGGGCGCTACCGGACCAATGTCTGGGATTACCCTGGGATCAGCAGCCTTTCATCAAGCAGATCCCAAGATCTTGCCATGCACCCCACTGTCAAGCCCGTGGCCCTCATAGCCGATGCGATCCAGGACTGCAGCAAGCGAGGTGACATCGTGCTCGATCCCTTTGCCGGCTCCGGTAGCACCCTGATTGCTGCCCACAAGACCGGACGGGTGGCCAGGCTCATAGAATATGATCCTCATTACTGTGACACCATCATCCGTCGCTATCAGGCTTACACCGGTAAACACGCGATCCTGGCGACCTCTTCCCTCTCCTTCGAAGAAGTTAGCGAACTACGCCCTGCACCCACCTAACCGTCCCGCAAGCGGGCAGGCTCATAAATTGCACTTCATTAATCACGCTTATTCTTACGAGACCCACTATGACTGATCAAAAGATCGGCTATCGCAAACCACCCACCGACACACAGTTCCGCAAAGGGCAATCGGGGAACCCCAAGGGGCGGCCCAAGAAACAGCCGTCCCCGGCACTGACACTCAAGGACAAGCCCCTTCAGCAGCAGTTTGAGGAAGAGGCCTATCGGTTGTTACGACTACAGGAGAACGGCAAGTCCATAGAGCTTTCAGCTACCCAAGCTCTCGTGCGGTCGATCTTCATGAGTGCCCTCAAAGGCAATCGGATCAATCAGAAGTATCTCCTGGAACTCTTAAGGAGTGAGGAAGAGAAAGCCGCAACCAGGCACAATGATCATTATGCCCATTATCGCAAACTCCAGAAACAGGGCTATGCCGCCATCAAACAAGCCAAGGACAACAATCAGCCCGTTCCCAAGATATACCCGCACCCAGATGACATCTTGTTGGACCCTAAAACCCGGGAGGTCCGGGTGGTCGGTCCGTTAACGGAAGATGATCTCCCCGCATATCGCCGCCACATCCTGCTCCGGGACAACAACATAGCGACCTATATCAAGAGCAAAGGCCGGAACACCCTCCACAAGCCTGATAACATGATACAGGGCGTGCATTTGCTGATGGTCACCCTCAGCAACGACATCCTCCCTCCGAGCTTGCGACAGGATCAAACTACCCAAGCAAATGCGCTGATAGAATGGTCCAGTCTGGGCAAGCGGCAGTTCGAGAGAAAACTCGCTGCCATTACCAGAGAGCTTGAGACCCTTCCCGATGACAGCCTCTCCCCGATCGAACGCTATGACCAACAGCGACAACAAACACAAACCGCAATCAATAACCTTGCAAACATCTTCAAAGCCGTCGAAGAAGGAATCGGACAGAAATTAAAAGAGAAGAAATCATATGAACACTATCAATAGAACACACGATACTGTGGCAATTTTAGATATATATCTGTCAAAGAATATCCATGGAATAAAAGATCCTGGCATTAGTTTGATACACTGCGCTAAAGTGACTAAAATTTTATCTTTACAACATCACGCAAACGAAATCGTTGAATTTTCCCTGTTTCTGTTTTTGGTAAACTTTCAGAAAAAATAATCCAGCGCGGATACTTATAGGGCGACAAAAGATTTTTTACATGCCGTTTAAGCTCTTCTTCAAGATCACGGCTCGGTTCATACCCAGCACATAAAACAATATGCGCGCAAGGTTTTATTAGATTGTCACTATCGGGAATACCGACAACCGCGGCTTCCAAAACAACGTCATGACTCGCTAACGCCATTTCGACTTCAGCTGGAGAGACATAAATACCCCCAACCTTTAGCATGTCGTCGCTTCTTCCTCCATATTTATACCAACCGTCGGAAGTCTTCTCATATTTATCCCCCGTGCGCGTCCATTGCCCTTGGAATGTTTCAATGGATTTAAGTCTATTGCGCCAATAGCCTACAGCTGCCGTCGGCCCCTTGACTTGAAGCTCGCCAAACATATTTGGCCCAACTTCCTGACCAAAATCATCAACAATACGTAACTCATAACCAGGCACGGGCTTCCCTGTATATCCATATCGTACAGCACCCGGCACTTGTGACAAAAAGATGTGAAGCATTTCCGTAGAACCAAGACCATCTATGATATCAACAGCATAGCGATCGGCAAACGCTTCTCCTAGATGCGACGGCAACGCTTCTCCAGCCGAGGTCGCAATCCTAAGATCAGGAATTTCCTTCTGACTTGGAACTTTATCATGCGCTAACCAGCCAGCATAGAAGGTTGGCACACCATTCAGAATGGTAACCTTATAACGACGCATAAGCTGAATTATCACTTCTGCTGTGGCACGCTCATGATTTAGAATAACCGTTGCTCCTACCGCATAAGGAAAAGTCAGACTATTACCCAACCCATATGCAAAAAACTGCTTAGCGACCGACAAGATAATATCCTCACAACAATACCCCATAACACCAATAGCAAATAAATTGGCGGTTAGTTGTACGGATGCATGCGTATGCATTGCTGCCTTTGGACGCCCTGTCGATCCCGACGTATAAAGCCAAAAGGCAATATCATCACGGTGCGTATTAGCAGACTGCGATAGTGGCGCGGTGGTTTCTATAAGATCCCGAAAGCTACCGAAACGACCAGACGTATCATCACTGATGATGAATTGCACGTCCGGAAAATCATCTGCTATTCCCGACCATTGCGGTAATAGCTCCTCGGATACGAGGACTGCCACGGCCCCACTATCTTCCACAATCCATTTATAATCTTCCGCAACCAATAAGGTGTTGACGGGAATGGGAATAACTCCTGCCTTTATGGCACCTAAAAAAGCCGTTGGAAAATCAACTGTATCCAGTAAACATAATATTATTCTTTGTTCTCTTTTTATATGGAGTCGAGACAAAATCCCGCCCATACGATCGATGCGATCCGATAGCTGAGCATAAGTTGTCTCTCCGCTACGATCTATAACTGCAATTTTTGACCCGCGACCCGCAGCTAAATTATGATCGATAAGATTTTCTGCAACATTGAAGTCAAGGGGAAGATCTTCAATATGTTGGGCGTCATACAAACTTAGCAATGATTTCATTATTGTATCGTTTCAAGAAAGCCAATTGGGCAAGTCAAGTAGCCGCTGAAATCAAGCAGCGGCATCAACATCACGTATAGCTCCAATTAGATAAGAAATAGACACAGGAAAAGGCTCATTTAGCATGAAAGCAAGACCTGTAGCTTGTTTTGCTAAACCTTCAATGGCACTCTCATCACTTACATCAAAATTCAAATCTGCATATTTCACGGGCAAATTTAATAGATGTAAAAAATTACGAGCACGCATGAATTCTTCTACTTTTTTTTCTAACATTAGCTGTGTGAGCAAGCCAATCGCAACCATTTCTCCATGTAAAAAGTTACGCTCGATAACAGGAATAAAAGTAAGTGCGGTCGCCATCGCATGAGCCGCAGCTAACCCGCCGCTTTCGAAGCCCGTTCCACTCAATAATGTATTTGCTTCAACGACATTTTCTAAGGATAGCGTTACATTCCCAGCCTGGACAGCCTCATATGCGGCAAGACCATCACGATATATCGTTTCCGTGCATAAATTAGCAATTGCCAAAGCCGCTAAGGATATTCTTCCACCCACCATCGATCGCGCATTCTGATTGGCTATGCAAGCCTGCACTTCATAACCTGTAGCCAGCCCATCCGCCATTCCTGCAGCCAAGAAACGCGGAGGAGCCTTCGCAACCACAGATGTATCAACAATTACCAAGTTTGGATTGCTAGGAAAGAATTCAACATTTTTAAAATGGCCATCTTCCGTATACACAACTGCCGCTGCAGAACAAGGGGCATCGGTAGATGCCAGTGTCGGGCATACAATCAAAGGTACATTTAACTGGTACGCGATGCATTTTGCAGCATCAATAACCTTTCCACCACCAGCGACGATGAGCGCATCTATAGAATGCATACGGAAGAAAGCAATCTGACGATCCACCTCTTCATAGCTACACTCTCCGCCAAAATCAGATGATACTGTTTCCAACCCATCGATGGAGAGAGCAATAGTAGCAGGTATTGTTTCTGGCAAATTAGTTGGCAATAAGATTGCTGGTTTCCTACTCCCGACCAAAGGCAAATATTCTCCGATTTTTGAAAGTACTCCAGCACCTTGTACATAACGATGGGCTGCAAAAAAGACACGAGGGGTGAGACTATCCTCACCCTTCGCACCAAAGATATTTATTGGTGATCGATTCTGGTCCAAAGCAACTCTCCAAAACTAGAAGCGATAAGTAACCGTCACTGCGGCCGTACGGCGTGGATTATAATTAACTTGGCCATTCATTGTTCCAGCTAGATTATCAATTTCCAATTTAAACGTTTCTACTCGTTTATCGAACAAGTTTTTGACATACGCATCAATACCCCAATTGCCACTTTCGTGTTGATAACTGATAAGAGCATTGACGACCGCATAAGCATCCAACTCTAGACCTGATTGGTTGAGCACGTCTGCATAGCGTTTTCCCGTATAATTACCATCAACCTGAAAAGCCAGCTCCCCAGCAATGCTACGAACATCCACAGTATAACGAGCTAAGGCATTGAAGGAAAATTTAGGTGCTTCTCCCATTTCAGTATCAAGAACATATCCACCTGGCCGTGTAATATCTTTAACTTTACTGTGTAGATAGGCGCCACCAGCAACAAGATCTAAACCATCTACAGGATTGAGTGTGACTTCCAATTCTCCGCCATAGAGGCTGGCATCTGCGTTTTGTTGGAAGTTTCCAAAGTCTTGAAAAGAAACAGCTTGATAGTTCTTATAGTCGTAATAAAAGACCGCCCCGTTTAACCGAGCTCTGCCATTGGGTAAGGTTGTTTTCCACCCAAACTCATAGGCATTTAGCCTTTCTCCTTTATAGGGAATTTTATCTGCGGGCAATGATACAGGCATGACCTCATTATTAAATCCTCCCCCTTTGATCCCACGCCGGAACGATAGATAAAGCAAAATATCGTCTGCTGGCTTCCAGTTTAATTGGGCCGTCATCCCATAGTCCTTTTCGCTCAGCCGTGTAAGATCCCCAACGGTTTGACGGGTAAAAATATTGGGCGTATCAGCGTCCCCTGTAACAATGAAGTTACGCATTTCTGTGATGCTATTGAAATTGGGGCTCGTCGTATTGTAGTCCAGTGTTGCAAAGCGTAAAATCTGCTCAAAGTCTTTTACATCATGATTGTAGCGAATACCAAAAATTGCTGTTAACTGGTTCGTTACATCATATTCAACTTGCCCAAAGACTGCTTTGGAGACGAGTTTCTGATCAAAATCTATCAACAAACCTAACGCACCCAATTTATTAGGATCCGTGGCTGGCACCAAGCCAACCAGAACAGGAACAATTGTATCAGCATTTGCTTTGTGGTTTAGATAATAAGCACCCAATGCCCATGTTAAATCATTACTATCTCCGTTCAAACGGAACTCTTGTGAGAATTGGCGGGATCGGTAAACAGGATTGTAATTGCAGAATGGCGTAGGAGATCCATCACAATCCTCTGCTAGTTCATAATATTGTTTCATATATCCCGTGATGGATGTGAATACGACATCACCAAAGTCCCACTCTACCCGACCAAGATAATGATCAACCGTATTGTAGCCGTAGTTAAAACCATTAGCATTGAATTTGTTCGGGCCGTCATCTTCCGGGGTATATCCAAATCCGTCGACATCAACTGGAATGACATCTCCCTTGCCCGCAAGTGTATCAAGCAGATCAAACCCCCGACCATGATCAGCAGTGAGATTTCCTTTTGCCGTACCCGTTTCAGCTTTCAGCTGAATAGTAAGATTGTCATTGGGCTTAAAAAGAAACTGACCACGTAATGCACGGAAGTCTCCATTCAACTGCCCGCCTTTACCCGGGAAAATATTTTCGGCCATATGATCGAATTTATCAAATGTTCCCGATATGCGAATGGCGGCTTTATCGCTGATAGGCACATTGATGTAACCGTCCGCAATTCTTTGATTGAATGTACCGTATCCCAATTTAATGCTGCCGCTTGTCTCTCCAAGCTCAGGCTTCGCTGTAAAATATTGAAAAGCCCCTCCTGTCGCATTTCGACCGAACAACGTTCCTTGCGGTCCCCTTAGGACCTCCGCATGTCCCATATCAAATAACAAGAAGTCTAATGTGCTTGATGATGCCAGATAAAAGTCGTCAACAAATCCCGCCACGGAACCCTCCGTAGCACTATTGAAATTGGTTTGGCCAACTCCTCGGATGAACAGATTCGTCGTTAACCCGCGAGAAACAAAATGACGGCGTACTTCAACATTTGGGGCTTGAGACGCAATATCGGCAGCACTGCTAAACCCAAGCTTGGTCATTTGCTCGCCACTAAACGCGGTCACCGATATACCCACATCTTGCAGTCTTTGTTCACGACGTTGTGCCGTAACAACAATCTCTGAGATTAAACTACTTTCTGCGTTTCGGTTTACGATTTCATTTTCTTCTGCCGAGCTAGAAGCAACTTCTGCCTTTGCAGTTTCAGAAAAAATAAGCAGCGCAAATACAGCAGTCGTCGCGTGTATAGACATGCGCATTGTATGTCTCATTGTAGCCCCCTAACTAACTTTTTATGTCTGTATTAAATGTGTATCTTCAAAAGATCAGGCTTTTATCAAAATCAAAACCGACTTGGTCACAATAGTTGATGTACATATCCATAAATGAGAATACGTCCATCGTATTGATCAAACGATCTTCTTCATCATAGAATTCAAGAGCACTTTGAACAAAAAACAAGGTTTTCGTGCCTGTATCGCTTACCAGCGTGTGAATAACGCCAGGGTTTTCTTGTACAAAATCACCCGTTCTTGCAACCCAATCATATTCTTCATAGCGCCACGATCCTTCGAGAGTGTATGCCGTTACTGGCCCTCTATGGCGGTGACGTCCCAAACCGCCTGCCCCTTTTGACCAAAGGATCGTGACGTATAAAGAATTTCTAACATCAAAACGCAGCGGTTTTAGCCAGACATCACCAACCCAGGGATGGTAAATAGATTGATTTGTTTCCAAATAAATATCAGGAATCCCAAATTGGTCATGACGCGCCAAAATGCGTTTCTCATCCTCACTCATATAGCTAATGCGATTAGCCCCAAGTTCAGCATTCATAGCTGCCCTACTCCATGTATTATGGTCTATGTGTGGCAATGTCTTAGGTTCATTAGTTGTTTCTGCCAGCGAGCACCATTAAGAACTTGAAATGGGGAAAGATGTCTATCGCGAACATTCGCTATTGGTTATGTGAAAGGATCGTAATACCATCTTGATAAAACTGGGCATATAATAAATAGTTTTGTCATAAATATAATACGTTTAATTATAGAATTATAATGGAGAGCAAATTGGCACTTGCCAAAGACCTATTTAATGGGAAAGTCGCCCTTGTCACGGGCGGAACGTCGGGGATTGGTGCAGCTACGGCAGACTATCTCGCTTCCTTGGGTGCGCATGTTTATGCTGTGGGCTTGAATGCTCATGACTGTCACCTCTTCAGTCTTCCCAATATTACCCTTCAAGACTTAGATGTAACAGACGACACCGCTCTTAATTCGTTATTTTCTAAATTAGATCAACTTGACATTCTGGTTCCTGCCGCAGGTATTAGCATAGCCGCAAAAGAACACGAGGCCGAAAGCTTCAATAAAGTCATCGCTATTAATCTTACTGCTGTCATGCGTTGCTGTAGTCTTGCCCGCGCTTTGCTCGCCAAGAGTGGAAAAGGCTCCATTGTCAACATCGCGTCAATGTATAGCACCTTTGGATCGTCTGAACGACCAGCTTATTCTGCGAGCAAAGGCGCCATCGTACAGCTGACCAAATCACTGGCACAAAGCTATGCTGGTGACAAAATCCGTGTAAATGCTGTTGCGCCTGGATGGATCGATACCCCGCTCTTGGCACCTTTGAAAGCGGACAAAGACATTTCCGGTGCCATTCTTGGTCGCACTCCCCTAGGCCGGTTCGGCCAACCCATTGAAATTGCGAAGACGGTTGCGTTTCTCTCGAGCGACGCAGCGTCATTTATAACGGGTGCAACGCTGCCGGTCGATGGGGGCTATCTTACCGTTTGACACAATAACTTAAGATCTTGATAGTTAGGAATGGCAGCAATGTACCATTGCTGTTCCGCTTATATAATAATTGTGGGAAAATCCAAGGAATAATCTTAGTCTACGAACCAAAGTCCGGGGAAAGTAAGTTCGTACACTAGAGAAGATGGGGAGCTATAGCCGACCTGAGCTTGGTGCAGAATTATAATAATACCAGCATAGACTATATTGGGAGAATAGGCATGCGCGTAACAAGAGAAGAAAGAATATATAATTATCAAACCAATCTTCGTCGAACATTGCTAGATCAGCCTGGTTTGATTTCATATACTCCCGCTCGCGACTTAGCATCGCCTTTACTGCTTTATCTAGATGATACCGTTAAATGTTGGCAATTATGCACAGACTGGCTTCGAAGCACTTTAAAAGCCGAGCGCGTTGATGGTGGTTACGCCACCCCTCTCGACAAAGATTACTTTCCCGGGCAAGGGGAAAGTATCTGTAATTATGATGAAATCCCATCCATAAAAGGCGTAAAGGTTAACAATGCAGATGAAGGTGTAAGACTACTTTGGCGATCGTCAAAGCCCATAGTTTTTTCTTGTATTGCACAAGAACGGCGTTTTGGTGAAGAATTGCGTCGCGACCTACTTGATATTGGCGTGTCAAGCAAGATAGCAATTGCCCTTCGCTCACCATCTGGTCCTTTTGCTTTACTCTGCGCCGACCGCGTCAAACGCAATCGTGGTGAGTGGAGCACACATCAATACGACATTTTCGAATGTACAACCAAGGAAGTTATTGGGCCTATTTTAGAAGCAGCCTTAGAATTGAGTCAAGATACCAATGACCCACTGATACCATTACGCGAATGCCTTAGTGATGCAGAATTACGTGTGGCAGAGTTAACCGCTTTAGGATTCAGTTATAAAGAAATCGCACGAGAGCTTGATCGCTCCATTCATACTGTAGACCATCAACTGCGAAGCATTCGTGTCAAACTTCAAATGGAATCGCACGCTAAATTAGCCCGCTATTTAAGTCAGATTCTTGACAAGGTGCCTTTAACAATGAATTGAAGTACTTCGGTATTAAAATTACTACAACATATATTGTAATCTGATTACTCTGTCTCCAACCGTTCTACCGTGTTACGTGCGGTGCTAAGGCTTGCTAGGTCTCGCACCCGAGCTGACCGGAATCACATATCTATTACATAGGAAAATAACTATAGATAACTAAAACTCTAAGTCTAGAAATACAGTTCCGCTTTGTTCGAGACAACATTGGATCTTTTTCTTCAACTCTTCAGATAACGGCATAGAAACCCGCTTTTCTAAATCAAAATGTACCGTTACTGCATCCAATGTCGCATACAAATCTTTGGTTTCTGTACTTCTCATCTCATGATGGTATTGGATAGATTTATTTCCCTCACCAAATAGAGCTGACGAATTTCAAGTACAATAGCACCGGTTCGGAGATGGTAACTCTCTATATACACTAATATACACTATTAAAAACTTTACTCATGTCGCATTTAAACTTGAAAATATGGATGACGCGATTAGAGAAAAGAAAGTTATTCTCGGCCCATATTATCCTTTTCTACAATTCCGTGTAGCGGCAATTGAAGTAGAGGATTCTGCTATCGAACTTATAGAAACCTCCTTAAGCGAAAGCCTCTCGGCGCATATAACCGTCCCACCCCATAGGTATTCGTTTTCCAGTTACGGTCATACCAGGCTACACAGAAGTCATGCCCCGGTGTCAACAAAATTAAACGGATCTCCCTCTCCATAAGCATAGATGTTCATCCCTCCTTGATAACCAATTGGATCTATTTGTAAGAAACGGCCAAGCAGTGGCGCGTAGATCCGTGCCTTGTAATAGTAAAGCCCAAGCTCTGATAGCGGGCCTGGCCCTTATAGCCGAACCGCCCCAGAGAAGTTGTCTTGTCAATACCGTAGGGTCATAAGCGTTGATCGCGATCTTATCATCAGAGCTGTATTCCCTGCATAACTTAAGCGCCAGTGATCACGCGCACCGTACGATTACCTGCAGCATCATAACTATAGGCAATCGTGACACCATTACTATATACGGCCATCGTCGCACGTCCAAGCGCATCGTATGCGTACGATACTGTTGCAGCAAATGCAGTTGTATACGCTGATCCCAATAAAATGCTGCTTATTAAAAGAACCTGCTTTATTATTTTCATGAATTCCTCGCTAAAGAATGAAAAATAAAATACCGCACGCATACTTAGTGTTTATCAAAATTATTCTTTTTTATTATTCGATAGCAGATGCTCCCAGACAACACATGCTTGAACCGTGCTTATCAATAGAGCCGATTATAGCAATAAGTATGTGGAATGGGTTTTCTAGATTACCCGGCGTGTCTCCAAGACCGGATATTAGGAGAATTAAAAAGCTAAACAACAAAATCATCCTGATATGCCAGCGACGGAGTTTATTAAAATATGTCCCTATTCTGGAAAGAAACGGTTTATAGATCAATGCGGAAAATAAAAGGACTGAAAAAACAGCCCAAACAAAAAGATACCAAACGTCATTCAGATAATAGTTCAAAAAGTACAATCCGCCTATTGGCAATACAGCTAAAAAGATCAAACCATAACACTGATATACAGAGATCTTACGGCGTTCCACTATGGGCACCTTTCCGGATCAAGCCAGTCAACTGCTTTGTTTGCTGCGTCACCGACTACTTGTTCAACAAAAGTATCCGTCGCATTTTTATGCAATTCACCAGTAATACATCCAACAGTGACGTTTGGCCCCATCCGAAGAAGGCCACGTCAAAAGATTCTCCATATTGATCGGATCGGATCCACATCTCATTTATGCATAGAAGAGCATTCCCCCTTGATAACCGACCGGATGAGTTTTTAGAAAATGCCCAAAGAGTGGTGTATAGATGTACGCCATTTAATAGCAAGCCCTAACTCTGATATCAATATAATCTTCATGATCACAAATTGAACAACTAATCATTTTCCATATATTTTATACTTATCGGTCCGCACTTTTTTTCTGCAACATAAATTTTGTTCTCATCCGCAGAATGAGATATCTGAATTACATCTTCGGAGATCCATTCAGCATGGATTCTTTTATTTCCAGTTAGAATAAAAAAATTACACCCTATATTAGAGTTGAACTCTTTATATCTTGGCTGGACATTAAGCCACGTTGCATAATCTGCAGTTGCACCACAATCTTTTATAAATATTGTTACAACGTTATTCTCGTCCGG
>JBBCIP010000191.1:0-7390 GCA_037189785.1 Alphaproteobacteria bacterium
GAAGATCAGATTTCGTTAACCATATTATTGGGCCAAAGCCAACAGCCCCGCCACGTCCAAATGCGCTTCCATAGCATCCGCCATTGCAGTCAATGCTTGATCGACCGAAGTCCTGTAATCGATCATGCGGCGCTGCTGATAGCCCAAAGATTGCAGGAAATACCGGCGATAATCGCTGTGGCCGAACAGACCATGGATATAAACCCCTGCAATGCGCCGATCCAACGATAGCGCGCCATGATCCTGATTGCCGATCTTCAAGACCGGCCGCAAAATATCGGGGCCGCTGGTGTATCCGGCATGGATCTCATATCCGTCGACCACCGCCGTCTCGATCGGGACGTTGCCATCGACAGCCACCCCCGTCACGGCTCGCAAGATTTTCTCGGGCGCCAACACCGTTTCAACATTCAAAAGACCAAGTCCGGGAGTCTCGCCCGCCTCCCCTTCCAACCCCAGCGGATCGCGCACAACATGCCCCAGCATTTGATACCCGCCACAAATACCAAGCACACGTCCGCCATGACGCACATGGGCTTTGATATCGATATCCCAGCCTTGGGCGCGCAGAAAATCAAGGTCGGCGCGGGTGGCCTTGGTGCCCGGCAACACGATCAGATCGGCGTCGCGCGGCAACGGACGACCGGGGGGGATCATCTCGAGCGTTACAGTGTCTTCGGCTTTGAGCGGATCAAGATCGTCAAAATTGGCAATGCGCGACAATAACGGCACAACAATCTTAAGGGACTGCGGCGCCGCACCGGACAGGTTTTCTAAAATCACCGCATCTTCCGCCGGTAATTCTCGCGCCGCGCTGACCCATGGCAGGACGCCAAACGATTGCCATCCGGTCGCATCTGTGATGGCTGTCAAGCCGTCGTCGAACAACCGCGGATCACCGCGAAATTTGTTGATAAGAAAGCCTTTGATCATTGAGCGATCATCAGCATCAAGAACCGCGTGGGTGCCGACCAAGCTGGCAATGACACCGCCACGATCAATATCACCGATAATCACCACCGGAACATTGGCCGCGCGGGCAAAGCCCATGTTGGCGATATCACGCGCCCGCAAATTGACTTCGGCGGCACTCCCGGCCCCTTCGATCAACACAATATCCGCAGAAGCTTTGGCGATAGCAAAGCTCTCTTGCACGGCGCCGATCAGCGCGTCGCGACTGCGCATATAATCGCGGGCACTGTAGCGGCCGTGGACCCGGCCTTGCAAAACGACCTGGGAATGCATGTCGGTATCTGGTTTTAACAATACGGGATTCATATGAACCGACGGCTCCACGCCCGCCGCAATTGCTTGCAACCATTGCGCACGGCCGATTTCACCGCCATCCGACGTGACGGCAGCGTTATTGGACATGTTCTGCGGTTTGAACGGCCACACCTTGATGCCTTGTCGGTGCAACACGCGACATAATCCGGCAACGAGAATCGATTTGCCGACATCGGACCCGGTTCCCTGAAACATCAAGGCGCGGGTCACGGCGGCGATACCTCGAACCGTGTGGCATCGATTGTACCGACCAAAGACACGCCATAGACTTGGCGCAAATTCACATCGCTCAGAACATCCATCGGCGGCCCTTCGGTCACTGTTGCACCGTTGTTGATCAACACGGCATGATGACAATACCGGACCGCCAACGCCAGATCATGCAACACCACAACAACCGTTTTGCCGGATGCCGCAAGCTTTGCAAACACATCCATCACCGTCAAAACATGCAACGGGTCCAACATCGCCACCGGTTCATCGGCAAATAAAATATCCGCGTCGGTCGCCAGCGCGCGCGCCAACAACACTCGCGTCCGCTCGCCACCAGACAAATGGGTCACCGGTCGTTCACGAAGATGAGCGACGTCCGCCGCTTGTATGGCGGCATCGATCGCCATCACATCTTGGAGATGCGCAGGACGTTGGCCGTGAGGCAAGCGACCAAGCGCAACCAGATTTTCAACCGTGATTGGCCAATGCACAACGCTGCCTTGGGGCAAATAGGCAATGCGGCGGGCGCGATCTTTGATCGATAAATCAGCCAAAGCAGTGCCGTTCAATGTGATCACGCCGGACAGCTCCGGGACCAATCCCAAACACGCCCGCAACACCGTCGTTTTACCTGCACCATTGGGCCCGAGCAGACCGGTGACTGCGCCTGTCGGAGCCTGAAAGGACACCCCCGACAATATCCGGCGTGAGCCGATAGACGCTCGTAAATCGCAAACGTCTAGACCATCGCTTTGTGTATTTGGCTTATGAGTGTTTGGCTTATGAGTATTTGACATATCGGGTCCTCACCTCATCGCCCGGCGGGTCTTGATCAAGAGATGAAAAAAGAACGGCGCGCCGATCACGGCCGTCACCACACCCAGCTTCAATTCCTGGGCTGCCGGAATGGTGCGAATAGCGAGGTCGGCAACGATAACCAAAATGGCCCCGGCCAAAGCACTGGGCAGCAACACCCGCGACGGTCCGTGAGCCACAAAAGGCCTGATAATATGGGGAATAATCAAACCAATGAAGCCAACCGCCCCGGCAACCGCGACACTCGCCCCGACACAGAAGGCAACACCGAACACGACCCGCCGCCGCAATGACCGCAGATCCACACCGAGTGTTGCAGCCGTGTCTTCCCCAAGCGTCAAGGCATCAAGCCCACGGCCAACCGTAGAGAGTAAAATTACTCCACACAGAACGAACGGGAAGGCAATCAACAAATCGAGCATGCTGCGGTTATTCAATGACCCCAATAACCACAACACGATTTCAGACATGGCAAAAGGATTGGGCGAAAGATTGATCAATAAGGATGTCATCGCCGTCGCGAAACTGGATAACGCGACACCAGCTAGAATCAAGGTGAGGATGCTAGCGTCACGACCCGCCAATATGGATAGTAAGATTGTTGCCAGAAGCGCGGCAGCAATGGCCGACATCGGCAGCACCCATATGGATAACCCGGCGAAGCCCAGGAACAATGCCGCAACAGCGCCGAACGCCGCGCTTGATGAAATACCGATCACGCCCGGATCCGCCAAAGGATTGCGCAGTAATCCTTGTAATGCCGCACCGGATAACGCCAAGGCCGCGCCCATCAAGCCACCCACCAGCACACGCGGCAAGCGGATTTCTTGAATAATGGCGACGATAGATGGATCGCCCTGACCACACAAAGCCAAAATCACATCATCAAAGGGAATGGACGCCGAGCCAATCGCCAAAGCCGCAACCGTGACCACGACAAGCGTCAAGGACAATCCAAGGATCAATCGCAGGTCTTGGATCATCGCAGATATCCTTTGGCGCTCAACTGCGGCTTCACTAAGGTTTCGAAGATATCTTCGACCGCATCCACAAAGAACCAACTGGAACAGGCAATGACCCGTGACTCCACATCTCGGGTCGGGATCTTTTCCACCATATCTTTGAGCGCTTGGTGACGCCCTAAGCGCCAATGGCTGGTGGCATTATAGGACAGATCCGGAAAGCCATAAACAATTGCGTCCGGTGGCGATAACAGCAACTGTTCGAGATCGATATCCCGCCATCCTGTATAGCCTGCCTCGTGCAAGACATTCCGTAACCCGCTGGCGCTTATGAGTTCATCCATCAATGTTCCCTGGCCGCTGGTGGCACCGCCCGGCGTCACATAGAGGGCAGCCGGGCGATCAGCCGCTGGAACAGCGTGCCAGTGATCGCGGACCGCCGCCAATCTTTGGTCCATACGATGAATAATCTGTGCCGCACGGTCCGGATGCCCAAGCACACGACCGGCCATGCGAATACTGTCTTTCAAATCATCCATCGTCTGTGTAAAGGGGATTGTGACAACAGGCACATCAAAGCGCGCCAACGTCTTTTCCAAATCGATACCGCCGCCCCAAACCCGCAACACCAGATCCGGTTTTAAGACCAAGATATCTTCGGTGTTGGCACCGATACGCGGCAAATCCCCCACTTCGGCAGCAAGATAGGATCGCTCGCTGGTGGCGTCCTTTGACACCGCGGCGATTTGATCCCGATCGCCTAACCCTAATAAAAACTGATCAGCACAATAATCTAATGAAACGACACGCTGCGGCTTTGCATCAGCGGGAACAGTCAGCGCTAAAGAACTTAGGAAAGCAAGCGCAAGCACTCGCTTTCCTTTCAAAAAAATACCCCTAGAAGCGACCACGTAAGCCCACATATCCTGAAATACCTGCGGTACCATAGCCCCAAACTTCTTGATATTTTTCATCCAACAGATTCTCAATGCGGCCGAAGACATCAAGCTTGTCGGTCACCTTGTAGGACGCACGCAGATCGATCCGTGTCCAATCATCAACAGTCCCGCGTGCATCTTCCGACTTTCCAGTATAGCGACCAGCCAAAGCCAAAGTTAAGTTTTTAATCGGCTCCACTGTGATGGTTGCATTGGCGACATCTTTCGGAACACGGATCAAATCTAAGCCGGTCACCCGGTTAATTGCCGATGTATGCGTGTAGTTCACATCCACAGACAAACCAACCAATAAAGTTGCCGATAAACCGACCTCGTATCCTTTGGACCGGGCTTCGTTGATGTTCACATACCCATCAGGAAACGCGAAGTCGATCAAGTTATCGGTTTTTTGATAGAAATAGCCGACGGTGAATAAACCATTCCCACCCCAGAACGTCTGATCAAGGCCGATATCCCACCCTTTCGACTCTTCCGGTTGCAAGTTCAAATTAGGGCCAGCCGCACCACAGCAGAAAAATGTCAACTGATAGGGCGTCGGCGCCTTGAACCCTTCGCCCCAGCTGGCGCGCAGCTTGGTGTCGGTCGCGGCAAAGTTATAAGCGGCGGTCGTACGGACTGTTGTCGCGCCACCGAACGTTTCATGATCGTCATAACGAATACCACCCGTGACGGTCAAAGCATCCAACAGATAGATTTGCAATTGGCTATAGACGCTGCTGATGCTGATATCGGCACGCTCGAAACCGGTGTCCATTTTGGACTGTTCCGTTTCGGCACCAAATGTCAGAACCGTGCCGGGGCGAATGATGACGTTGCCTTGATAAGATGCCAGCATCCGCTTGCCCTTGGCACCGAACGAAAATGCGCCGCCCGCATAGTTTTTACGATCAATGTCATTATAGGAAACACCGACGATATTTTCGAACCGGCCATCATACAATGTGACCAATGCGCGCGCGTTCAGGGTCATTTCCGTTACATCGGTTTCATCATCGCTATCGGCGACGCCGGTTACAGCGCCGAAACCATCGTATTCGGTACGGCTGTCGGAATACCGCGCAAAGCCTTCTAAGCGAAACTCATCCGTTACTTGATAGCCGAGATTGGTCGACAGCGAGATATTTTTATGGCCGTCTTTTTCGGTATTGCCATCACGCTTATCGGCTTTGGAAATACCGTCGGTACGAACGCCGCTTGCGGTCACCCGATAATCAAAGCCGCCGTCGGCACCGCTCGCAGTGGCAGCCCCGCGCACCGTTCCATATGATCCACCTTCGACAAAGCCACCCAAAGAAAAGCCTTCTTTGCCACGCTTGGTAATGATATTGACAACACCGCCAATGGCGTCCGAACCATAAAGCGTACTTTGCGGGCCGCGCAGTACTTCAATCCGCTCGATATCGGCCGGATCCAGCGTCGCAAAGTTGAACCCCGACCCTGGGCTTGACGGATCATTCACTTCAACACCATCTATCAATACCAGCGTCTGTTCACTGAGCGCACCACGAATACGCGCGCTTGCGACACCACCAAATGATCCATTCTGAGAAACATTGACGCCCGGCAAGGATTCAAGCGCGTCATGAACAAACTGATACTGCCGTTTTTCTATTTCAAGTGCGTCGATGACCGATATGGCACTGCCTATGCGGCTCAAAGGTTGCGGCGTGCGGGTGGCCGTAACAACAATAGAATCCGGATTATGACTGGCTTGTTCCGCGTAGGCCGTCGTCAACATCGTTGCCGATAACAAACACCCCACGAAAATTTTAGATGAAGAGACAAACACGGTACGTTCCCTCGTTGGTTTATCGCCTGCGTTATCACGCAGTGCTGTGACGTAAAGAAGGGAAGCCCATGAAATAAAGGAGGCTGTGCATCGCATGCAATATCTCGGCCCTACCATCAGACAACCCTTCACGATCAGGTGTCGCCTCAACGGTTCAGCCGTTCCCACCGAGCAAAACCCGACCCAATGGTGGACGACGCGATGGCAGGTTTCCTGACTTTTGGGTCATCGTGTCGATCCCGGCCTTCCCGGATTATTCATCCAGTGGCACACGATGGGGGTCGACACTCACCAGTTACAGTTGCGGGTACAGTTGTGGACTCACACCACATTCCCTTTTCCCTCAAAATCTTGAGGGCACCATCTGAGGCACTTATGAACTGTTTCATAAAGTGGGGCAAGGAAGAACTGAAGTCACCCCTATGGATTGTTCATAAGCGCAATACACACCCTCCGCCCTGAACACCATCATCAAGTTAAGTGATTGCTTTTAAATGATTAATCTTTTCTTTTCCGAGCAACGAATCAAAAAGTTAAATAAAATGTTATTAAATTAATAAATAAATTAACAAAGGTTAATTTTATAATTTTAAGTTTAACCCTTCATTTACGCTTGCCTGCAATGCTCTGTCGAATCCGAAAACGGATCGCAGCCTACCCAGCTCGGTATGGTGGCCAGCTCCGTGTGGTGGTTAGTGGAAACAATGTTGACGACGACGCGCCATATTGACATCTCCCATCGATGCTTGCGCCTAAGCCGCAAGGCACAGCGTCTGGGCCTATCTATAAAGCATGGCCTTTGCCGGTTGCGCCGCGACCAAACCGGCGTCGCCGCCATGGAATTCGCCTTGGTGTCGCCAATCATGGCTTTGATGCTGATTGGTACATTGGAAGTCGGCCTGGCCATGCTCGCGCAAAATACGATGGAAAACGCGACCTTTGCTGCGTCCCGTCTGGGTAAAACCGGTTATTCGGCTGATGGAAATTTTGAAGACCTTGGTGCCCGCGAAACGGCAATGATGGAAATCTTAAATAAACGCGCCAATGTTCTGATGGATGTCAATAAAATCACCATCAGCACGAAGGCCTATAACCAATTCGACCAGATCGGTCAGCCCGAGCCGTTCATAGACACCAATGGTAACGGGGTTCGCGATGAAGGCGAGAATTACACCGACATCAATCAGAACGGCAAATACGATACGGATATGGGCGCTGAAGGTGTTGGTAATGCCCGGCAAGTGGTCGTCTATACCGTTAGTTATCCCTGGCGCGTGATGACTCCTTTCATGGGCAAATATTTTGGTGATAACGGTGTCATTCAATTGCAAGCACGAACCGTTATTCAGAACGAACCATTCTAG
>JBBCIP010000192.1:0-2235 GCA_037189785.1 Alphaproteobacteria bacterium
GCTCGCCATCGTGTTAGCAACCCGCTTTAAGCGGCCTGTGCCCATCATAGCTGGTATTTTCGTCGCCACACTCGCCAATCACTTCCTAGCCGCAGTGGTTGGATCGGAAATAGCCTCGGTATTGGATGGTCAATGGTTTCGATATTTGATCGCCGCGTCATTTATCGCCATGGCCGCGTGGACACTGATCCCCGATAAATTGGACGATTTGGACCAAAAACCACCGCGTTTTGGTGCATTTTTGACGACGGTTATCGCCTTTTTCCTGGTCGAAATGGGCGATAAAACGCAAATTGCCACCGTTGCCTTGGCCGCCCAATTTACAAACGTCACGCTTGTGACCGCTGGGACGACGATCGGCATGATGCTGGCCAACGTCCCCGCCGTTTTTCTCGGCAATGCCTTGATCAAGCGTATCCCCTTGAAGACTGTCCGGATCATCGCCGCCAGTCTGTTCTTCATCATCGGCGTTTGGCTGATCGCCCAAACGGCCGGTGTCCTCTAATTCAGGTGTATTCTGATCATAGACTTTTCACGACCAACCAAAGCCAACCAAAGAAGGAGCGAACCTTATGAAGTACCTTTCCATCCTTGCCTTAGCCATGACCTGTGCCCTGCCACAGGTTGCACTAAGCGCCGGCAACAAACCGGCAGCACCGGTTGTCGCAGCCCAAGCTGCGGCATTTGCACTGGCGCCCCTGCCCTATGCTGCAAATGCTCTGGAACCGGCTATCGATAGCCAAACCATGACCATCCATCACGGCAAGCATCACCAAGCCTATGTCGACAATCTCAATAAAGCAGTGGCTGCCGATGCCGCCTTGCAAGGTAAGTCCTTGGAGGATCTGGTCGCCAGCGCCGGGACTTTCTCGGCCGCGATCCGCAACAACGCCGGCGGGCATTGGAACCACACGTTCTTTTGGAACACCATGACCCCGGCGGCACAATCCGGCGCCCCGTCAGCGGAGTTGAAAGCGGCAATCGACGCAAAATTCGGCTCCCTAGACGCGTTCAAGGCGGCGTTCAAGGCGGCTGGAACAGCCCGCTTCGGATCGGGTTGGGCTTGGCTGATCGTGGACGGCAATGGCCAATTGGCCATTACATCCACCCCGAATCAGGACAATCCGCTGATGGATTTGGCCGAGACCAAAGGCACCCCGATCCTCGGCAACGATGTTTGGGAACATGCTTATTACTTGAAATACCAAAACCGCCGGGCCGATTATCTGGACGGCTGGTGGCAAGTGGTGAATTGGCAAACCGTGTCCAAGCGGTTCGCAGATGCAACAAAAAAAATAAAATAATATCATAGCCTTAGTGGATGCAGCCCGTGGCGTCGCCAAACCGGCTGCATCCACCCCAAGGCCTCTCCGTATTATTTCACTAAATTTCCATAATAAACTTGACCTCAACAATACTTGAGGTTCTATGAATTGCAGGATGCTGCAGGAAAAAGGCGAGCCTAAGCCCTACCGCCCGCGGCAGAAGATCCGTCGCGAGCACCAACGTTCGCCAGTAAATTTATTCGTAGAATTCTTTAAGGATACCCATGTCGACCGATCCATCAGGGCCATTATCCGGACTGCGCACAAACCGCCGCACATTCATTATCACCATCATTGGCATTATCGTTTTGTTTGCCATTTTGTTCGGCTGGCGCAGTGCCCGGTTTTCAGCCCAGCCGCAGGCGGACTTTGCCGCGGTCGATGTCGTGGCCATGGTGGTAACCGCCCAAGATGTGCCGTCGACGCTGGACGCCGTTGGCACCTTCCGCGCTGTCAGTGAAGTCATGCTGAGCCCAGAAGTGGCCGGGCGGGTGACAGCGATCAGCTTCGAGTCCGGCAGCAACGTCCGCAAGGGTACGGCGCTGGTGCAATTATATGACGCACCCGAGCAAGCCGATAAAGCCGCCGCAGAAGCCCGCGCCAAACTGGCGCAAACACAATTGGCGCGGTCACAACGATTGGCACCATCCGGTGCCGAACCCCGCCGGGTGCTTGATGAACGCCAAGCGGAACTGGATCAAGCGATTGCTGCTGTCCGTCAACTCGATGCCCGCATCACCCAGAAATCCATTCGCGCGCCGTTTTCCGGCACGCTCGGTGTCCGCCGCATCAATCCCGGCCAATACCTTAATCCGGGCGACCCGATCGTGACATTGACCGCGCTCGATCCCTTGCATATCGAGTTCACCCTGCCCCAACAAAATCTGTCGCGCCTGACTGCAGGAAGCCC
>JBBCIP010000193.1:0-3518 GCA_037189785.1 Alphaproteobacteria bacterium
GATGATGAATGGCAGGGCTATGTAAAAGGTTTCTGCGATGTCGGAAATGCGGTCGTTGCCGGGGATCAGAAGTTGGCGGAAAAACTTTATTCCCGCCATATCCAGTGGATCGTCCATAATATTCTCAGAAAATAATATTCACGCCTGATTGTTGATGAACAGTGGCGTCTAGCGTTTAAAAATCAGCGTTGTCTGTATGGCAACAAGATCAGTTTTTGATTTCCCCTGTCTGTTTCATGTTTTGTTATATTTAAAAATGTTATAACATCTGTGGCTGTGTATCTTCAAAAGGTAAATGGCCATGTGGAATAAGAAGTCCTACGATCCTGATAATCTTTCTTATTCTATGTTGGCTGTCTATGCCCTGCCATTGATCCCCTTGAATGCCATCATGCTTCCGATATTTTTGTATGTTCCAACATACTATGCGCAGGAAATGGGGATCAGTCTGGCTTTGGTCGGGGCGTTGATATTTTTGTCGCGCATATGGGATGGTGTATCTGATCCGATGATCGGGGTGTTGTCGGATAAAACGCGTTCGCGATTTGGGCGTCGTAAGCCATGGATGGCAATCGGTGCTGTGATTGCGTCTATTTCGGCTTATTTCTTATTTCTACCGCCAGGCGGTTCCGGAAGTGCATATTTAATGGTGTGGCTGGTCATCGCCTATCTTGGTTGGACGATGGTTGCCATTCCCCATAATGCTTTGGGTACGGAAATAACAAGAAACTATTACCAACGATCCAAGTTGATGGCGTTCCGGGATGCTGCGGAAATCTTGGGTTTCATGCTGGTTGGTTTGGCGCCGGTCGTATTATCAATCCAGGGCGAGCGATTTGCCGGGCAAGTTCTGAATGTTCTGGCTATACCCTTGGCGATTATGTTGGTTCTGTTTGTGATCCCGGTCTTACTGTTCATGCCCAAGGGCTATAGCCCTGAAAAGAAAGAATTGGTTGAGAAAAAATCGAACCGGCACATCGTTTCTGATTTTATCAAAAACTATCCTTATGTGCGTTTGTGTTCTGCAATGTGCTGCGCGCGCATTGGTGAAGGAATGCGGGCCACGCTTGCGGTCATATTCATCAGCTATTACTGGGGGCGCAGTGATATTATTGCCTATTCGATCTTGATTCTGACGATCGGTAGCCTTCTGTCCGTTCCAATGTGGTTATGGCTTTCTAGAAAAATTGAAAAAGGCCCGACGTGGTGGATGGTTATTGCATTATCATTTTGCCTGTCACCGGTTTACTTTTTCATTGATGCGCAAAACACGGTTTTGATTTGTTTGTTGTTTGCGTTGACTGGTGCGGTGAGTGCCGGGAATACGCTGCTACCCAGCACCTTGTTGGGCGATGTTATTGATTTGGATACATTGCGGTCGCGTGAGCTGCGGGCGGGCTCGCATATTTCAGTATGGAGCTTTTTAATTAAGCTCGTTTACGCGGTGCCGGTTATTATTGTATTTCCGGTTCTGGAAGCGGTTGGCTTCAATGTCAAAGTCGGGGCAGAGAACGATGCGGATGCCATTCGAATGGTGGGAATCATCTATGCCTTGGGGCCGATTGTATTTCAATTGATTGCGGCGGCGCTTGTTTGGAACTTCCCGTTGACCAAGAAAAAGCACGATGTCGTGCGGCGGCGGATCGAGTCTAGAAATAAGGCTGTAGCCCCATAAATCTTATAACATTTTATTGAATATTATATCATATAGGGTATGCTGCTCACGGTGAAAGGGGCCGGATAGCGGCTGCCTTTGTTGGGCGCCACTTTGGCTGCCGCCATTTCAACGTGAGAGGGAATATGTCGATCAAGGTCATCATGGAGACGGCAAAGGCCGTCGCTTTGGCGGGCGACGCGGCTTTATGTGCTGAGCCAATGTCAGGACAGGTGACGCAAGTCGCCGACGGGTTTAAAAATACGGCGATTTTCGGGTCGCATGAATTCATCATCGATGAGCCGATCGGTTTTGGGGGCACCAATACGGCGGCAAATCCGGCTGAAATTATGATGGGGGCCATTGCGGCAAGTATTGCTGTGACCTTGCGTGGCCATGCGGCGCTGATGGATATTCCGGTCGGCGCGGTCATCATAAAAATTGGCGGGGCTTTGGATATCCGGGGCTTTTTTGATGTCGAAGATCATGTTCGTTCCGGTTTTCCACAAATTGATATTGATGTGCGTGTTGAAACATCGGCGTCAGCGGACGCACTGAATGTGTTGCTAAAGCGCGTGCTGCGTAGTTGCCCTGTTCTCGATAACGTTCAGAACCCAACAGAAATCAGCGTCAAGTTGTCTGCCGCGACTGCATAAAATTATAGAGGAAACGACATGTCGGACGTTAACATCGCAGAAAAAGCCCTGAAACTATATCATGACAGTATAATCTGGGACATGGTTTGGCCCTTAGAGCCAGATTTTGGCAACAAATTCTCGGCTTTGTCCCGGTTAAAGAAAAATGGCTATACGTTGATTTCTTTAACGGTTGCTGGTGATAATCATAACATTGGCGAAGCAATGCAACGCGTCGCGGCTATCCGTAAAGAAATTTTGCAAAATAAAGATGACTATATCTTAGTCGAAAAAACGGATGATGTTTTGCGTGCTAAAAAAGAAGGCAAGATGGGGATTGCGCTCCATTTCGAGGGCACGCGCTGTTTTGAACGCAACCTTGATGTTGTCGAAGCTTTTTATAAATTGGGCGTTCGTCACACATTGATAGCCTTTAATCAATCCAACTCGGCCGGGGGTGGCTGTGCAGAATCGGTCGATGCCGGTTTGACCAGATATGGTCGTTTGCTGGTGAAGGAGTTGGAACGGGTCGGGATGTTGATCGACCTTAGCCACACCGGGGCTAAAACATCTTTGGATGTTATGGAAATGGCCACCAAGCCTGTTTTGTTCACGCATTCCAATTCTTCCATGTTGGCACCCCATTACAGGAATCTGACCGATAACCAGATTTCACTCTGTGCGGCGACCGGTGGACTTGTGGGGATTTCCGGTTCGAGCGGCTATTTGGGCGATCTTGATGTCAAAACCGAAACGGTGTTTCGTCATATCGACTATATGGTTCAGATCGTCGGCCCGGACCAGGTTGGTCTGGGATTAGACATTGTTTTTGATTCTCCGGCCTTAAATGCTTGGATCAAGACGCGGCCCCAAGAATGGCCTGGGACCAGCACGGCGACTTGGCCCGGGTTCCGCTATGTGCAGCCGGAACAAGTTTGTGGCCTTGCTGAATTGATGTTGCGTGCCGGGTATTCTGACGACAATGTAAAGAATATATACGGTGGGAACTACATGCGTATTTGTTCGGCGGTGTGGCCATAATTGCTATAAGCAGTCTGCGTCTTTGAGCGAGGATCTGATGTCTATCACAATTAGCCCTGCGGAAGCCTTGTTTGATCGCCCCATTGAGGTTGTTATCAATGATGTTTCCCCTGACCAAACTGTTTTGGTGAGAACTACGTTTTATGATGATGATAATGTTCTTTGGGGGGCGGAGGCTGTTTATCGTG
>JBBCIP010000194.1:0-11709 GCA_037189785.1 Alphaproteobacteria bacterium
CGGAATTATCGGCAGGCTTGCGTGACGCCGGATTGTCGCTGCACGGTTTGAAAGGGCTAGTGTTCTCACCGCTGACCCAGAGTTGGAGTTTGTCGGACCGCGATCTTGATGTGAATTACTTCGCGGTGGCCGTTCCAATCACAGACATTTAAAGACGGCCATCTAGGAAATATAGCCGTCTAAGCATCCGCCTTAGGAGAAAACGGCAAGGGCACGACGTCAACGCCTTCGTCGCGTAATTCTTTTGTTTCACTGCTGCTGGCTTCCCCGTAAATCGGCCGGGCTTTGCTTTCGCCATAGTGAATTTTGCGGGCTTCTTCCGGGAATTCAGTTCCGACGTAATCGAAATTCGCTTCCACATGGCTGCGCACGTGTTCAGCCATTTTATGGAATTGTTGTTGGATCATCTCGTGATTGGCCAGCATCTCGCGGTCCCGGGCCGGAGCCGCCGCTTCTGTCTTGACGGCGATATTAGGCGCCATCGGTGCCTTTGCGACAACCGTCGATCCGCAATGGCTGCAAGAAATGGCGCCGACCGCGACCTGCTTCTCATAGGTTTCGCTGTTGTTGAACCAGCCTTCGAACACATGACCGGCATCGCACTTCAAATCAAACACGATCATGCGACGACTTTCTGTCCAGACTCCACCGCAGCTTTAGTCATGGAAAAATCCACATCATGGTTGAGTGATGGGATTTTGCCGCGGACCTCGTCAACCATCGCCAAATCCAGATCGGCCACGACCACGCCCGGAGCGTCGCCGCCATCGGCCAAAATCCGGCCCCACGGATCGATCACCAAGCTATGACCATAGGTTTCACGGCCGCCGCCATGATCGCCGACCTGGCCGGGCGCCAAAATGAACGCCCCGGTTTCAATGGCTCGGGCCCGCAGCAACACATGCCAATGGGCCTCACCGGTCCATTTGGTGAATGCCGCCGGAACGGTGATGATGCGGGCGCCCGCTTTGGCATACGCCCGATAAAGCTGGGGGAAGCGGAGGTCATAGCAAATCGTCAAACCGATCGGCCCCCACGGGCTATCGACCAAGGTGCCGTGATCGCCCCCTTGATAACTGTTGGATTCCCGGTAGCTGCGGCCTTCGCCAAGCTCCACATCGAATAAATGGATTTTATTATAGCGAGCAACGATTGCGCCATCGGGCCCGATCAAAAATGACCGGTTCCAGCGTTTCTCGCCGTCGCCCTTGATCCCCAACGAACCGATCAACAGCCAAATTTTGAGCTCAGCCGCCAGCGCCGCCAACACCGGCAACGCCGGATCTTCGGCCTCGACCCGCACATTTTTGCGGGCAAATTCTTTGTCATCGGTGTAAATCGACGTCGCTTCCGGAGTCAGCACAAACGCCGCACCTTGAGCATGAGCGGCGCGGATCCCCGCGACGGCGCGCTCGATATTGAGACCGATATCTTGACCGGTGGTCAGCTGTACCAGCCCGACCCGAAGCGTTGTTGTCATCCGAGACTTTCCTTAAGCCGCCAACAGCGGATCAAGACCGCCCGCCGCATCCAAAGCGTAAAGGTCGTCACTGCCGCCGATATGTTGGCCGTTGATGAAGATCTGCGGCACCGTCCGACGTCCATCGGCACGTGTCGTCATCTCCTGGCGCTTATCGGGATCCATGCCGACATCGATTTCCTCGAACGCCGCACCCTTTTGCGTCAGCAACGTTTTAGCCCGATAACAATAGGGGCATATGGCCGTGGTATAAACTTCAATCTTCGCCATGAACTTCCGGATTCCAAAAATAGACAGACCGATCAATGGGCCGTGCTATCCATATATAGCGCTGTTTTGGCACGAAACAAGCGTTTGCCACTATGGTGCCCGCTGTCGTAAAAATGGTCTGTCAAACCGCATCCGCCCGCATCGCCCGGGCCAGAACAATCACATAAACCTTTGCCGCTCCAGCCTCTTTCAAGCTCCGGGCGCAGGCTTCGACCGTCGCCCCGGTGGTCATCACATCGTCGACAAGCATCACCACTTTGCCGTGAAGGTCGCGGCGATAAAGATCGCGGATATCAAACGCGCCCCTGACGTTGCGTTGACGCTCGGTCCGGCTCAGGCCACCTTGGCTCGGCGTCGCCCGTGTCCGCCGCAATAAATCGGGCACCGCACGATAGCCGAGCGCTTTCGCCAAACCATTGGCGAGCAAAGCCGATTGATTATAACGGCGCCGCCATAATCGGCGCCTATGGAGCGGGACAGCCGCCACCCAATAATCCTGAGGCACCACCGTACCACCAGCAGGATCGCTGGCCAGATCGCTGGCCGGACCGCTGGCCGGATTCCAGGCCGGATCTTGCACCATCGGCCCCAAAGCCCGCTTCAACCACAATGCGAACGACGGCGCAGACTCCAGACGATCGGCGTGTTTGAACGGCAGAACCAGCTTTCGCGCACCTTCGTTATAAACCAGCACTGCGCGTGCCCGGTCATAGGACGGCATGCTTTCAAGGCATTGACCGCACAAGGTATCGTCACCCAGATCCGTGTCAAACGGCAGACCGCAGCACGCACAAACACTACCGGCGATGAACGTCAAACCCGACCAACACGGCCCACACAAAGCCCGGTGGCTATCAACCTCAGTCCCACAACTGAAACAAAGCGGGGGGTATAAAACATCTGTGGCGGCCCGACGGACATCGGCCAACCATGACACGAGCTCGACGCCCCTCTTTTCCCCACGCCCAAGAAATGCCATAAGGCAAACTATGACAGGATCAGGAAAGCCGGACAATCCGCCACCACCGCGCCACATGCCCAACATGGTGGCCAACCTGGTTGCCAACGACGCGACCAGCGATATGCAAGTCTTTGACCGCCGCATTCATCGTTTGCGGCGCATGCGCGCGGCCGGCATTTTTGCCGAGCATGATTTCTTATTGACCGAAGTTGCCGAGCAATTGACCGACCGCCTGCAAGACATCAATCGCCACTTTCCGTTGGCGCTCGATCTTGGCACCCATACCGGTATTTTGACCCGCAGCTTATTGAGCACGGGAAAAGCAAGTCGTGTCATCGCCACCGACTTTGCCCATAATTTTATTCGCGACGTTGCAGGCAAAACACCACACATCAATTCCGATACAATCGCTGTGGAAACAGATGAGGAAGCCTTGCCGTTTGCCGCGCAAAGTTTTGATCTGATTACCAGCGCGCTCAGTTTGCATTGGGTCAATGATCTGCCCGGCGCGCTGTTTCAAATTCGCAATTGCTTGAAACCCGATGGATTGTTTATGGCCGCCATCCTTGGTGGCGAAACATTGAAAGAATTGCGCGACGCTTTTCTCGAAGCGGAAGTTGCCATCGAAGGGGGCGTCAGTCCTCGTGTCAGTCCGTTCACCGATGTGCGTTTGGCTGGCGGATTATTGCAACGCGCGGGCTTCGCCTTGCCGGTGGTCGATGTCGACACCATCACGGTCACATACACCGACGCCTTCGCCTTGATGCGAGATTTACAAGGCATGGGCGAAACCAATGTTCATCTCGAACGCCGCCGCGGTTTCACGCGTCGACGCACTTTAGTGGCGATGGCAGAAGCGTATCACGCACGCCACGCTTTTCCCGACGGTCGCATTCCAGCAACGTTTCAGATCATTTATTTGACCGGCTGGGCCCCCCATGACAGCCAACAAAAACCGTTGCGGCCCGGCAGTGCCAAAATGCGCCTGGCCGATGCCTTGGGTGTGCGGGAGAATAAATTGTAAAAATGCCGCCACATACATTGGCGCATGAACTTTGATCACCGGATCGGACGATCGGGTGCAGCAATGCTTCACATATAATCCCGCAGCATCGCGATCAGGGGCTCATCGGCTGGCGGCATCGGGTAGTCACGCAATTGATTGGCGCGCACCCAGGCGAGCGCTTTGTGCTCCGTCGCCCGCACGAACCCGTGCCACCGGCGGCACACATAAAGCGGCATCAGCAAATGAAACTTTTCATAGGAATGGGACGCGAAGGTAAGCGGGGCAAGACAAGAGTCCCGGGTGTCGATGCCAAGCTCTTCTTGTAATTCCCGCACCAGTGCCGCTTCGGGTGTTTCACCGGGCTCAACTTTGCCGCCCGGAAACTCCCACAACCCGGCCAAGCTTTTGCCTTCGGGTCGTTGCGCGATCAGGACCCGCCCATCGACATCGATCAACGCCGCCGCCGCCACAAGAACAATCGGCACATCGCGGCGGATGATAGCCTCCGCGCCAGGACAATCTTCAAAAGTCATGATGTCGTCTACCCCAGATCAGTTTTATGCATGGTGGAGAGGCGCGCCCCCCATTCTGCTTGGCTCATTTCGTAATGGGGCACCAACATGCGATGCTGCCGCATCGGAAAAAAGGTCGGCCGCAATCCTTTATAATCAAACCCGAGCCGCTCCAACACGGCTCGCGAGCGTAGATTGTCCGCCATCACTCGGGCATAGATCAATGGCTCCGACAGCGGGCCATAGGCCAATTCCAAGAACGGTGGCAACGCTTCGGTGATGTACCCCTTACCCCAGTACGGATTGCCGACCCAATAGCCGAGCTCGCTACCGCTGCGCTGCCCTTCTTCGTCCGGCATCATCAAACCGATACCGCCGATCAAAAGGTCCGTCTCGGCCCCCTGATCACCCAAGGCAATCGCGTAATGGAGATCGCGGGCACCCGGTGCGGTCACGTCGCGCAGGTAGCTGCGGGCATCCTGTTCGCCATAAGGGTGCGGCACCCGCGCCAGCCAGCGCGTGACCTGCCAGTCACCCAGCAAGGTCACCAATTGTGGGATATCGCGGTCTTCTAACCGTCGCAACACCAAGCGTGGCGTGGCGATCCGCTCAGGTACCATCTGTAAAACAGCCCCGACCCACCCGGGATAGGGTGGGCCATACGATTATTTTATGCATTTTCTCAACTCCGATAGTCGGCGTTGATAGAAATATATCCATGAGTGAGATCGCAGGTCCAGACCGTAGCTTGACCGGACCCGATACCAAGATCGACGCCGATATGAATATCGCGCGTTTTAAAATGCTCGGTCGCCCGCGCTTCGTCATAGCCGTCGATCACCATGCCGTCCCGCGTTACCGCCTGATCGCCAAGCGTAATGGCGATTTTATCGCGATCTGCGGCCTCGCCCGATTTGCCCACCGCCATGACGATCCGACCCCAATTGGCGTCGGCACCGGCAATAGCGGTCTTGATGAGGGGAGAATTGCCAATCGCAAGGCCAATTTTGCGGGCAGCAAGGTCACTTTCGGCCCCAGAGACCCGAATTGTTACGAATTTTTCCGCCCCTTCGCCGTCTTTAACCACAAGATGAGCCAATTCGAGCAGCAATTCCTCGAATTTAACCTTAAAATCGGCCAATCTTGGGTCATCCACAGCCCTGATGACGTCATGCTTGATATTGCTGCCGGTGGCAAAGGCCAATAGCGTGTCACTGGTGGAGGTATCACTATCGACCGTG
This sequence comes from Alphaproteobacteria bacterium, assembly GCA_037189785.1. Taxonomy (GTDB): domain Bacteria; phylum Pseudomonadota; class Alphaproteobacteria; order Sphingomonadales; family Govanellaceae; genus Govanella. The sequence continues at coordinate 5,471 of JBBCIP010000194.1, forward strand.
ATGCAATTAAAGGTGCGGTCCACCGTCTCAGCCAAAATGCTTTGCAAAATTGGCGCTGGGATCGCCGCGTTGGTGAACACAAATGCCAACATCGTCGCCATGTCCGGGGCGATCATACCCGAGCCCTTGGCAATCCCGTTGATCACCACCGCATGGCCATCGATATGGGCGATCCGACACGATCCCTTGGCAAAGGTATCGGTGGTGCGGATCGCGTTGGCGGCCTTGCCCCAGTCGGTTGACGTCATGGCGTCATGAAGGCGTGGCAATTCATCGGTGATAATGCGTGGGTCCAGGGGATTGCCGATCACACCGGTCGACGCTTGCAAGACCTGATCCGGCGAGGCCCCAATCATATCGCCGACCGCCGCCGCAACCGTATCGACCGCTATCTTCCCGGCCTTCCCGGTGAAGGCATTGGCGTTGCCGGCATTGACCACCAGCGCCCGCAGATCCTGGCCGCCGGTTGCCGCCAGCGCCGACCGGCACCAATCGACCGCTGCCGACGGCGCTTTGGACCGGGTGAACACCCCGGCCGCCGCGGCCCCATCCGGAAAGCGCACCAACAACAAATCATCGCGGCCCTTGTAACGGCTATTGGTGGCAACCGTCGCGAATTCGACCCCGGCCACCGGCAAAAGGTTCGGAAAGCGTTCCGGGGCGAGCGGGGAGCGGGTAAGCTCTTTGGCCATGTCCTAAGGTCCTTCGGGTAAAAAAAGTCGCGCATATAACAGCATAACCACTCGCCCTGTCTATAAAGATTTGGTTCTGTCTATAAAGATTTGACCACCGAGATTGAGCGCCATCCCCACAACTTGCGTCAGGACTTATATCGACGTTTTGTGATAATATTTTTTCCGCAGGCGAGCGATACCCCAAGTCTAGTATCCAAGATACTCTACGGCACCAAAACTAGCCCCAAATGCTAAAATTCTGCTAAAAACCAAGTCGTTATCACTGATCAAGCCGCTGAAATACCGTCCATAACCACCCCCATACAGCACTGGCACATTGACACTGGCCGCCGGCCCGCTTATCTCATGGGCTTCGCAGAACGAGCCGTCGGGCTTGGGGGATTGTCGTTCGGTTTAGAATTATGACCGCTCCCGGCGCTCAAACACGAGTGAACGCATGTTCGGCCTCAGCAAGTTATCCCGTAAAATCTTCGGCTCCGCCAATGATCGCTATATTCGCAGCCTGAAGTCCAAAGTCGATGCCATCAACGCCAAAGAAGCCGATCTGAAGGCTTTAAGTGATGACCAGCTGCGCGGCAAAACCGAAGAATTCCGGCAACAGCTGAAAAACGGTGCCAAGCTTGACGACATCATGATGGAGGCCTTTGCCGTCGTGCGCGAAGCCGCCCGCCGCGTGCTTGGCCAGCGTCACTATGATGTCCAGCTGATCGGCGGTATGGTTCTGCACCAAGGCAAAATCACCGAGATGAAGACCGGCGAAGGGAAAACCTTGGTCGCCACCTTGGCCGCTTACCTCAATGCCATCGAAGGCAAGGGCGTCCACGTGGTCACGGTCAACGATTATCTGGCCCGCCGCGATGCTGAATGGATGGGCCGGGTCTATCGCTTTTTGGGTTTGACGGTCGGTGTCATCATTCCGGGCATCGACGACAGCCTGCGCAAGCATGCTTATGCCTGCGATATCACATATGCCACCAACAATGAGCTCGGCTTCGATTATCTCCGCGATAATATGAAGTACAGCCGCGAGACTTTGGTACAGCGGCCGTTCAATTTCGCCATCGTCGACGAAGTGGATTCGATCCTGGTCGACGAAGCGCGGACGCCATTGATCATTTCCGGGCCATCGGAAGACAAGTCGGATCTTTATCAGTCCGTTGATCTCATCATTCCAAGCCTGGTCGAGGCTGACTATGAGATGGACGAAAAAAGCCGTCAGGTCACGTTGACCGAAGAAGGCACCGAACATGCCGAGCAGTTATTGCAAACGGCCGGGCTTCTGGAAGGCGACAATCTTTATAATTATGAAAACGTCGCCGTTGTTCATCACTTGAACCAAGCGCTCAGGGCGCACAAGCTGTTCCAGCGCGACCGCGATTACATCGTCAAGGACGGCAAGGTCGTCATCATCGATGAATTCACCGGCCGCATGATGGATGGCCGCCGCTATTCCGAAGGCTTGCACCAAGCCCTTGAAGCCAAGGAACGCGTGCAGGTTCAGGCCGAAAACCAAACCCTGGCCTCGATCACCTTCCAAAACTACTTCCGTCTTTATCCGAAACTCGCCGGTATGACCGGCACCGCGGCGACAGAAGCCAACGAGTTTTTGGATATTTATGGTCTTGGTGTGGTTGAAGTGCCGACCCATGTCACCGTACAACGGGTCGACGAACACGACGAAGTTTATCGAACCGTCACCGAAAAATATAAAGCTCTGATCGACCAAATCGAAGATTGCGCGAAACGCAATCAGCCGGTCCTGGTCGGCACCGTATCGATCGAAAAATCCGAACTGCTGTCGGAAGAGCTGAAGAAACGCAAGATTGTTCATAACGTGTTGAACGCGCGCTACCACGAACAGGAAGCATCGATCATCGCTCAGGCCGGTCGTCCCGGCGCCGTCACCATCGCCACCAACATGGCCGGTCGCGGAACCGACATTCAGCTCGGCGGTAACTACGAAATGCGCGTGCTCGAGGAAACCCAAGGCCTCGAAGGCGACGTGCTCGACAAGAAACTGGCCGCGATCCGGGAAGAAATTGCCGAAGCCAAGAAAATCGCCTTGGCCGCCGGTGGTCTTTATGTGATCGGCACCGAGCGCCATGAAAGTCGCCGGATCGATAACCAGTTGCGTGGTCGGTCAGGGCGTCAAGGCGACCCAGGACGGTCCAAATTCTATCTGAGCCTTCAGGACGATCTGATGCGGATCTTTGGCTCGGAACGGATGGAAGGCATGCTGCTCAAACTCGGCCTTGAGGAAGGGGAGGCGATCATCCACCCCTGGATCAATCGCGCCCTTGAGAAAGCCCAGGAAAAGGTTGAAGCCCGCAACTATGATGTGCGGAAAAACCTCCTCAAATACGACAACGTCATGAACGACCAGCGCAAAGTCATCTATGACCAACGCCGGGAAATCATGGACTCCAGCGATGTGGTCGACACCGTCCACTCGATGCGTCAGGAAGTGGTTGAAACCCTGATTTCAACCCATATTCCGCCCAAGGCTTACCCTGAACAATGGGATGTCAAAGGGCTTGATGTGGAAGTTCAGCGCGTTTTCAGTCTTGATCTCGGGATCGAAGGCTGGAGCACCGAAGAAGGCATCGACGAAACAATCGCCCTTGAGCGTATTCGCGATGCCGCCAACCGCAAAATGGCCGAGCGGGCCGCCACATATGGCCCCGAAATCATGCGCCAGATCGAAAAAACCATCCTGCTCCAAAGCGTCGATCAGCACTGGAAAGAACATTTGTCCCATCTCGACGCTTTGCGTCAGGTGGTCGGGCTCCGGGCCTATGCCCAACGTGATCCACTGAATGAATACCGGACCGAAGCGTTCTCGATGTTTGAAGCCATGCTGGCCCGGGTTCGCGATCAAGTGACTCTATTGCTGGCCCATGTTCAGATCGCCCCGCAATCGGCCCCGCCGATGCTGGAAGATCCCGACATGGAGCAAATGCACGCCCAACATATCGACCCCTTGACCGGTGAAGACGAGGAAAGCGATCCCAACGCGATCCTGCGTCCCGGCTCCCGCCGCACCGCCGAAGCCATCGACCCTAACAACCCCGATACTTGGGGCCGCGTGCCGCGCAATTCGCCGTGCCCCTGTGGTTCCGGCAAGAAGTTCAAACACTGCCACGGGATTATTTAACCGCCAGCGCAAGATCAGCCGTAAGTTTATATCGTCATTGCCGGGCTTGACCCGGCAATCCATACTGTTCCCATGGGCCATACTGGTCGCATAGGGCAGAATTATTGGGTTTTATATTGGCGAGCCGACCAACAGCGTATCTGCACCAAAAACGGCTTGCCGGGTCAAGCCCGGCAATGACGTTAGCAGCGGTATGATTTTAAATCTCTGCCGATCCCATGGTCAGGAATTTTTCGCGGCGCAATTGCTTCAGTTTATCGGCATTGAGCGGTAACAGTTCGCTTAAGGAGCGGTCGATGGCATCGGCCAAGTTCTTGAGCGCCAAGGCTTTATTGCGATGTGCGCCGCCAACCGGTTCGCTGACGATCTCGTCGATGACTTTGAGCTTTAGCAAATCCTGCGCCGTAATTTTCAAAGCGTCCGCCGCATCCTTGGCCTTTTCCGCCGTGCGCCACAGGATCGAGGCGCAGCCTTCGGGCGAGATCACCGAATAGACGGCGTGTTCGAACATTAAAATGCGGTTCCCGGCGGCAAGCGCCACGGCGCCACCCGACCCGCCTTCACCGACGATCACTGAAATCAGCGGTACACCGACGCCCAAACAGGCTTCGGTGGAGCGGGCAATAGCCTCGGCCTGGCCGCGTTCTTCGGCCCCGATCCCCGGGTAAGCCCCAGGCGTGTCGACAAAAGTGATGATCGGCACCCGGAACCGGTCAGCCAGATCCATCAAACGGATGGCTTTGCGGTAGCCTTCGGGCCGGGCCATGCCGAAATTGTTGCGAATGCGGGTTTTGGTATCTTCACCCTTTTCATGGCCAAGTACCAAAACCGAATGGCCGCGGAACCGCCCCAGGCCACCGGTGATGGCATGATCGTCGGCAAACGCCCGATCACCCGCCAAGGGTGTGAAATCTTGGATTAAGCCTTTGACATAATCGGGAAAATGGGGCCGTTCCGGATGCCGCGCCACCTGTGTTTTCTGCCACGGTGTCAGCTTGGCATAGGTGTCTTTCAAAAGCTTTTCGAGCTTGATTTCCAGCCGCCGGATCTCGTCGTCGACATCGACGCCGTTGGATGGCATAGCTTTGAGTTCGCGAATGCGGCCTTCAAGTTCCGCAACCGGCTTTTCGAAATCTAGGAAAGCGGTCATGAGTGTGTCGAATACCTTTACGTGAGTTGGGCGGAACGCTAATGCCGCCTATAGCACTTGTCAATTAAAGCCATCACTTGCCCCATTGATTGGCCAGTTGATTGGCCTCATTTATTGGCCTGCTTAACGGCCCTACTATTCACTAACGGGTGTTTGTTTTGGACCAGGCTCTGTTTCCGCGCTTCCAATACATGGGTATAGATTTCGGTCGTGGCAATATCGCTATGGCCGAGCATTTTCTGAACCGCCCTGAGATCGGCGCCATGGGCCAGCAAATGGGTGGCAAAGGCATGCCGCAAGGTATGCGGCGACAGCCGACTGGGCATGATCCCGGCCTTGATGCCCAAGTCTTTGAGCAGCAAACCGAATTGCTGCCGCGTCAGATGCCCGTCGGCGGCGTGGGAGGGAAACAGCCAGGGCGAATTCGGCAGTTCCAACGCCCGCCCAGCGCGACGATAGCGCTGGATCGCGTCCCGTGCCCGCTCGGTGATCGGGACCAGGCGTTCCTTGTTGCCTTTGCCACGGACAAACAGATAGGGCCGGTCGGGCTGAACCGCATTGGCGGGCATGGCCACCAGCTCCGATACCCGGAGCCCACTGGCATACAGAAGTTCAATTAAGGCATGGAGCCGCAATGCCCGCCAGCCGCCCGCTGTCATCGCGGCTTGATCATCCGGGCAAGCCGTCTCCGCCGCTTCGATCAAGCGGCTGACCTCGTCTTCCCCTAAAATCTTCGGCAACGGACGACCCCGGCTTGGGCTTTCAAGCGGCAAAGCCGGATTGTCGCCGCGCAGGCCATCGGCTTGTAAAAAACCGAAAAATTGCCGCACCGACGCCAACCGCCGTGCCGCGGTCGACGCGCTCATGCCGCGTTTGTTCAAGGCGTCAAGATAAGCCCGCAAATCGTCGGTTTGCGCCTGATCAGGAACAGATCCGCGCTTTTTCAAGAAATCCGCCAAATCGCTCAGATCGCGGCCATAGGCCGCCAGGGTATTCTCGGCAACCCCCCGTTCGGCCGCCAACATTTCAAGGAAGGCTTCGATCCGTGCCGTTGTCACAAGCCATTTATCCTCGATAAAGCGTGCGTCCTCGATAAAGGAAGACCTTAAAGGCCCCGGGCAATCAGCGCCGAGACAGCGATTTGCCGGGCCTCCGTCTCGAGCCCCACGGCCTGAAGAGCGCGCACCATAGCCGCCAAAGCAACCGACGGTACAGCAGCCAAATCACCACTTTTTTGTTC
>JBBCIP010000195.1:0-3592 GCA_037189785.1 Alphaproteobacteria bacterium
TAAGGTAACCGAACTCGCGGACGGCGAGGGCGACCGCATCCTTGATATTCTGTTCTTTTGCGATGTCGGCTTGCACGTAACGATATGCGCCGTCATAGGCGGATAATTCTTTGGGCTCAGCTTTTACGTCAATCAGCACGGCGCGCCCGCCGCCTTTTAGAAAACCGATTGCGGTGGCAAGACCCATGCCGCCACCTGCACCGGTTATGAAGGCAACTCTATTGGTAAACTCAAACATCAAAGTTTCCATCTCGTGATTTTTTGGATGCAAGGATGGTAGTCATATTTTTCTTTTTAGGTCAATTTTTTTCTTATTAAGAAAATTTTATGTGATATAGTCAAATGCAGAGAGGGAGAAAATACCCCCTGTTATGGCTGTGGTTGCTCTCGGAAAACTAAAAAATATCTTTTAATATCAGTTATATAGAGTTTCTCGAATGCGGTGGGATTATATCATTGTGGGCGGTGGGTCCGCAGGTTGTGTTTTGGCTGATCGCCTCAGTGAGAATGAAAATATATCCGTATTGTTGATCGAGGCGGGCGGCGGCGGTGACTCGCTGTTCGTGCGGGCGCCAAGCGGTATTTTTTTCCTGAAAGGAAAAGCGTCGCATCATTGGTTGGTCGAAACGACGGAAGATCAAACTCGGGACGGACGTCGTGAAACACTAACCTGCGGCCGTGGCTTGGGTGGTGGCAGCGCCATCAACGGCATGGTTTTCGTGCGCGGTTTGGAAGTCGATTATAAACTGTGGCACGACAAGGCCGGCGCTTTATGGAGCGTCGATGCGATTACATCCGCTTTTGACCGTGTCGATGATGTGATCCGGGCCGAGCCACCCCGTGATGTTCATCCCACGGCAGACGCTTTCTTGAACGCCGCCCGCCGTTCCGGTTTCAGCGCCGGTCGTCCTGATCAATGGATATCATCGCCATCAGTTATGTATTGCCCGAACTCTGCCGTCGCGGGCTATCGGCAAAGCACGGCCTTGACCTATTTGAAACGGGCCCGCACCCGAACAAATCTGGAAGTCATCACCAAAGCCCAGGTCGAACAAATTATATTCGTCGGGCGAACCGCGGTAGGCATCAAATATCGTAAACACGGACATGTTCACGAAGCCCGGGCAAATCGCGAGGTCATCGTCAGTTGCGGTGGTATTAATACACCACAGTTGCTGATGCTGTCTGGCGTCGGTCCGGCTGATCATTTGCGTGACCATGGTATTCCGGTTGTTCACGACAGCCCGCGTGTCGGCGATGGGCTCCAAGATCATCCTTGCATTTGGATCAGCGCCTATACCTCCACGCCGACCTGGAACAATCTTATAACGCCCTGGGGCATTGCGAAAACCGGGTTACAGTGGTTGTTGAACCGTGGCGGTCCTGGTGGGTCCGGCATGTGTCACATTACGGGCTTCGGCTGTTCCGAGGATGGATTAACCGATCCAGACTTCCAATTTAGCGTGACACCGGTCGGTTACAAAGTTCTCGACCATGGTGTTGAGTTCATAAAAGCGTCAGCGATGACGGCGGCGGTCAGTTTATCGCGGCCAACGGGGCGGGGGTCTGTCAGATTGAAAACTGCCCGGGCCAATGATGATCCTGTTGTCAGCTATAATCTGTTGGCGGGTGAGGAGGATGCAATACGTCTGGCCAATGCCTGCCGTAAAATTCGCCAGGTATATGAAACATCACCGCTCTGTGATTTTATTGTGTCTGAGGCATTCCCTGGTAGCATGGTGCAAAACGATGCTGATTGGCAGGATTATGTGCGCCGCCACAGTGTGAATATGTGCCACCCGGTTGGGAGCTGTCGGATGGGATTGGACGCCGAAGATGTGACGGACGACCGGCTGCGTGTTCGTGGTGTCGATAATTTACGGATTGTCGATGCGTCTATTATGCCTTTTATTACCAGTGGTAATACCAACGCGCCGACGATTATGATTGCAGAACGTGCTGCTGAACTTATTCAGGAAGATCAGTGACCATGTCAGACCAGCAACCGATAAAATCCCATGGTGCCGACTATGAAACGGCAGGTGAGGATTATCTACAAGCTCGGAAACTGAGCAGCGGCTCCGCCGGTTGGATCATGCTGGCCGGATTGGGGGTATCCTATGTTATCGCCGGGGAGTTCGCCGGGTGGAACTATGGTATCAACCAAGCCGGGTGGGGAGGGATGTTCCTGGCGTTGTTGTTGATGGGGCTGATGTATGTCTGCCTCATTTTCTCCCTGGCGGAGCTGGCGTCGATTGTGTCTACTGCGGGTGGTGGATATGGGTTTGCCCGCCGGGCGTTTGGTCCGGCGCTTGGGTTTTTGACGGGCTTAGCCATTACGTTTGAATACACGATTGCGTCATCGGCTGTCGCTTTGTTCTTTGAAGCCTATTTTCATGCGCTTTTTGGCTTTGGCGGATTACCGGTTATCGTCGCGCTTTATGTGGCGTTCTTTTTTGTGCAGATTCGCGGTGCGAATATTTCTTTACGCCTGACTTTAATCCTCGCCCTAATCGCTGCTGCGGGATTGTTGGTGTTTATTACGGTGATGGCCGTGAAGTTCGATGTCCGCAATTTGATGGATATTCCGGTGACAGATGCCTGGGGCGCGGGCCCGCTGTTGCCGATGGGATACGCCGGGATCTGGGCGGGTCTGCCGTTTGCTATTGCCATGTTTCTCGCCGTCGAAGGGGTGCCGTTGGCGTCCGAGGAAGCTGAAAACCCTAAAAAAGACGTACCGCGCGGCATGACGGCGGCGGTGTTCATTTTGTTTGTGATGGCGTTATCCATTCTTATCTTTGCCCCTGGTGCAGCCGGTGCCAGCAAATTAGGGGTCGGCGAAGATCCGTTGATGTTGGCCTTGAATGAAGCTTACGGTCCGAACCATTTTGTGCGTATTGTGGTCGCGATTGCCGGGCTGGTCGGCATTGCCGCCAGCTTTTTCGCTATTCTCTATGCGTTCTCCCGGCAAATCTTTTCTTTATCCCGGGCGGGCTATTTGCCGCGATTTCTATCGCTGACCAACAAACGCCATGTTCCTTATCTGGCGTTGTTGGTTCCGGGGACGATATCGTTTGCCATCGCTTTGACGCGCGCGGCAGATCAAATGATTATTATTGTCGTATTTTGTGCGACCTTGTCGTATTTGCTGATGATGGCGTCGCATATTCGATTGCGACTAAAAGAACCGAACCTACACCGCTATTATCGGACTCCGGGTGGCCTTATCATGCCGGTTACGGCGTTTGTCTTGGCGTTCATGGCTTTGATCGTGTGTCTTCAAATAAGTCCATCGTGGTCGCTTTATGCCGCGCTGGGGCTTACGGTCAGCATGCTGTATTTTTTCCTTTACAGTCGCCACCATTTGGTCGCTCAGGCTCCCGAAGAAGAGTTTGATTTGATCCGTGAGTAGGATGAAAATAGACGCAGTGTCTCCAAAGAAAGCTTGCTTCCATTATGTCTAAGAAAATTCTGATTATCCAAACGGGCAGCATTGCCGATCGTGTGTCGCTGTCAGAACCTGACGTGTTCGACCTCGGGCAAGCCTTTGTCGTGGCCGGTGACTTCGCACCGGAAGCCACGGATCTTGTCA
>JBBCIP010000196.1:0-3190 GCA_037189785.1 Alphaproteobacteria bacterium
TTGCAGTTATATGATCGGTAAGCTTGAATGGTTGAGACAACGTGAGCGCGCACAGCAAGAGTTGGGGCCCAAATTCAATTTGGGTGAATTTCACGATGCGGGCCTTTTGTGTGGGGCCGTGCCGTTAGAGTTACTGGACCAAATTATTGAACGTTATATAAAGAAGATGAAAAACTCAATTTGATCGCATCGCTGATGCGGTGTGAATAAAAACTATGTGTGACTTTCTGATCATTATAACTAATTCTCCTGGCGACGCTCTGATATAAAACCCGGAAAGTAAGAATCACCTTCCGGGTTTTATATTGCGTTTTATTCAGATATTAGTTCTTGATAAGTTCAGGTCGTTTTATTTCTAGCTTGAGGCGTTGATCCAGCTTCGAAAATTCGGTGAGGGCAGCGGCCAGATTGCGGCGGAGATCATCTCTGGAAAGCCACCGACCATTCACAACAATTCCAGACACTTTCCGCGCATTTGCGATATTTTTCAGAGGATTTTCATCTAGTAAAACTAAATCGGCAATCTTGCCGGGGGTTATAGAGCCAAGCCTATCCTCCATGCCGATGGCACGAGCGCCGCCGATCGTTGCCATTTTAAGGACAGCGCTTGGCTCAATACCTGTCGCGACGAGTTCTTCAAGTTCATCGGCGAATGAGAAGCCGCATACAGTGCCTGAAACATAACAGTCACTGCCGACGGCCATGGGAACGCCGGCCTTGAAAAAAGCAAACGTAAGACGTTGCATGAAATCGTATCTTTTAACTAAGCGCTGGCGCAGCTTCTCATCCATAAAACGTTCTGACTGATAACGGTTCATGTCCGGAAGCCAGGACCGATAAAGAATAGGGTCCGTATACCCAACGGCAGGGTCTTGCAATAGGTCTTCCAAATCGAACACAGATCGAAGAACATTTTTGAAGACAATCAGCGTGGGCGTAACGCCGACACCAGACTTTCTAGCCAATTCAGTGAAGTCCTTGACCTCTCGATCGCTATGATCAACGGCATAGGAAGCAAAATCTTCAAGATGCGCCACGCGATCTTGTCGATCAGTTGACATGTTAATCCCGAGTCCATATTCGATCGGTAATGTTCGAGGCAGATGTCCCGTAATGCGCATGCCAAGTTCGTGACTTCTTTTGACGATGGCATCGTATGATTCCTGATTCAGAAGGTCATATATTTTTATCAGATCATAGCCTGTGGCGTGCATTTCATCGACGACACTCGTGCCTTGTGGCCCGGTTGCAACAATTCTTGCAAATGAATCGCTCGGTGGGTTTCCGTCAAGGCGAGGGCTTGAGACAAGCATGCGGGGCCCCAGAGCTTGATCGTTCGCGATAGCATCGCGCAACTCAAGCATAACGGTATCACCGTGCAGAACCTGTATCGTCGTGACGCCGTTCATAAGAAAAAGACTAAGGTGGTCGGTGGAGGCTATATCTTTATCAGTCAATGCCAGCGTCGGGGCAATTGCCTGAGCTTTCATTTTTGGGTTCAAATGCACATGCATGTCAATAAACCCGGGCACGAGATATTTTCCCTTGCCGTTAATTTCCGTTGCCCCTATGGGAGCTTTGAATGACGTGCTGTCCTTCGATATGGCAGAAATCTGTCCGTTTTCAATAAGGACACGATGGTTGAGTTTAATCTGGCTGGTAATAACGTCAATCACATTGACGTTGCGAATAATGATACTGGTTGTTATCTCAGCCTTAAGGGATGTCGTAATTGATAACACCAATAATCCCATCAAAATACATGTTCTGTGGGGTTTTAGGCATGAAATGAAAGAGTTTGGTGTTCTCATAAGAAAGCTCCGCAAATTCAAATAAAGGAGAATACACTAGTTTGTAAATTAACGATAATTTAGATGAGTGTTGTTACGCCAAGGCTGATTTCGTGACGCTGAGTCGATGGGGAGGATAAGCTATATATATTATATGATAAATATGCGGGAATTAACATGGAGAATTTATCTTAGCTGACCATCAAAAATATTGAGTTTTGTGACCATATCTATATTATCGTTAAACGATAATATAGATATGGTGTATTAGGGCCGATAGGTGTTACCTCTGTAGACGTGATGCCGTCTGTTTTGTGCCATATTGAAAATTTGTAACCTCTCATGATCTAGGGAGACTTTACGCTGACCATGGATATACAGCAGACATCCAAAAAAGCTGAGCAAACGTGGTTCGGACATCCCAAGGCATTGACGTTTTTGTTCCTCACGGGCATGTGGGAGGTTGCTGGTCTTGCCGGGATGCGAGCAATCCTTGTCTTCTATCTGGTTAATCAGCTCGGGCTCCAGCCGTCTCACGCCATAGAACTGTATGGCATCTCAACAGCCGCTTCGTTTTTGATGAGTATGGTGGGGGGCTTCCTCGCTGATCGGTATTTTGGTATCGGGCGGGCAGTTTTAATCGGTGCTTTCATTCTCGCGATCGGACATTTTGCTTTAGCCTCTCCTGTCCTGCTGTATCCAAGCCTGGTTTTGATTGCCATCGGCAGCGGACTTTTTCGGCCATCGCTTATTGCGCAAGTATGGATGCTATATGACGAGAAAGATCCGCGTTCCCGCCAAGCTCTGTTGTTGTATAAACTAGGGTGTAATATCGGTGGGATTTTCGGGCCGATTATATGTGGCGTACTTTATGAAATGGTTGGTTGGGAATCTGCAGTCGTATTCTGCGGCGTCGGTATGTTAGCCGCCGCCGCTATATTTCTTTCGGGCCGTCATTTGCTCCCTCAAGTACAGAAAATACAGCCAAAAGCCGAAGTCTTAAACACGGATCAGGCTAGTCCTCTTGATCTCAAAAGCCTAATAGTGCTTTTCATCGTGGGCGTCGGAGCGTCTTTCTATTGGACTGTCGCCAATCAACAGGGTGGAATGTTGGCGTTGTGGACATACGAATCTGTAGATCGTACCGTCCAACTTAATCAAAATGTTTTCACAATTCCCGCAGCTTGGTTCCAGACGCTTAACCCCATCATGATTATGATGTTTACGCCCATTGTAGTGTGGTTATGGTCGAATGATGGTGGCATAGCACGCGAAAAAACAGAAGTGAATAGGATGGTGGGAGGGGCGCTTATGCTGGCGTCTTCCTTCGTAATATTGGCGCTTGCAAATCTATTCAACGACGGTGAGCAGATGCATTGGATCTGGTTGGTTGTTGCCAT
>JBBCIP010000197.1:0-14106 GCA_037189785.1 Alphaproteobacteria bacterium
GTCCCTGCTTTGAAGATCTGATGCCTTGAAGATCTAGTGCAACTGTCGTAACTGGCGACTTTGCATATAATGGCTGACAAATAGGCTGCATCCCGGCAGGAACAATGCGCCGAAGAACACCGATGCCGCAAGAAACAAGGCCGCTGTATCGTTCAAAAAGAAAAACAAAACCGCAAAAGCCCACCACATAACAGCCAAGATGCGGATTATCCGACCACCGACGATATCACTCGATAACGTGAAGCCGATCGCAATCACCGCCGCCATAGACCCCACGTGCGGCCCCGGCTTGGCCAAAACGGTGACCCCGCCCAAAAAGCCCGTGACCAGCAGCCCGATCGCGACACACGCCCATATCTTTAACAATAGCAATGCGATAGCATTTGCCGGACGATCAGCGTGGTAACGTTCAAATAAGAACGATCCCAGCACAGCACCGATCATCAGCGCGACAAACAAGCCCTCGCGCATGATCTGGCCAATGAAAAGAAATTCAAATTTCTCGGCCGCGAGAAGGCCAAAGAGGGTGGACAATAAAGCCCCCCATAAGGCCAAGTGGAAACCGCGTTCCGGGATCAAATCCCGGACATCATCGATCATTCGGCGGGTCGCCGCACGATCCTCGTCTCGATAAGCACTGCGCATGACTTTTATTATCCCCTAGTACCCGCATAACTAAGCACCAATGCCCAAACGGCGCTGAAGTTCCGTATTTGTTGTTGTATATCCTGTAACCATCTTTTCATTGGGCCTGGCGACAGGGAATGCATTATGAGCCATAACGGCTGCTTCATGAAAACCCGAGAGGATTAGTTTGATTTTTCCGGGGTATGTACAGATATCGCCGACCGCGAAAATCCCCGGGAGTCCGGTCTCGAAAGTCGCGGGATCCACCACGATCCTATTGTGATCCAAGGTAAATCCCCAATCTGCCAAGGGCCCCAGATTGATCTTGAGGCCAAAGAACGGCAGCAAGGCATCGGCTATTAGCTGCTCCTTTCCTCCGGCTTTTAGAGCCACCGTGACCTGATCCAGATGGCCGTTCCCGCCCAAGGCCGCGACCGTTCCGGTCAACAGACGGATATCGCCCTGAGCGACCAAATCCCGCATCCGGGCAACGGAATGAGCGGCCGCCCGAAACTCGTCGCGGCGATGAACCAACGTCATGGAGGCCGCCAAGGGATGCAGATTCAGCACCCAATCCAAGGCGCTATCGCCACCGCCGGCGATCACGATGCGTTTATCGCGGAAATCCTCCATCCGCCGAACAGCATAAAAAACGCCTTTATCTTCATAGGTTTCGACCCCAGGTAGGGGCGGTCGCTTGGGCACAAAGCTGCCAGCCCCGGCGGCGATGATGACAAGCGGCGCACTAATTTCGGTGCCGGTGGTTGTCGCGACATGCCAGCGGTCACCGGTCCGGATCAGGCTTTCGGCTTGCTGGCTAAAATGCAGGACCGGATCGAAGGGCGCAGCTTGCGCCATCAAATCATCGGACAATTCCTGGCCGGTGCAGCGCGGGCGGCTTGGAATATCAAAAATCGGCTTTTCCGGATAAAGCTGGGTGCATTGCCCGCCTGGACGGTCCAAATTATCAATGACATGGCATCTCAGCCCGAGCAAACCCAGCTCGAACACTGAAAATAGGCCGACCGGACCCGCGCCTATGATTATAGCATCGGTTGATAAAGCGTTCTCGGTCATGACGTCCCCACTGATGGCGATTTGGTCGCAATGGTGTACTCAAGGCCGTAACGATACTTATATTTAAGTGTTTCACATTCCGGTCACGCTGCCAATGGTATTCCCTTGCCATGCCCTATTAGACCCGAGGTTGCAGGTCGCGCATCGGGGCGATAACATAGAGCCACAAGATTTCATAAGGTTAGCCCAGATGTTGGCTCGGAGGTTAGCAATGTCGCGCCGAATATTGACCATAGCTTTGCTGCTTTGCTTTGGGTTATGGGCCAATCCCGGCGCCGCCGATTTGGTCGTAACCCTGAAAGACGGGCGCACCATCCGCGTGCCGGTAGAGGCCGCCGAGGTGGCATCGATCAGCTTTGCCGATGGCGAAACCCAGACCGGCACGACGCCGTCATTACCGGCGGCGCCGCAGCCATTGCCGACATCGCCCTTGGCCGCCAACAGCGGCCGCGACTATCCAAAACTGATCCGGGTCGCGCCAGGGACCGCCGTGCCGGCCCCAAGCGCCGCCGCCCGGGTCGCCAAAGATGGCGACACCGTGGAAATCGCCGCCGCCGTTTACAAAGGCGACGTCGCGGTTTGGACACAAAACGATCTGACGCTCAAAGGCGTCGACGGCCGTCCTCATCTTGTGGCCGATGGTCGATCCGCAGAAGCAAAGGCGATTTGGGTTATTCGCGGCAACAACGTCACCGTCGACAATATTGAATTTTCAGGGGCCAAAGTTGACGACCGCAACGGCGCCGGAATCCGCAGCGAAGGATCCGGCTTGACCGTCGAGAACAGTTATTTTCACAACAATCAAATGGGCATCATGTCCGGCGCCAAAGACACAAGCGACATCGTGATCCGCAAGTCGCAATTCACCGATAACTTTTTGGACGATGGCTCGAAAAGCCTGGGCCATAATCTGTATATCGGCGCGGCCCGATCTTTGACGGTTATCGACTCCACCTTTACCGGCGCCCGGGTCGGCCATAACTTGAAAAGCCGCGCCGCGAAAACGACGCTCATCAATAATAAATTCGTCGATGGTCCCGATGGCCGCGCCAGTTATCTGGTCGACATCCCCGCAGGCGGCATCGCCACCTTGAAAGGCAACACCATTCACAAAGGCGACAAACCGGAAAACACCAGCCTTGTCAGCTACGGCGCGGAAAAGCGTTTATACAACGACAATCGGTTGACCATTGTCGGCAATACATTCGTCAATGATTATCGCAACGGCATTTTTGTCGACAACAAATCCGATACACCGGCGGAAATCGTCGACAACACCTTTACCGGGCCTGGGCAAATTTTACGTGGCCCCGGCACCATCGTTACCGGCAGATGACGGTTGCGTGTTTTGGCGAATAGCTTCACCCGTATAATACGCCGCGAATAACAGCAAATAGAACAGCAAGACCAAGCGCGGTGTATCGAACGGACTGTCGATAATCCCAACCACAAAAAATCCGGTGAACGACGCCAACAAAACAGCCGAGTATCGGTCATAAGATAAAACCTGGCCAAGCAGTCGAACCGCCACGAAACCGATCAAGCCGACGAACAAAATAAGCCCGACATAGCCCTGCTCGAACAGCATCGAAACAAAGACATTTTTGATGTGCCACGGCAAATGGTCATCGACCGTCATATACCAACTATCAAGCCCACGTTGAAAATCGGGGTTCTCGATCAGATTGCGGCCACGCTGGGTCACAAGGCTCAGATCCGTCACATCAATCGGCGCCCCGGCGTGGGCATAATACAACGTAAACTTCACCGGACGGGTCGTGACCCAGCCTAAACTGCCCTGACCTTCGGCAAGCTTGCCGCTGCGGATTTTTGTGGCGATTTCAACCCAAGCGCCGCCGGTGTCGCCGACTTTCAACGACGTCCACACACAGGTGAAAGAATCAACAATCCATTTTTCGCAAATCGGCATCGTCAACACCGCTTTCGGATTGGTGCTGCGGACTTTGGCTTTGAGCGTGTAGGTGCGGTTCGGTTTGACGCGCACGAACTGCGACAAATACACCGAGTTCCCCGCCGTCATCCGAACATAGGATTTGCCGCCGTCCTCGCCCAAACGAATTTGCCCAAGCGGCACTTTGTCATCATGCTTGGCGTTATAAATCGCCGGGAACCGCCCCGGCCCCATACCGAACAAACGACTGATGATATCGTCATCACGCATGTCGAGACTGCGGGCCCAATGATCGAAGCGGATGTCTTTGTCTTTCTCGACCGTCTCGAACCGTTTGGCCAGGAATGATCCGCTCATGAACGGCACCGCGGCCGCGCCCACAAGCCCGGCCCCGATCACGGCAAACACCACAAACCGCGTGATGCCGCCGCTTAAGCGCCGCGACGCAACCCATAACGTCAAGCCCAACACAATCGCCGATGCCAGAACCGCCAAATAGGGCCCACGCGAAAACGTGACATAGGTGCCATAAAGACCGATTAAAACCAACACACCCGCAAACACCACGGCGCTGAGGTTTCGATGCAGCAACAACAACACAACGGTGAACGGCAACGCGGTCGCAAAATAAGCATCAAGATAAGCGCCGCCCAAGCGCATGGTCGAAAATGCGCCGACCGCCCGATATTCGGTGTTGAAATTCAAGATACCGGTGAACAGCAAGCGTTCCCACAACACGACCAGGCCGCACAACAACAACCCGATCGCCATGCCATAGGCGAACACCAATAAGCTGCGCGGATCGTCGCGCACCAAGCGCCAGAAAAACGGCGCCAAGGCAATCGCAGCCACAAAGCCTTTGCCGACCCATAGCGTTTGATAAGACGAATAAAGCGAGGTGAAGGCGTTGGCGTCCATCACCGGCAAGGGCAACAAACCGTTCAAGACCGCAACGGCATAGGCCACAATCGTCGCGATCATCAGCCACGCCATCACCCCACGCCAGCCGAAATCTTTGAGTGTCGGCGGCGCGCGTAAAATTTCCACCGCCAAAGTCACCAAGATCAAGGCATCGAACGGATCGACCATGATGCGACCGGTCAAAGGTAAAAAGTCGAGCACCGGCAACGCGGCGGGAATAACAATCAACCACGCTTTCGGATAACGTTGCATGAACACGACATAGACAATCCCCGCCGCCAGCAACCAGCCATTGGCGCCCGGGTGATCGATCACAATCAACAACGCCAGCATGGCACAAAGCCCGGCGATCAGCGCCCAGATCATGCTCCCTGCCGTCGTATGCTCAGGGACAACATCAGACCGGTCATCAGGGTTGTGGGAAAATATCGTCGCAACCCAACCGATCACCGCCCGTGCCAAATACACGCCAAGCGCGGCCCCCGCTGCCGCCAATAAAATATTGGTCGGATCGGGGCGATTGCCGGCAACGAATAAACCACCGAATTCAATGAAAACAGCAACGACCACTGCAGCGATGACGGCGACGACAGGCAAAATGCGGGCCTGCGGCGTCACCACCCATAACAGCACACCAATCGGGACGAACATGGCAATTTGCGCCAACGCGCTGACCGCCACCACCACTTCGTCACCGGCATAATGATAATAAAACGGCGCCCAATGCAGCTCGCCTATGGCCGCCAACGCTTGCTCGAATCCGGGCGGCGATCCTTGCAGCCAGCGGTCAAGGAGCGCCAATAAAATGACATACGGAATAAATGCCAACACGGCACCGATCCGGGCCGTGGTTCTGAACGCTCGCGGCAATTGCGGCATGCGACCATGGGCCAGCAGCCAAGTGCCGCCCAACCACCCAAGCACGATGCCGACGCTCCGCATCACGCCGCTGACAAATCCGCTTTGCCCGGTGTAAAGCATGAACTGAAAGATTTCGACGCCGAAGCCGATCACCACTGCAATGATAGCCGCCGCCATAAACGACCGCCGCAGCAACAGCAACCCAAGCGGCATAGCCAACATCACTTCGGCAATCGACTGTACGGTGTCGCGGATGAAACCGGCATCATTGGTCGCAAACCCTAGAAACGGTTTGCCTTTTTCGGCCATGGTCGCAAGACCATCCAATGAAAACATGATGTCGAACGGAAACGCCATCAACAGTGTGTAAAACACCGCATAAAGCACAGCCCCCGCCATCACTGACTGACGCCCGCCAAAGCGAATTTGCGCCCATAATGTCATCAACCATGGACCAGCCGTGAACCAGGCGACAATGCCCGCGACGGACCCAATCACACCGGCGCTCACATCATTGCCCGACACACTGCGGCCCGGCAAATAGGTTTGCGCAAATTCAATGAAGCAACTGAGACCGAGCGAGAAAATGAATACGACCGCGGTCATAAAGACTGCCATCGTCAGCGTCACCACACGTTGCCGCAACAGCGCGCCCATCATGCAAAACGCCAAGGCGCCGTGCACCAACGCATGACCGGTCCATTGATCGCTGTACCAATAATAAGGATCGATCGGCGTCGCATTCAAAAGCTTGGCCCAGGCCAGGCCAAGACTTTGCGATTTAAATTCGAGCGGCAGCAAACCGATGGCCAGGATCGCGAAGCAAACGAAAACCGCCAAGCCGCCCAAAATATGGCGCGCCTGACGTTCCGATTGTAGTCTGATCACTGCTTCGAAATGCGCCCGATCGGCCCGCTTTTCTGCCGCTTGGGTCATGCCGTCGATCCCCTGTCTTTACCTATAGCCCGTCATACATAGCCCCGGTTTCGGGGCCGCGCTTACAATGCCGGAGCCCCCGTCGTCTGTCAAAACAGCTTATAGCGCAATGTATGAGCGGGATCTTACGAGACGATTAAAATTAAACACCCGTAAAATTAAACACCCGACTGCCGATAGGGCCGCCAGGCCCGGAAATAAAACCGCGTACCGAGCAAAATCGCCGCCGATAACGCCCCCGCCGTAAAGGCCAAGGCCAACCCGGCTCCGCCCATCCCCAGAGGAAACGCGGCCACCCACCCAGCCGTCGCCATGATAAACAGGAACGCCGTCACTTGCAGGATCGACGCAATCCATTGATCGCCTGCAGCCCGCAAAGAATGCAGAAACACAAATTGAACAGCATCAAACGGCAACGCCGCCAACAGGAACGGCAGCATAATTAACGCCACGACATGAATGTCCGTATTGGCGGTGAAAACCGTGAAAAAGGTGATCGGCGCCAGCACATAGGCCAGGATAAACGGCAGCATACTGGTCACACCCAGCCCGGCACCGACCAACCCGAGCGTCGGGATAACCGCGAAATCTTTGCGGCCCACTGCATTGCCGACCCGGACCGCCGTGGCCGACGCGATCGAAAACGAGGCGACGAACGCCATCAAATGCATGTTGAAAACGATTTCGATTGCCGAAATGGTGATCTCACCGATGCGTCCGGCAAACATGATGATGGTGGTCATGCCCAAAAACTCAAGCCCACCGGCAATTCCCAACGGCAAGCCGAACCGGCGCAATTCCCAGCCGTCGCGCCACAAATGCTTCCATGGCGTATTGACCCCGAATTTCTCGGCTTCCGGCATCCGCCGCACGTATATGAACAGACCTATGGCCCCGGTCCACTGGCAAATAGCGGTCGCCAATCCGGCTCCGGCAGCCCCCATGGCTGGGAACCCGAGATTGCCGTAGATCAACAGCCAGTTCAGGAAAATCAGCAATGGCGTGATCAACATCATGGTCACCATGCCCGGTTTCGTCCGTTTTAACCCTTGCAGGAAGAACGTCGACGTCACCAGCAAATAGGTGCCGGGCAAAGCAAACCCCATATAGGCCAGAAAGCGGCCGCCGCCCTCCACCAGCTCGTCGCTGAGACCGAATTTCTGCAGAACCAACCGGCCGCCATAACTAACCGCGACCACGGCGATAAAACCGATCACGGCGGCATAGAACAAGCCGGCCTTCCACAGCCGCCCGCACGAGGCATAATTTTCAGCCCCATCGGCGCGCGCCGTCAACACCACCACCCCTTGCAACAGACCGATACCAACCATGGTAACAACCAGGATCAGGGATCGCCCGGCGCTCAGATAGGCCAACTCCTGGCCACCAGCTTGGCCGACCATGACACTATCGATGACATAGGCCATCAACGACAAGCCTTGCGCCAGCATCATGGGCCAGGCCAGCGTCATCGTCTGTTTGACATGGTCACGGATAGTCATTGGTTCAGCTCAAAATCCGGTCGGCGCTTCGGCAGGAGCGCTCAATATAGCTAATATTGCAGGGGTTTATGATAACTCCAGGACCTCGATTATCCCCTTGGGAAGCCCCAAACTGTGCCTGAAATACCCCGAATGGCCCATTTGCGCAAGGCGATCCCATCAGCAAATTTTAACGAGCATCTTGATTTAATTAAGAATGATTCTTATTATTATATCAACAAGGTCCTCCATAGGGAGCGCCGTGACATAGGTCCCCGGACATGAAACGCGATTTAATCAAAACGTTCAGTTTCGCCACCGTCCATATAACGGTTGGGTTCGCGGTGATTTATGCCTTGACCGGCTCGGTCCTGATCGCCGGAAGTGCGGCTTTGCTGGAACCGCTGGCCAATACCGTCGTGTTCTTCTTTCATGAACGGTTATGGCGGCGTATTGAGCGTAGGGAAGCCCCAACTTTGCGCCCGGATCCCATCTCAACCGCACAATAATGTCTTGATCACAAAGCTTTCTTAACTGTTATTGGCTGATTATCCTGACCAGACAATGGCTTTGACGAGCGTATAACTGTCATAGTTATCTGCAATCCAAAGTCGTCAATAGTTGTGGAACGGATAAACACGGGCTCATACCAGAGGGGCTGCCACAGGGGCTGCCAAAGGACTGATGGTCAGAATAGCGATTGCGATAGCAGCCGTGCTCGCTGCGTTGAGCCTCATTTTCGGCTACCTGCTGTTGCGGCCCGATGACATGGCACCGGCCCCGGTGACGCTCTCAAACGCGGCTGCCACAACCTTGGCCGGGATCGATCCGAAAACCGCCCTGGTCACCGACAACGCCCGCCATTGGCTCGATAAAGCGGTGGCGGAAAACGGTTTCTACGCCCCGGCTCTCAATCGCGACTGGTCGCCGAGCGATGAAAAATACGCAAGCCTCGTGACCCAAGGTCGGCTGCTTTACGTCTTTGCCTCGGCCTATGATCAGAGCCAAGATCAACGCTACCTAACCGCGCTCAAATCCGGCGCTGATTTTTTAGTGAAAGACTTTCGCGATCCCAACGGCGGCTGGGTCGATGGCGTGACCATCGACGGTCAAAAAACCGAAACCAAAGCCAATGACTATGATATCGCCGCCGCCATTTTCGGCCTTGCTCATGCTTATGGCGCGAACCGCGACAAACGCTATCTCAAAGCCGCCATGGATATGGTCGCAAACGACGCCAGCGGTATGTTGATGCTGCCCCGGCTGGCCGCGCAAGGTGACATGGAGGGGGTGATGGCGATGTCGACCGGCGTCAACACCAATGCCCTGATGCATCTGTTGGAGGCGTTGCTGGCGCTCCATGACAAAAGCGGCGACGAGCAAATCTGGCAAGACGCGGAAGCCGTCGCAAAATTCGCGACCAAAGTTTTGATGCCCGCAACCGGCGGCTTTATTGCCGAAAATTATGACCTGTCGTTGAAACCCGGCACCGTCATTGATCTTGGCCATCAATTGGAATGGGCGTTTTTCCTAAGCCGCGCCGTCGAAGCCGGTCTGGCCCCGGTTTTCCTCGAAAACGCCAATAGGCTGGTCGATAAAACGCTGGCCCTCGGCATCGACCCGGACCAGGGTGGGCTTTGGGGCGAGATCAACGGATCAACCGAAGCCGTAACCGATAAAAGCAAAATCTGGTGGCGGCAAACGGAAATGCTGCGCACTCTCCTGCACTTCCAAGCCTTGCGCGGACGCGATGATTTGGCCCCCGTCGTCAAAACCCAATGGGCCGCGGTGATGGCCGCCTTCCTTGATACGGAATACGGCGGCTGGCTGTCCCATGATAAGGCCAGCCTAACCCTTACCACCACAGCGCCGATCAAACGCCCGCCGTATCACGAAGCCGGACTTTACGCCGAAATCGCCCGGCTCAAGATGCTGCATGACTAGCAGCCCGGCCTTACTTGCGACGCCGATACGACCACCCCAGTGCTGACAACCCTAACAGCAAAAGACCTGCGCCGAACGGAGCGGGAACTGCTGTCGGTTCATCATAAACAACACGGCGGGTGAGATTCGTGACCTCATTAGATCGGAAACTACGCTCCTCATAATGAATAAATGGCATTCGAATATCACCTAAATAAAGATCGTAATTAACCCTCAAATATGAGCTTACTTCAGCAGGATCCAGCTCATCTATGCCTTCCCAAGCGGATGAAAAAAGTATCCCATCGATCACATCATATTCAGAGCCAGGAATGTAAAATCTGTTATCCCCTTCCCACGTTCCTTCACGTTGGTAAGGTTCTATGATGTCACTTGTGTTATAGGGCGCAATCCAATCAGTAGCCGTTGTTTCCCAGTTCTCCACATCATCAGGATCTACAGGCGCGGGATCCGGCAGGTCGCCTCTGGTTTGAAAATCACCATAGGTAAACGCTAGAGGCGCATCATACCCATCGATGGATAGAGTGGTTTTGACCCAGCCTGGCGATAGCCCGTCATCGATGGAACTAAAACGTCCCGAGTTTGATATCGTTGGCGCCTTGCTGGTATCGAATGTAAGCGTGGCGGTATAGGTCACGGTATATGTGTTTGTTTGGTCTACAATAACAACAAACTCAGACCCGTTAAAATAACTGGCATAGGTAGAGTTCTCCAACGTCCCGGTGCCGGAAAACTCATAGATCACCAAAGCGGCGTTGGCTGTCGTTGCCGATACCGTCATCGCGGCCAACAGTCCAAGCCCCATAAACACCTTACGCATAAAATCCCCCTCGCAAATAAAACTACCGAGTGGAATTCAAAAACTATGCCATAGTATTTAACCCTAAAATATCAATAGCCTATATTATAGGTTGCATTAGGGCGGATGATTTTTGTAAAGAAAGTCGACATTTAAAGCGACGCTTTTTGCGTTTACTGATCTAAGAAAATCGTGAATTCCTCAATTGATGCGCGCTCCGTCTCTAAACTATTGATCACGGCTGTTTGATCGGCATAGCCCAGCGCCACGCCGCAGAACAGCATTTCATTATCAGGATGATTGATCACCGCCTTGACGGTTTGCGGCCATTGCGCCCAGGCTTCTTGTGGGCATGTATCAAGCCCGTGTTGCCGCGCCAGCAGCATCACATTTTCGAGGAACATACCAAGATCGGCAAATTGTCCGACTTCCATCTGCCGGTCGATGGTGATCATCAGTCCCACCGGGGCCCCGAAAAAGGCGAAATTCTTGGCCAGTTGCCGGAATTTACCGGCCCGATCCTCCCGTGGGACACCGATCGTCGTATAAAGATCTTCACCGACTTTGCGGCGACGCGACTTATAGGGATCGGTCAAATCCGGCGGATAAACATTGTATTCCGGCACCTCCGCCTCACCCGCCGCCATTTTCTGTGCGACGGCATCGACCAAGCGCTGCCTGGCCGCGCCCGACAATACCGTCACCCGCCACGGCTGAAGATTACCACCGGATGGTGCCCGCCGGGCCACATCGAGAATGTCCCGCACCAGGTCTAACGGGACGGCGTCGGATGTGAAGGCCCGCAAGGACCGACGGCTTAAAATAGCGTCACTGACACGCACAATCTTTTCTCGCATTCTTTTGTGAAACGGAACGCTCTAAGCGCCATCCTCAGAATGGAAAGCGCTTTCAGCACTTAGGACTATTATGATCAATATTCGCTGCGGGCCGGACCACGACGATCGAAGCATTTGACTTTGCTGTCTTCAAAGCGGCAATGCAGCAATGTGCCGTCCGTGCTCAACGCCCAGGCGGCCCCATCTTCAGCGGCGCTGATGGATTGAATGCTGGTGACATGGATACGCCGCACATCGCTTTGCGCCCAGGCAAAGGTCGATGCAATGGCAACGGCAACCCCAGCACCCAAAGCCCATTTTACGGTCGATGTCATTGGTTGATCCTCTTTTCTTGATGGACATGTTTAAAATCTCTCGCGGTTATGCTGAATTAGGTGGTTTCATAGCCGCCGTAAGCAGTCTAGCATGGGACAACTTTATGACTGTAATCAAGAACAAAGCCTCGATGGCCTTAAGGGAAAGATCATGACCGCACAACCCGCCGCTCTCTCGTCCGCCGTTGACGCCTTGCGCCGGTTACTGAGTGACCGCTTAAGCACGGGAGAGGCCGTTCGCCGCCATCATGGTAAGGATCTATCCCATCACGAAGAAGCCTTGCCGGATGCGGTCGCTTTCGCCCAATCGACCGAGGAAGTCTCGGAAATCGTCAAGATTTGCGCGGCCCATAGGGTGCCGATCATCGCTTATGGCACCGGCACCTCGCTGGAGGGTCATATCAACGCCATCGAAGGCGGCGTCTGTATCGACCTAAGCGGCATGAACCGTGTTTTGACCGTCAATGCCGAAGATCTGGATGTCACCGTCCAGGCCGGGGTGACCCGCAAGCAACTGAACGACGATATCCGCGCGACCGGGTTGTTTTTCCCGATCGATCCCGGCGCCGATGCCTCGATCGGCGGTATGACGGCAACGCGGGCGTCGGGCACCAATGCCGTCCGTTACGGCACCATGCGCGAAAACGTCTTGGCCCTGACCGTCGTTTTGCCCGATGGCCGCATCATCAAAACTGCGCGTCGCGCCCGGAAATCCGCTGCGGGTTACGATCTAACACGCCTGTTCGTCGGCTCCGAAGGGACCCTTGGCATCATCACCGAAATCACGCTGCGGCTTTATGGCATCCCGGAAGCAATGTCCGCTGCGGTGGTTGGCTTTGAAACACTGGAAGGCGCCGTGAACGCCGTCATTGCCACCATTCAATCCGGCATACCGGTGGCCCGGATCGAACTTCTCAATACCACCATGATGGATGGCATCAACCGCTATTCAAAAACATCGATCCCCGTCAAACCGACCCTGTTCCTGGAATTTCACGGCAGCACCGCCGGTGTTCAAGAACAGGCTGAAAGCTTTGCCGCCATCGCTCAAGATTTTGGCGGCGGCGATTTTGATTGGGCGACCCGGTCCGAAGATCGCAGCAAGCTATGGCAAGCCCGCCACGATGCCGCCTATGCCGCCATGGCGCTACAACCGGGGTCCGCGATGATCACAACCGATGTCTGTGTGCCTATTTCGCGCTTGGCCGATTGCATCCTTGAAACCCAGGCTGATTTCGAGGCCGAGGGCTTCATTGCCCCGATTGCCGGCCATGTCGGCGACGGGAATTTCCACACCGTCCTGCTTTATGATGAACACGATCCGAAAGCTGTGGAAAAAGCCTATGCCTTGAATGATCGCATGGTGATGCGGGCCCTCAGCATGGATGGCACCTGCACCGGCGAACATGGGGTCGGCCTTGGCAAACGCGACTTTTTGATTGCCGAACATGGCGATGCCATCAGCGTCATGCGCAGCGTCAAACACGCGATCGACCCACTGGGGATCATGAACCCCGGGAAAATTCTCCGGCCCTAAACAGCCTCCATCTGTGTCACTTTAGCCGTTACGAGTAGCCTTATGAGCAAGCCCCGCCTTCTGGTCACACGCCGCGTCATGCCGTTGGCCGAACAACGCCTCAAAAGTGAATTTGACGTTGCCTTGAACGATCACGATCGCACACTCAGCACCGACGAGCTGATCGCCGCAGCCGATGGCAAGGACGGTATTTTGTCGTCACCATCGGACCGCCTCGACGCGTCGGTGATCGCCCGCCTGCCCGCCACTGTCAAAATCATCGCCAACCATGCCGTGGGCCTCGACAACATCG
This sequence comes from Alphaproteobacteria bacterium, assembly GCA_037189785.1. Lineage (GTDB taxonomy): Bacteria > Pseudomonadota > Alphaproteobacteria > Sphingomonadales > Govanellaceae > Govanella. Next base: position 13,559 of record JBBCIP010000197.1, read on the forward strand.
ACCTCAATGCCGCCAAAGCACGTGGCATCGTCATCACCAATACCCCCGACGTGCTTTCGGCCGCGACCGCTGAAATCGCCATTCTGTTAATGCTGGGGGCGGCCCGACGCGCCAGCGAAGGGGATCGGCTGATCCGTGACGGTGGCTGGAAAGCCTGGGGCATCGACTTCATGTGCGGAACGGAAATCACCGGCAAAAGCTTCGGCGTCATCGGCATGGGCCGCATCGGCCAAATGATCGCCGCCCGGGCCCGTGGTTTTGACATGACGGTGCATTACTACAACCGCAAACGCTTAAGCGCCGACGAGGAACAAGGCGCCATCTATCATGACAGCGTTGAAAGCTTGCTCCCGCATGCTCAGGTGTTGTCGATCAGCTGCCCATTGACCCCGGACACCCGCAAACTGATCAATGCCGAACGGCTGGCGCTGTTGCCTCGGGGAGCGATTGTCGTCAACACCGCACGCGGCCCCATTGTTGATGACGATGCCCTGATCGCCGCGCTTAAATCCGGCCATGTGGCTGCCGCCGGGCTCGACGTGTTCGAT
>JBBCIP010000198.1:0-3577 GCA_037189785.1 Alphaproteobacteria bacterium
CAACAACGCCACCACCAATTCCATCATATCATCGGTGGCCAAAACCGGCGGCACGATATCAAGGCCGCGAAAGGCCACCAGCCACACGCAAAACGGATGAAAAATAAACGCCCAGGCAAAGCCGACCCCGCACACCCAACCGATAAACGGCCGCCAACCGGCCACGAACACCGATCGCTGGGCGGCTTCTATCTTGTTGATTTCCGCCTGTAAAATGGCCGGTTCCTGTTTGATTTTCAACAGCACGGCCTCGGCCTGGCGGCGTTCTTCTTCCGACGTGAACAGTTTATCAAACACTGAACCGAGCGCGCTCACCGCATCCACCGCCGGGCCCACCAGCAATTTTGAAAATATCCCCAAATTAGCCCCCTAAAGCTAAGCTCTACAGCCCCATAATTCTATAACCCGTGCGGCAACCCCTGATGACTGATCGCCTGACCGTTGACACGGCCGATGGTCAAAATTTGCCCGCGATTTCCCGCTGCCTTCAGCGAACAATGGACCCAGCCGGCGCCGGGATCGCCGGGCGACCAAAACTCCAAAATCAATTGATCAAAGCGGAGATTGGCGGCAATCCATCGTGCAACAATAAGATTGGCAATGCCCGGCACTTCGAAATCCACCGCCTCCCCGGTCAAATGCTGTGATCGTGCGGCACCACCGATGGCTTTATTCAACTGTGGCTCGCGATAGCCGGATGTCGGCGCGAACGGAATGCCGAACTCAGCCCGCACCGGCTCCAATATCTTGGTCGCAAGACGCCGCATATTTTCAATCATCGCCTGCGTTGGCTCGTTGGCAATGCCAAGGCGCTCTGCCGTGGCACTTTTGGTCATCTCGGTCAGAGTAAAATGTGGTGATAATCTCAAGCCGCCCCCTCTTTTTAATTTTCCCCATATTAACCAATAAAATTATAAATGTCAATATTTATAACCAATTTGGTTAAATATCAGACAAAAAGATACAGCACACGGCTCGGTCAAAATAGGATAAGGGGGACGGCCTATGCAGGCCCGCTATAAACGCAGCCTTCGCCATAACTGCCGCGGCGGATGACGACTTTACAAAGACCCGGGAAGTCCCCTTTCAGGCGATCCCAGATCCAAACCGTGACCCGTTCCAAGGTAGGAACCGAAAGACCAGGAATATCATTCAGATAAGAATGATCCAGCGTATCCCGAATGGGCTTCAACGCCGCATCCAGACGGTCGAAATCGATGATCCATCCGGTTGCGGGGTCCGGTTCCCCGCGCACATACACCTCGACCTCAAACGAATGCCCATGCACGCCGGCATAGCGATGGCCTTCCGGCACATTGCAGGCGAGTTGGTGAGCCGCATCAAAAGTGAAGCGTTTGAATATTTCCATCATCGGGGCGGGTTATACGGGATGCACGGCCAGAAATCTAGACTGTATAAATTGATCTTAATTTCCGAACCCAAGCGCTTAATCGATTTCTATCGGGCTATAATTATCAAGCTCCACCCAATCCAAAGTCATGGACGCCATGGGTCTGCTGATCGTCGATATCAAATAATGGCCATAGGCATAGCGGGCCCCCACGCTGGCCGTCAGGGATAGCAACGCCCGTTTATCAACTCCGGATATGGCCAAGCTCAATCCTTGCTCGCGCACGAATGTTGCGATCCGCACCAGATCGGCGGTGATTTGCGCAAGTGGGCGCGGATCGCCTTCCAAATCGACCGTCACACCCTGTATGGGTAATTTTTTGAGGAGGGCAAAATCTTTCCACCGATAATCGACCCGCACATAAATAAGCCGGGCAAACCGCCGCAAAATGGCGATCACTTCAAAAGTGCGGGATGGCGGGGCCCCGGGCGTCAAATGCGCGACCTCGAACAACACTTGGCGGCGCAACTTCTCCGGCAGCGCCGAGCACTGGGCAAAATACTCATTGGCCACCGACTTCGCCGATAAACTCATAAAACTGACCGGCACCAACATGGCGAATGCGCTGCGCAGATCATCTTGTTGCGCAATCAGTTCGCGGATGGCCGCGACCAGCAATTGGCGATCCAAGATGCGGATCGGCTTTGCGTCTTTCCCATCTCCAAGCGCCAAATACCCGCTGACCCGCCGCGACCCCAACCTCACAGTCAATGTGGGTTTATAGGTATAAATAATTTTATTGGGCAAATCCCAGACCGGCATATAGCCGATGTCACCTTCGAATTCCTCCGAAGACTCGGCACGACGCAAGGCAATGGGCGGATCAACGGACAGCTCAACGGATGCGGCCTCCAGTGGGGTCGCTGGTTCCGGCCGCTCCAGCGATAAACCCAACGAATGCGCCACCATCTCCGGGTCGAGCATCATGATGACGCCTTCAACACTCAACCCCTGAAAATCGGAAATCCCCAAGAATGTCTGATAAACCGTGCCGACGATTTTCTCGCACAGAACTTGCGCCGCAGCGGGTTCACGCTCGTGGAACACAATCACATAGCGGTCTTCGCCAAGTCGTAAAAAGACCTCCCGCGGGTCCAGCATCGTGCTGAGAATTTTCTCGGTTTGCCCATAAACACGGTCGCGATAGCGCCCCCATCCATCGCCCATGGCCTCCTTGATCTTGCTCAGGCCAACAAGCACGATTTGGCCAGCCGTGACAGCGGTCTGCCGTTCCAGCAATGCTTTTAATCTTGATCGGCTCTCAACGTCCAACTCTAACTGATCGAGACTCAAATCCGCCCGTCCTTCACTCGTCACTGCCTTCCTAAGACAGCGGCCTTGCTAACAGACCGTAACCATGATGGATCAAGGTTAATAAACAGTCGAGAATAGTCCCAAATAAGTAATGCTATGGATTAAACAATACAACTGACGCCAAAGTGTAGCGTTGGCGTCACCTTGCTATTTTGAGTGGCTTCTGCTCTGTCTTTATGGTTAATGTCAGCAGAAGTATGGTCGCAAAGATCGAACGGACATTCAGCGCCAAAGCTGTTTGGCGAGACGCATGAAGTTGCCGCCCAGCACCGCTTGAATATGCGGGACTTTATACCCGAGCTTTAACAACTCAGCAACGATGCCTTCCAAGGATTCCGGTGGCGCGAATTTGATGCCGTCGGAATAGCCAAGATACGCCGGGAATTTTTCCGGATGATTCCGCACATAGTCATTGAGCTCTTGCATGTCATATGTGTAGTCAAGCCCAAGCCCCACATGCTCCGGCCCAACTTTTTGCACGATATAATCAATATGACGGCATAGGTTTTCCGCGCTGATATCGTTCTGTCCGAGGAATAACCCGACGCCATTGATGCCGATCACCCCGCCCGTATCAGCACATTTTTGAATCAACTCATCACTGATATTGCGCGGATGGTCCATCAAACCCCGTGGATTAGAATGGGAAAAAATAACCGGCTTTTCCGCACAATCAAAAACGTCATTGACCGTGCGATAGCCGGTATGGGTGCAACAGACCATCATACCGACCCGTTCCATTTCCCGGATCACGGCACGACCAAAATCCGTCAACCCGCTATCGTCGTCCTGACAGCCGCCGCCGACGCGATTGTTGATATTATACGCCATCAACATCCAGCGCACGCCGAG
>JBBCIP010000199.1:0-1354 GCA_037189785.1 Alphaproteobacteria bacterium
ATGGTGTCTTAATACTATCCGAAGCGACCGCGATATCAGGTACATATCAAGGGATCGATGGCATGGGCCTGATTTGGTCCATGCGTCCTGTTGTTGATGATCGCATCGTCAGTCGTGATGAGTTTCACCATATCATACGCACAACGGACAAAGCTTTTTTAAAGTTGGGTCGCCCGAACTATACCAAGTCTGCGGTCTTTCTCATTCAGTTCGAAGTGATTTGCGATGGGACCGTAACGGCAAGCGCGCAGTTTCGGCAGTTGCGCCAAGGTATGGAGGTGACGGTCACATCTTTGGCGGATGTTGGGCTTGCGGCTAAAGTCTATCATCCAATTCGGACGCCAAAATACGGTATTATCACCATCACCGGTTCCAACGGTGGCTACGAAACGGTGCATGCGCCGCTATTGGCATCCCATGGTTATCTTGCCATGTCGTTGGCGCTGTTCGGGGCGCCGGGCGTGCCGGACCAGATGCATGATTTGCCTATTGAATATTTGGAAAAAGCATTGGATTGGATGGCCGATGCCTTGGGCCATCGCCGCATTGGTGTGATCGGCTGGTCCAAAGGGGCGGAGACAACACTGGTGGCTTGCAGCTATTTACCGACGAAAGTCGCTGCCGCTGTTTCATGTCTGCCGTGCCATTATATTATGAGCGGTAATGATGCGGTGGGGCATTATGATCTTCCGGGCTGGACCCGAGATGGTAAGGCGTTGCCTTATCATGTGCTGACCACAGAGCAGGATATTCATGAGCTGCTGTCGCAAGCCGAAAAATATCCGGATCGTCCCATTGTTTTAAGTCCGGCCTTTATGAAGGGCTATCTTAACCGATTAAAAGATGACACGCTGATCCCGGTTGAAAACGCCCAATGCCCGATTATGTTGGTATCTGGGGGCGATGATCAAAACTGGCCATCGGCCTATTCCGCGCAATTCATCGTCGCCAGGTTGAAAGACGCGGGATACAAACATCCGGTAACGCATCTGAATTATCCTGAGGCAGGCCATTTGATCGCTGCGGCAAATGCCGTTAAAAGTGCGTCGGACGTTATCCTCCATCCGGTTAATCAGAAGTTTTTATTATGTGGGGGAACGCCACAGAAAAATGCCGAAGCGAGCCAAGACAGCTGGCAAAAAATTCTCGATTTCTTTGAACAGTCGCTTCCGGCTTAAACAGAACCCGAATAAGAGGGGAGCATCGTTTTACGATGTCCCCAGACAGAAGACCTTAGGGTATGACGGTGAATTTTACGTCGCCCCTCCATACTTCTTTGGCATTCTTGTCAAAAGCGCGCATTTCTGTGGTGAGTTCCGTTGCAAGCGGGAGTGTTTTCTCGCTATCGAGGCAA
>JBBCIP010000200.1:0-2478 GCA_037189785.1 Alphaproteobacteria bacterium
GCAGGCTTGACCGTTGAGGTCGATCGTCTTCCAGAGCTTGAAGCGTTTTTGGTGGATCGGTTGATGGCGCCTGTTGCCGCTGCCCGGGAAAGCCGAGCGCTGATGTTGGATGGCGCGGTGAGTGCGGGGGCGGTTACGGCCGAGTTGATTGACCGTATTCAGGATGCGGGGCCTTATGGTGCCGGTAATCCGGCTCCGCGGTTTGCGTTGCATGCCATGAAGGTTGCGTTCGCCGATGTGGTTGGCAGCGACCATGTGCGGGTCAATTTAGAAGGCAGTGACGGCACACGATTAAAAGGCGTTGCGTTCCGGGCCGCTGCGACCGATATGGGCCAGGCGTTGCTGACCGGTTTTGGGCGGCGATTTCATATCGCCGCCAATCTCAAAATCAATACCTGGAACGGCCGCCGCAGTGCCGAGCTTCATATAGAAGATGTGGCTGAAGCGTAATAGCCTTCTTGTTCGCGTAACAGCGCGCGTAAGGCCAAGGCCATACCGAACATTTCAAGCCCTTCTTCAAATGTTGTGGATATCCAATAGCCATAGTCGGCAATGGTTTGGGATTTTTCTTCATGTAAGAAAAACATATTGCCGATGACTTCGAACAGAACGGCGCCACAAACAAAAACAAGAGCGGCGGTTAGTAAGGCTATGCGCAATTTGCTATTTAATTTGAGCCACCATGGGATCAAGAATATGGCGAAAACAGCGATTCCCAGCATATAGGGAAGCGCCCAAATATAGAAGATTCTACGATCCAAATCCATTGCATGGCGCATCGGCTTGGAAAGATGCTCATGAAAACTCATCAATTCATCTGCGGCGATGAACAACAGTATGAGCCCAGCCCCGATCCAGCCCAGATACAAGAGCCCGCTGAGGGGACGCCGCATTACGGCAATACGAGCACAGGTTAACGAACAAAAAAGGATCGCAAGAGCTGAAAAAATGCTTGGAACATTCCACTCTTTATTCACATCAAAGGCCGGAAATATTCCCAGGATATGATCATATCCCATTGTAAAATATAACATATTTATAAGCGTATTGCAGGCCAATAGAAACATTATGGCCCAGCAATGTAGCCGAAATATGCGCGTACTGTCATAAAGCCCCATTATTATTTCCCCATTTGTGGTCGTGAATAGAGGATTGATTTATGGGGCGAGAGTATAACGATCGTCACAAATCTGTAACATAAAAAATCCGGAGCCCATTTCTGGGCCCCGGCAATTTCAGACACAAGATTGGGGGAATTAGAACTTACGCTTTACTGTCAATGACCACTCCCGGGGGCGAGAGTAGACACCTTCGATGATGCCTGATCCAGCATCGTCGTTGCCTGCAATCAAATACGCTTTGTTGGTCAGATTTTTGATAGCGCCGGTAACAGCCCATACATTGTCTGGATCCGTGAGGCGCAAAGCGACGTTGAAAAGATGGACAGGATCTTGCATCAGCAAGGCCGTGTTTTGCGAGTTATTAGCAATGGTCGATGTATAGCTATAGTCGACGCGCGGCGTAATTTCCCAATTGCCTGGTAATGGGATGCTATAAGCAATAGCCGTTGTGATCGACCATTTGGGAGTGTTGACCAATAAATTGTTGGTTGTTAAGCCTGCCGAAATAGCACCTGCTTCAAGTTCTGTGTATTTTGCGTCCAGGAAGCCGATCCCGCCTTCAATCACTAAGTTTTCGACAGGTACAGCGCTTAATTCTAATTCAAAACCGCGAATGCGCGCTTTTGCAGCATTCCGGGTAATGATCCCGATTTCAACACCGCCAGGCACTGCTTCGGAAACGTTGACTTGCATGTCGCTATATTCAGTCCAGAACGCAGCACCATTTAAGCGAATGCGGTTATCGAGCCAGGTGGATTTGAAGCCAATTTCATAGGCATCGACCTTTTCGGGACGGGCGCTTGGGATGTCTGGCCGAGGTGGGAACACACGTTGCGTAAACGTCCCGGATTTAAATCCTTTGCTGAACGACGCGTAGGTCATGAAATCAGGCGTCCACTTATGCGCAAGGTTTATATAGGGTGTGAATTCCTCAGTACCGATTGAGGCCCAAGCATCCGGCAATACAAGTGCGCCTGCCGGAACACCTAGCCCATTATCTTGCGCGACACTAGATTTAGGATTAAAGCGCTTGGTTTCATCGGTATAACGACCACCGAGGGTGACGCTGAATTGGTCAGTGAAGTCATAGGTCAATTGACCAAAAATTGCTTTGTTATCGTTGTCGATCAAACCCCCGGAATCGAAGACAGAGCCGGCAAGTTCAATAATATCGATATGGGTACCTTTTTCTTCAAAGTAATAGCCACCAATCAACCACTTTAAGCGATCATTCATTGCCGTTCCCTGAATTTGTAGTTCCTGGCTTAACTGATCTTGTTCATAGTAGTTGGTGGTTTGCAGAACTGTTAAAGGGGAGTGGTCTGAATCGCGGCTCCAGAAGCCGGACACTTCACGG